>JAVVFB010000001.1:0-65627 GCA_032251095.1 Roseovarius sp. | reverse complement strand
CCGGATGCCGTGCCCCTGCCGATACAGGCGGCCGCAGAATGATCGCCCCCGCCGATATGGCGCATTGCGTCGAAGCGATCCGCCACGGGTCGCGCTCGTTTCATACGGCGTCAAAGGTCTTGCCGCGCTCGTTGCGTGACCCGGCCTTGGCGCTTTATGCGTTTTGCCGGTTGGCCGATGATGCGGTCGACCTTCAGGCCGAAAAAGCCGCCGCAGTCCTGAGTTTGCATGAGCGCCTTGACCGGGTCTATGCGGGCAAGCCGCGCAATACGCCGACCGACCGGGCGTTCACGGCCATCGTCGAAGAATTCGAAATGCCGCGCGCCCTGCCCGAGGCCCTGCTTGAGGGGCTGGCCTGGGACGCGGAAGAGCGCCGCTATGCCACCCTGTCAGAGCTGCGCGGCTACGCTGCGCGTGTGGCCTCGGCCGTGGGGGCGATGATGTGCGTTCTGATGCGGGTGCGCGATGCGGATGCCTTGGCGCGCGCCTGTGATCTTGGCGTTGCGATGCAGTTGACAAACATTGCCCGCGACGTGGGCGAGGATGCGCGCGAGGGGCGGCTTTACCTGCCGACCGATTGGCTGACCGAGGCGGGGATCACTCCTGAACAGGTCTTTCAAAACCCCGAACCCAGCCCCGAAATCCGCCGCATGGTGCGCCGGTTGCTGCACGAGGCGGATGGGCTTTATACCCGCGCACAGACCGGCGTGGCGCTGTTGCCGCTGAAATGTCGCCCCGGCATCATGGCGGCGCGCTATATCTATGCGGGCATCGGGATACAGGTTCGCGCGGCGGGTTATGATTCGATCACACAGCGCGCCTATACCCGCGATCACCAGAAACTTGGCTGGCTTGCCTTGGCGATGCTGCGCGTGGCCAGCGGCGCGATCCTGCCGCATTCGCCGCTGATCTATGCGCGCCCCTTGCCCGAAACCGCCTATCTGGTGGATGCCGCCGCCGGAGCCATTGCCCCGGCCAGCGATTGGAGTGATACGCTCTATGCCGCCCTCGCGCGCCTCAAGGCGCAGGATATTGAGCGTAGCGCAGGCTTGAGGTGCGGTGCCGCGCAGGGTAGAGAGACAGCATGATATGGATTTGCTTCGCGATCTTCCTCGCCGCGTGTTTCGCCGCCGGCTCGACCGGCAGCCTGTTCATGCCGGGCGACTGGTATGCCAGACTTAGAAAACCCGTCTGGACGCCGCCCAACTGGATGTTCCCGGTGGTCTGGACCGTGCTTTACGTCTGCATGGCCGCGGCCGGCGCGCGGGTTGCGGTCAGTGATGGCAATGGCATCGCGATGGCGCTCTGGTCTTTGCAGATTGCACTTAACGGGCTCTGGACGCCGGTGTTTTTCGGCCTCAAGAACATGCGCCTTGGCCTGATCGTTCTGATGTTGCTCTGGCTGTCTGTTGCGCTCACGATGATTGCGCTCTGGCTGGTGGATAGTGTCGCGGGGATGCTGTTTTTCCCCTATCTCGTCTGGGTCAGCGTCGCTGGAATGCTGAACCTTTCGGTGTTGCGGCTCAACCCGGACGCGGCGGGTTAATCAAACCGCCACCGGGCGCGGCGCGGCACCCGAACCGCCAGCATCGGCTTTAACAAGGGATTGCGAAAGCGTTTGAGATCAAGCGCTTCGTGCACGCCGACGGTTTCTTCACCGTCAAGACAGGTGCGCACCGCCGCGCGCGCATAAAACGGCGCATCCAACATCGCCTTGACCTGTTTCGGGCGATATCCGGTGTCGGCGCGGGTCTCGCGCGTCACGCCCCAGAGACTTCGGGCCATGCGCGCCTTGGGGTGCGGCTCGATCACCTCGGCATTGCCGTTCGCATCAAAATGCACCGCCGTGGCAAAGGTGCTGCCGTCAAGGCGGGTGGCGTCGTAAAAACAGGTGCTACCAGTGCTGAGCGGATAGCGCCCCCATGTCCAGCGCTCGAAATCCTGTTCAAGCGCGCGGGTGCCGAAATTGGCATCGAAATAGCCATGCCCCTGCCACCGCCAGCCGGGCGCATCAAGGTCAACCTCGATGCTTGATGTCGGCCCAAAGGGGCGCCAGATATGCGCGCCATCCGGCGTCAGCGGCACTTCGACCCCGGTGACCGCCGAGGGTGTCACGCGAATCTGTCCCCGGACCCGGGAAATCAGCGGCGGCGAGGATATTTCGTTGACATCAATCACCAGAACCCCGTTGCGCCAGTGCATGGATGACGGTCCGATCACAAGGCTGTCGGGCGTTTGTCGCAGGGCGCTTGTGCCCCTGTCGGTCATGGTGAACCGCCCGCCAGGGCCATAGGTGGCGACGTTGAGACAAACATGATTGGCCGGATTGCGCCGCCCTGACCAGGCATACCAGGGCGAAAAGACCGACCCGATAAAGCCGATCACGCTGATGGCGCGGGTGCCATCTTCGCTTATGCCGTCGACATACCACCAGGCATAGCCGTTTGGGGGCACGTCGAGGTTAAAGTTCGGTCGCTCAAGATCGCCTCGGCCGCGTGCCGCGCGGAGAGGGTGGCCATCGGCACCCCGGCCCCCGGATGCGCCCCGCCCCCCGCAAGGTAAAGCCCCCTTATCGGCGTGCGCGCCGTCGGGCGCTGAAACGCCGCCATCATCGCATGCGGGCTCTGCCCGTAAAGCGATCCGAGGCTGGCCGGAAACAGCCGCTCGAAGCGCCCCGGCGTCGTCAGCGCGCCCGCCTCCGGCAGCGGATCGAAGCGCAGCCCGAAGCGGGCCAGGGTTTGAAAGGTGCGTGTCTGACATGGGGCAAATTCCTCGGCGGGCTGCGACAGGCCGCCAAGCGGCGGCGCGTTCAGGATGATTTCAAAGCGTTCCCGGTCGGGTGGCGCCTCGGGCAGGCCACGGTCCTGCGCACAGACGTAGATCGTGGGCGCACGCGGCGGGCGCCCGGCGTGCAGATCGTCAAATTCGGCCTTGGGATCGGCGCAGAAAAAGACGTTGTGATGCACAAGGTCGACCCCCATCGGCTTGGCGGCAAAGGCCCAGACCTGCGCCGAAAGACTGCGCTCGGCGGTGAGGGTCCGGGGCGCAACGGCGATTGCAGCAGGCCCCAAAAGACCGCCGGCAAGCGCGCGCGGATCGCCGTTGAATAAAACCGTATCGGCGGCAATCTGGTTCCCATTTGCGAGGGTCACGCCGGTGACGCGCCCGTCAGATGTGTCAACTCGGGCGACATGGGTGTCATATTGAAAGGTGGCGCCCCGCGCGCTGGCAAGCATGGCAAGGGTCTTGGCAAGTCGGTGCATGCCACCCTTGACCACCCAGACGCCCGCCGCTTCGGCCTGCCAGATCAGCGCCAGAAGGGCCGGGGATTGATAGGGTGAGCCGCCAACATAGGTGGCATAGCGGCCAAAAAGCTGGGCCAGGCGGGGGTCGTCGAACTGTCGCGCCAAGCTGCTGGCAAGGCTTGAGAAGGGCGCCATCGCACGCAACAGGCCCGGATCGCGCGCCACGACCCGGCCAAGCGCAAGCGGCGAGGGGGCGGCGGTTTGCATCATTGGCGCATCGAAACCCGCGAACAGGCGGCGGGCGCGGGCGCAAAAGGCGATGAACTGTTTTCGGGAGGTCTTGCCAGAAAAATTCTCAATCGCATCAGCGCTTTGCGCCTCGTCTGCAAAGAGGTCAAGACGGCTTGCATCGGGCCAGAAATGCCGCGCCAGAATGGTTTGCGGCACCAGCGTGAGGTGATCGTCCAGCCGTTCATCAAGCGCGGCGAACAGCGCCTCGAAGACGGGGCGCATGGTCAACACTGTCGGCCCCGCATCCACCGGACCGGCCGAACTCGGTACGCTGCGCATCTTGCCGCCCGGTCCAGCGTGACGTTCAAGGACCGTGACGCTCATCCCCGAATGCGCCAGTCGCGCCGCCGCCGCGAGCCCCGCGATACCGGCGCCCACGACCACGACCCTGCCGTGTGGCTCGAAAGGGGGTGGGGCGGTTTTCATAAAGGGGATTGTTGACTCGCGCCGACAAACTGTCCAGTATAATTTACATACACAGTGTCAGTTAAAAGTGACACGCGGCGAAAAGGAAGCGCTGATGCCCATCAAAACCCGCATTCAAAGGGCGGTCGCCGAGGCGATCACCCAAGGGCAGGCCGGTATGGCGCCGGCTCGTCTGGCGCGTGCGCTTGACTATGCCACAAGCCCCGGCGGCGCGCGCATTCGCCCAACCATCCTGATTTCGGTCGCGATGGCCTGCGGCGATGATCGCCCCGAGATTTCGGAGGCCGCCGCCGCCGCGCTGGAGCTTATTCACTGCGCCAGCCTTGTGCATGACGATCTGCCCTGTTTTGACGATGCCGATATCCGGCGTGGCAAGGCGTCGGTGCATCGTGCCTTTGGTGAGCCGCTTGCGGTGCTGACCGGTGACAGCCTTATCATCATGGCCTTCGAGGTCCTGGCGCGGGCCGCCCCGCATGCGCCGATGCGCGCCAATCAGTTGATCCTGTCGCTGGCGCGTCGCAGCGGCATGCCCAACGGTATTTGCGCGGGTCAGGGTTGGGAAAGCGAGCCGTCTGTCGATCTTGAGGCCTATCATCGCTCGAAAACCGGGGCGCTGTTCATTGCCGCCACCCAGATGGGCGCAATCGCCGCCGGACATGAACCTGAACCATGGTACGAGCTTGGCGCGCGCATTGGTGCCGCCTTTCAGGTGGCCGATGACCTGCGTGACGCGCTTTTGGATGCCGAGACCCTTGGCAAGCCGGTAGGGCAGGACGATCTGCATGGTCGCCCCAACGCAGTGGCAGAGCTTGGCGTGGTGGGGGCGACCGACCGGCTAAAGGATATCCTGTCTGGCGCAATTTCTTCGATCCCGTCCTGTAAGGGCGAGGCGCAATTGGCACAGATGGTCCAGATGCAGGCAGAGCGGATCATTCCGGTCTTACCGGCACGGATGAGGGCCTGAGGTCATGATGGCGACGGGGGATCTTCCCGAGACCCCGGCGCGCCGGAAACGCGGGCCGGGCGGCTGGATCACCCGGCTGATTGCGCGCCCCGGATTTCAGAGATGGGCCAGCGGCTTCCCCCTGACGCGCGGTGTTGCGCGCCGCGATGGCGCGGCGATTTTCAATATTGTTCAAGGGTTTGTTCAATCTCAGGTTCTTTCGGCACTGGTCGAACTTGAGGTGTTTCACCGCCTCGCCGAAGGCCCGAAAACATCCGCAGAGCTTTGCTTGCGCGCGGGTCTGCCCGAGGGTCGCATGCAGATACTGCTTCAGGCCGGCGCGGGGTTGGGGTTGTTGAAACACCGTCGCGACGGGCGCTTTGGCCTCGCGCGCAGGGGGGCCGCGATTTTGGGCGTACCGGGGCTTGAGGCGATGATCCGTCACCATGGCGCATTTTACGCCGATATGGCCGATCCGGTCGCCCTTTTGCGCGGCGAGGGCGACACGGAATTGGCGCGTTTTTGGCCCTATGTCTTTGGCGCCGCTGCGGAAATGGAGCCCGATGTCGCGAACCGTTATTCTGACCTCATGGCCCAATCTCAGGGGCTGGTGGCGCAGGATGTCCTGAGGATGGTGTCGCTCAAAGGGGTGCGCCATCTGCTTGATGTGGGCGGCGGTTCGGGCGCGTTTCTGCAAGAGGTGGCGGCGCAGTATCGTGACCTCAACCTCACGCTTTTTGATCTGCCCGAGGTGATGTCTTCGGCCCGGGGCCGGCTTGCGACGCTTGGGCTGGCTGAGCGGATCGCGCTTGCGCCCGGCTCGTTCCGGCAAGATGCGCTGCCGGTCGGGATGGATGCGATATCGCTGATCCGGGTGCTTTACGATCACGATGATTCGACGGTGCGCGCCCTGTTGGCGGCGGTGTTCGCTGCGCTGCCTGAGGGCGGGCGCCTGATTGTTGCAGAGCCGATGGCCGGCGGCATCCGTCCCGCGCCCCAAGGCGACGTTTATTTTGCGTTCTACACCATGGCGATGGGAACCGGGCGCGCAAGATCGCCCGAGCGGATCGCGGATCTGTGCCGCGAAGCCGGGTTTGAAAAGGTGAAAATTCCTTTTGCTCCAAGACCCTACGTTGCCAGTGCCGTGCGCTGCGTCAAGGGGTTGTGACATCTTGTCTTAGTAAAGTGTAAAGATAGATTGACACTTTGCGTCGTACAGATAAACTTACATTATAGAATCCCTCAACGCCATTTCGCATTTGGGATCGCCACAGGAGGCCGTCATCGAAACCTGCGCTGTTCATCTGAAAGGTCCCGAAGACCTTGGCGTTGAAACCCTGAAGCTCAAGGCTCCGGGTGCGGGCGATCTTGTTGTTGACGTGGCCCATTCCGGCATCTCGACAGGCACGGAAAAACTTTTCTGGTCGGGCAAGATGCCGCCCTTTCCGGGCATGGGGTATCCGCTGGTTCCCGGTTATGAGGCCGCGGGCGAAGTGGTCGAGGCCGCACCCGGCACCGGTTATCGGGTTGGCGATCATGTGTTCGTGCCCGGCGCCGACTGTTTTGCCGATGCCTTTGGCCTTTTTGGCGGCGCGTCGCAGCGTCTTGTGACCAAGGCCGAGCGGGTAACGCGGATTGACGCGGGCTTTGGCGCAGAGGGCGCGCTTCTGGCGCTTGCGGCAACGGCGCGTCATGCGATGGCGGGGCTCGACAAGGCGGTGCCTGATCTCATCATCGGGCACGGCGTTCTGGGGCGTTTGCTTGCGCGGCTCACGATTGCGGCGGGCGCGCCTGCGCCCACGGTCTGGGAGACCCAGGCCGATCGTCGCGAGGGCGGCGAGGGTTATGAAGTCATTCACCCCGACACCGACGCGCGCCGCGATTACCGCGCGATTTATGACGCCTCGGGCGATCCGGACATCCTCAATACCCTGATCGGCCGTCTGGCCAAGGGTGGCGAGGTTGTTCTGGCCGGCTTTTACCCCGGCGCGTTGAGCTTTGCTTTCCCGATGGCTTTCATGAAAGAGGCGCGCTTTCGCATCGCGGCGGAATGGTCGCATGACGATCTGGCCGCGACCCGCGCGCTTGTGGAAAGCGGCGCGCTGTCGCTGGCCGGGCTGATCACCCATCAGGCCCGCCCCGCAGAGGCGCAACAGGCCTATCGGACCGCGTTCAGCGATCCGGCCTGCCTGAAAATGATACTCAATTGGAAGGACGCAGCGTGAAGGACGACATACCGAATCTCAAGGATTTCGACCAACGCCTGCGCGACGAGGCGCATGAGGATCTGGCCGATATCATCACCGCAGAGCCGAAATCCAAGACCCAGATCATCGCGATCTATGGCAAGGGCGGTATCGGAAAATCGTTTACGCTGGCCAACCTGAGCCACATGATGGCCGAGATGGGCAAACGCGTTTTGTTGATCGGATGCGATCCCAAATCCGACACCACAAGCCTGTTGTTCGGCGGCAAGGCCTGTCCAACCATCATCGAGACCTCGACCAAGAAGAACCTGGCCGGCGAGCCGGTCAAGATCGGCGATGTCTGCTTCAAGCGCGGCGGTGTGTTCGCGATGGAGCTGGGCGGGCCCGAGGTCGGCCGCGGTTGTGGCGGACGCGGGATCATCCACGGCTTTGAGCTGTTGGAAAAACTGGGATTTCACGACTGGGATTTTGATTACGTCCTGCTGGATTTTCTGGGCGATGTGGTGTGTGGCGGCTTTGGTTTGCCGATTGCGCGGGACATGGCGCAAAAGGTCATTTTGGTGGCCTCGAACGATCTTCAGTCGCTTTACGTGGCCAACAACGTGTGTTCGGCGGTGGAATATTTCCGCAAGCTGGGCGGCAATGTCGGGGTTGCGGGTCTTGTGATCAACAAGGACGACCATTCCGGCGAGGCGCAGGCCTTTGCCAAAGCGGTGAACATTCCGGTTCTGGCGGCAATCCCGCAGGATGACGATCTGCGCAAGAAATCCGCCAATTACCAGATTGTCGGCACCGCACAGAGCCAATGGGGCGACCTGTTTTCCGAACTGGCCGAAGCGGTTTCGATCGCGCCGCCCGTGCGCCCCGATCCGCTTGATCAGGACGGCCTTCTGGCGCTGTTCGACAGCAAGGATACCGGCGGCGATATCGTGCTTGAACCCGCCACGGATGAGGACATGCGCGGTAAATACGCCGCGCCGAAAGCATCGCTTGAGGTGGTCTATGATGAGGCATGAGAGCCACGCACACAGCGCCCAAAGCGATCGCGATGCCCCGGCAAGGTGCGCGGCATGAGCGATGAAGTCACATATGACGCGGCCGCCTCGGTCGAGGTGATCACCGGCACGCCGAATGAAGAGGCGCCGATGATCGCGGGCGACGGGGCCGGGACCTGTCATTCCGGCGCCGAGATGGAAAAGGCCGCGCGCATGGCCGGACAGTCCGAGTTGCTCGATCAATATGCCGCCGATTATCCCAAGGGGCCGCATGATCAGCCCCAATCCATGTGCCCGGCCTTTGGGTCTTTGCGCGTGGGATTGCGGATGAAGCGGGTGGCAACGGTGTTGTCCGGCTCGGCCTGTTGCGTCTATGGGTTGACCTTCGTCAGCCATTTTTACGGCGCGCGCCGCTCGGTTGGGTATGTGCCGTTCAATTCCGAAACCCTGGTCACCGGCAAGCTCTTCGAGGATATCCGCGAAAGCGTGCACGAGATGGCCGACCCGGACCGCTTTGACGCGGTGGTGGTCACCAATCTGTGCGTGCCGACCGCCAGCGGCGTGCCGCTGCGCCTGTTGCCAAGCGAGATCAACGGCGTGCGGATTGTCGGGATTGATGTGCCGGGATTTGGCATTCCGACCCATGCCGAGGCCAAGGATGTTCTGGCCGGGGCGATGCTGAATTATGCCCGCAAAGAGGTCATGGCAGGCCCGGTTGCCGCGCCCATAGGCGGCAAATCGGATCGCCCGACAGTGACCCTTTTGGGCGAGATGTTCCCGGTTGACCCGATGATGATCGGCCAGATGCTGGCGCCGATGGGCCTTGCCGCGGGGCCGGTTGTGCCCTGTCGCGAATGGCGAGAGCTTTATGCCGCGCTGGATTGTGGCGCCGTGGCCGCGATCCATCCGTTTTATACCGCCGCCATACGCGAGTTTCAGGCCGCCGGTCGGCCCATCGTGGGCTCTGCGCCGGTCGGCCATGACGGCACCGCCGCCTGGCTTGCCGGGATCGGCGAGGCCTTTGGTCTTGCCGCCGACAAGGTGGCCGCCGCCCAAAACGCGTTTTTGCCCGCGATCAAGGGCGCGCTTGCCGGTGCGCCGATCAAGGGCACGATCACGCTCTCGGGTTATGAGGGCAGTGAATTGCTGGTGGCGCGTCTGTTGATCGAAAGTGGTGCGCATATTCCTTATGTGGGCACCGCCTGCGCGCGCAACGCCTGGTCGGCGCCCGATCGCGAGTGGCTGGAGGCGCGCGGGGTGAAAGTGACTTACCGCGCCAGCCTGGAGGACGATCTGGCGGCGATGGAGGCGGTGAAGCCCGATCTGGCCATCGGCACGACGCCGGTGGTGCAGAAGGCGAAAGAGGCCGGGATCCCGGCGCTTTATTTCACCAACCTGATTTCGGCGCGCCCGCTTATGGGCCCGGCCGGGGCGGGCAGTCTGGCCGAGGTGGTCAATGCCGCGATCGCCAACAAGGGCCGGATGGACGATATGCGCGCCTTTTTTGAGGGGGTGGGTACGGGTGACACGGCAGGTATCTGGGAGGGCAGCCCCAATCTGCGCCCCGATTTCCGCGCCGCGCATCAGAAAAAGCTTGAAAAGCAAGCCCGCGCCGCCAAAGCGCAGGAGATGATGTGATGCGCATTTGGCAGGCATATCGCATTTTGGGGGCGCTGCCCCCGTCGCCCAAGGGGCGACTCCCCCGGGATATTTTTGGCCAGAAGAAACCGGCAGGTGTGCCATGTTGATTCAGGATCATGATCGCGCGGGCGGTTATTGGGGGGCGGTTTATGCCTTCTGCGCCATCAAGGGGTTGCAGGTGGTGATCGATGGCCCGGTGGGCTGTGAGAACCTGCCGGTGACGAGCGTGTTGCATTACACCGATGCCTTGCCGCCGCATGAATTGCCGATTGTCGTGACCGGTCTTGGCGAGGCCGAGATGGGATCGGGCACCGAAGAGGCGATGAAACGCGCCTGGGGCACGCTTGATCCGGCGCTTCCGGCGGTGGTGGTCACGGGCTCGATTGCCGAGATGATCGGCGGCGGCGTGACGCCGCAGGGCACCAATATCCAGCGGTTTTTGCCGCGCACCATTGATGAGGATCAGTGGCAATCGGCGGATCGGGCGATGACCTGGTTGTTCACCGAGTTTGGCATGACCAAGGGCCGCATGCCGCCGGAGAAAAAGCGCGAAGAGGGTGCCGCGCCGCGCGTCAACATCCTTGGGCCGATGTATGGCACCTTCAACATGCCGAGCGATCTTCACGAGCTCCGCCGTCTGGTCGAGGGCATCGGGGCCGAGGTCAACATGGTGATGCCGCTTGGCGCGCATCTGGCCGAGATGCGCAACCTGGTCAATGCCGACGTCAATATCTGCATGTACCGGGAATTTGGCCGCGGTCTTGCCGAGGTTTTGAACAAACCCTACCTTCAGGCGCCGATCGGGGTGGTGTCGACCACGCTGTTCCTGCGCAAGCTTGGCGAGATGCTTGGGCTTGACCCGGAACCCTTTATCGAGCGCGAGAAGCATTCGACGATCAAGCCGGTCTGGGATCTGTGGCGCAGTGTGACGCAGGATTTCTTTGCCACAGCGAATTTCGCCATCGTGGCCAATGAAACCTATGCCCGCGGCATCCGCAATTTTCTTGAAAACGACATGGGCCTGCCCTGTGCCTTTGCGGTCTCGCGCAGTGCGGGCACCAAGAACAACAACGAGGAAGTGCGCGCGCTTATCGCGCAGAAACGGCCGCTGATCCTGATGGGGTCGATCAACGAGAAAATGTATCTCGCCGAGCTCAAGTCGGGCCATGGGCCACAGCCCTCGTTCATCCCGGCGAGCTTTCCGGGGGCTGCGATCCGGCGCGCCACGGGAACGCCGATGATGGGCTATGCCGGCGCCACCTGGATCTTGCAGGAAGTGTGCAACAGCCTGTTTGACGCGCTGTTTCATATCCTGCCGCTCGGCACCGAAATGGATGCTGTCGATGCGACGCTCACGCCGTTGCGCCGCGATTTCCCCTGGGACACCGACGCCCGCCGAGAGCTGGACCGGATCGTGGCAAGCCACCCGGTTCTGACCCGGATTTCCGCCGCCAAGGCGCTGCGCGATGCCGCCGAAGAGGCCGCCCTGCGCCAGGGTGACGAGCGCGTGGTGTTGCAGACCATACAAGCGATTTCCCCCCGCGCCGTCGGGGACACAGTTCGAGAGGAGGACTGAGACGATGACTGACATGACATCAAATCCGCCACGGGTGCGCAGCCGTCAGGCCCGCCAGCGTGGTCTGGAATTCAAGGTTTATTTTGCAATGATTTTCGCCCTCGCGCTGCCGTTTGCAAGCGCGCGTTGGGTGCGCGACGTGATCCAGTACCGAACCCTTGACCTGCGCGGCCCGCTGGCGCGTGCCTGGGCCGAGGCGGATCGGACCACGCCATTGATTTTCTCGGTCTGAAAGGACCGGGATCAAGAGCTGCCTGCCCGATAGGGCGGACAGAAACCTGCGGGGCCATGATGGTCCCGAAGGACCCGGTCGCGGGGTTCGCGACGTCAGCATAACGTTCCGGAGGAAAGTTCATGGCTGATAAATCTGACCTGTCGTTCACAGGTCTCACCGACGAGCAGGCCCAGGAGCTGCATTCCGTCTACATGAGTGGTCTTTGGCTGTTCACGGCGATTGCAGTGGTTGCACATATTGCAACCTTCATCTGGTTCCCGTGGTTCTGAGGAAGGGGTAGAAAATGGCTAAGTTTTACAAAGTATGGCTGATCTTCGACCCCCGCCGCGTATTCGTGGCGCAGGGCGTGTTCCTGTTCTTGCTGGCAGCAATGATTCACCTCGTGCTTCTGAGCACCGACGGTTTCAACTGGTTTGAAATCGCCGCTGCGAAGTACGGTCAGTGATCCAACTGCCCACATAAACGCTGCGGGCGGGGCGGATGTTTCGCCCGTAGCTACTTAACGAAACTATCGGCTGACAGGGTGGACCGGACAGCCGGACAACGCGGGGACCACGTGATGGCTTTGCTCAGTTTTGAAAGAAAGTACCGTGTCCGCGGGGGAACGCTGGTTGGCGGCGATCTTTTCGATTTTTGGGTCGGGCCCTTCTATGTCGGTTTCTTCGGGGTCACGACAGCATTTTTCGCCCTGCTAGGCACATTCCTTATTTTCTGGGGGGCGTCCCAACAGGGCACGTTCAACCCATGGCTAATCAATATCGCGCCGCCTGACCTTAAATACGGGTTGGGCATGGCGCCGCTGATGGATGGGGGGCTGTGGCAGATCATAACATTCTGCGCCACCGGCGCCTTCATCAGCTGGGCGCTGCGCGAAGTCGAGATCTGTCGCAAGCTTGGGATGGGCTATCATGTGCCCTTTGCCTTCAGCTTTGCCATTCTCGCCTATGTCACGCTGGTGATCTTTCGCCCGCTTCTGATGGGCGCCTGGGGGCATGGATTTCCCTATGGGATATTCAGCCACCTCGATTGGGTTTCCAACACCGGCTATGCCTATCTGCATTTCCATTACAACCCGGCGCATATGTTGGCGGTGACCCTGTTCTTTACCACCACTCTGGCGCTTGCGCTGCATGGTGGTCTGATCCTGTCGGCGGCCAACCCTGAAAAGGGCGAAGAGGCCAAGACGCCGGATCACGAGGATACGTTCTTTCGCGATCTTATCGGATATTCGGTGGGCACGCTGGGGATTCACCGGCTGGGGTTTCTTCTGGCCATCAACGCCGTGTTCTTCTCGGCGGTCTGTATCATCATCTCCGGCCCGGTCTGGACCAAGGGCTGGCCTGAATGGTGGAACTGGTGGCTTGAATTGCCGATCTGGCCTGGCCAAGGGGGGATGTAACCATGGCTGAGTATCAAAATATCTTCACCCAAGTGCAGGTTCAGGGCAAACCTGAATGGGGCATGGACGACAGCGGCGAGATGATGGCCGAACGTGCAGGCAAGCCGTTCTTTTCCACCCTCGTCGGCTGGATCGGCAATGCCCAGATCGGGCCGGTCAACCTCGGAATGCTGGGCGTCGTAAGCCTTGCCAGCGGGTTGATGTGGTTCTTCATCGTCGGCATGAACATGCTGGCACAGGTCGGCTGGTCCTTGCCGGAATTCCTGCGACAGCTGTTCTGGCTCGCGCTTGAGCCGCCCAGCCCCGAATACGGGCTTTCGATGCCGCCGCTCAATGACGGGGGCTGGTATATCATCAGCTCGTTCTTCCTTTTGGTGTCGGTCATGGCCTGGTGGATGCGCACATATCAACTGGCGCAACAGCAGAAGATGGGCAAGCACGTGGCCTGGGCCTTTGCCTCGGCGATCTGGTTGTTCCTTGTGCTGGGGCTGTTTCGCCCGATCCTGATGGGCTCGTGGAGCGAAGCCGTGCCTTATGGCATCTTCCCGCACCTTGATTGGACCACCGCGTTCAGCATCCGCTATGGTAACCTCTACTACAACCCGTTCCACTGTTTCTCGATCGTGTTCCTTTATGGCTCTGTCCTGCTGTTTGCGATGCATGGCGCGACCATTCTGGCGGTGACCCGCTTTGGCGGCGACCGCGAGCTGGAGCAGATATTCGATCGCGGCACAGCATCCGAGCGCGCCGCCCTGTTCTGGCGCTGGACCATGGGCTTTAACGCCACGATGGAGGGTATTCACCGTTGGGCCTGGTGGTTCGCCGTTCTGACGCCGATCACCGGGGGCATCGGGATCTTGCTGACGGGGACGGTTGTCGACAACTGGTTCATCTGGGCGCAAGAGCACAACTTTGCACCGCTCTATGACGGGTCTTATGGCTATGACGCTTACGGCTCTTATGAATCCTTTATTGGTCGGGGGGAATGATCCATGTTTCCGAAATGGTTTGATAAATGGAACCGCGAAAACCCCAAGGATATCTATGGGCCTGCCGTTGCTGTCGGTGTGGTCGGGGGCGCGGTCTTTGTGGCGGCTCTGCTGGTGACATGGGGCCAACCCATGGCCACCGAGAGCCTGCAGACGGGGCCACGTGGCACCGGCATGTCGCGGCCAGAGTTCAAGGCCGACCTGGCGGCGCCTGATCCCGGCATCGAGGTGTTTTTCGCCTCGACCTCGGCCCCAATCGTGCCGCAGGGCGGAGAGCAGACCGCAGGGGAGGCACGCGAAAACGTGCCGCCCGCCTTTGCCGATCTGACGGTTGAAAACTATGACCGCCTGCTTGTGGCGATGCGATCCTGGACCGGCATTCCCGATCTGTTTGAAGATCCCGAAAGCTATCAGTCGACGGTCGCGAACCTGATGATCTCGATGACCCAGAACATCAACGAAAACTGGGCCGGGCATGTGAACGCCAACAAACAGGTCGGCGTCACCTGCTATACCTGTCACCGCGGTCAGCCGGTGCCAAGCGATATCTGGTTCAAGATCGGCCCGGTCAACGAAACCGTCGAAGGCTGGTCGGCCAATCAAAACCGGGTCACCGTGCAAAGCCAATATTCGTCGCTGCCCTCGGATGCGCTTGAAAAATACCTGCTCGATGGTGAAAGCATCAAGGTGCATGATCTTGAAAGCCGCGTCGCCGGTATCCCCGGCAAGGACGGCTATCCCGGCATCCAACACGCCGAGCGGACCTATGCGCTGATGAACTACATCTCGAATTCGCTTGGGGTGAACTGTGTCTTTTGCCACAACACCCGCGCGTTTTATGATGGATCGCAGGTCACACCGCAATGGGGCACCGAGCTGCTTGGCATCTCGATGGTTCAGGAGCTGAACAACGATTATCTTGTTCCGGCCGGCGGGTTGCTTCCGGAAAACCGGCTTGGCCCGATGCAGGGTGATGCGCCCAAGGCGGCCTGCAAGACCTGTCACAAGGGCTATCAGCAACCGCTGCAAGGCACCAATGTGATTGCCGACTGGCCCGAATTGGCCAGCACGGATGCGCCGGATTACAGCAACTAAGACTGCGCGTGGGGCGGTGGCAATCGCGCCGCCCCCGCCATATCACGAAAAGCGCCGTCCGCGCGCCCCTCTTTGGTTGCGAGGCCGGTGCAAAAGCACCACGGAAGGGACCGCGCGATGACACATACCAAACCCCAGACACCGCTTTTGGATCGCGTTGCCGGCCCCTCCGATCTGCGCCAGATGCCTGATCATCAGTTGTCGGATCTGGCCGATGAGCTGCGCCAGGAGGTGATTTCGGCGGTGTCGGAAACCGGCGGGCATCTTGGGTCAAGCCTTGGGGTGGTCGAGTTGAGCGTTGCCATTCACGCGGTGTTCAACACGCCGATGGACAAGCTGATCTGGGATGTGGGCCACCAGTGTTATCCGCATAAAATCCTGACCGGGCGGCGTGATCGCATCCGCACCCTGCGCCAAAAGGGCGGCTTGTCCGGCTTTACCAAACGCAGCGAAAGTGCGCATGATCCGTTTGGCGCCGCGCATAGTTCGACCTCGATCAGCGCCGCGCTTGGCTTTGCCGTGGGCCGCGACATGGGGCAGGCGGCGGGCGACGCGATTGCCGTGATCGGCGATGGCGCGATTAGTGCCGGCATGGCCTATGAGGCGCTCAACAATGCGGGCTCCGAGGGGCGACGCCTGTTTGTCATTCTCAACGATAATGAAATGAGCATCGCCCCGCCGGTCGGCGCGATGTCATCCTACCTGAGCCGGATGTATGCCAGCGAGCCGCTGGCGCGGATGACATCGCTGGCCGAAGGGTTCGAGGCCGCCTTGCCGGCGCCGATGCGCGAAGGCGCCCGCCGCGCGCGCCAGCTTGTGACCGGCCTGACCGGAAGCGGCACCGTGTTTGAAGAGCTTGGATTTCAATATGTTGGCCCGATTGATGGCCATGACATGAGCCAGCTTTTAAGCGTTCTGCGCGCCGCGCGTGCCCGTGCCACCGGGCCGGTTTTGATCCATTGCTGCACGGTCAAGGGCAAGGGCTATGCCCCCGCCGAGACCAGTGCCGACAAGTATCACGGCGTGGCGAAATTTGACGTCGGCACCGGCACACAGGCCAAATCAAGCGGCGGCGCGCCGTCTTATACCTCGGTCTTTGGTGCGGCTTTGCTCGATGAGGCCGCGCGCGACGAACGGGTTGTGGCGATCACCGCGGCGATGCCCGGCGGCACCGGGCTTGATCAAATGGCCGAGCGGTTTCCCGCGCGGGTGTTTGACGTCGGCATTGCCGAACAGCATGGCGTGACCTTTGCCGCCGGCATGGCCGCCAGCGGGCTAAGGCCGTTCTGCGCGATCTATTCGACCTTCCTGCAACGCGCCTATGATCAGGTGGTGCATGACGTCGCGCTTCAGCGTCTTCCGGTGCGCTTTGCCATTGATCGCGCCGGTCTTGTGGGGGCCGATGGGGCCACCCATGCCGGGGCGTTCGACATCGGCTATCTTGCCAACCTGCCGGGGTTTACCGTGATGGCGGCGGCGGATGAGGCCGACCTGATGCATATGGTGGCCACGGCCGCCGCGCATGACGATGGCCCGATCGCGTTTCGCTATCCGCGTGGCGCGGGGCGCGGCGTGGCCCTGCCGGCGCGGGGCGTGGCCTTGCCCATCGGCAAGGGCAGGGTGATTCGCGAGGGCGAGGATGTGGCGATCCTGTCCTTTGGTGCGCATCTGACCGAATGCCTTGCTGCCGCCGACGCGCTTGGCAACGAGGGGATTTCGGCCACCATCGCCGATGCCCGCTTTGCCAAGCCGCTTGATACCGACCTCTTGATGCAGCTGGTCACGCATCACCGCGCCTTGATCACGGTCGAACAAGGCGCAATGGGCGGCTTTGGCGCCATCGTCATGCACGAGTTGGCGCGTCGCGGGGCCTTCGACAAGGGGCTGGTGCTGCGCAATATCTGCCTGCCGGATCGCTTTATCGAGCAGGCAAGCCCGGCGGAAATGTATGCCGATGCAGGGATGAGCGCGGGCGATATCGCCACAACCATCAAAGATGCCCTGACAGGGCGCGCCGAGGTAGTGCCGCTGCGCCAGATCCTCTGAAGCCCGCGCGCCTATCTGGCGGCTGCGCTTGTGACGCTTTCGAGGTAGGCCCAGACATCGCGCGCCTTGGCGCTATCCTTCAATTTATAGGCCATCTTGCCGCGCGCGTTCGGATCATCAAGATAGGCGCGCAGGAAAGCGGTCGCGTCCTTCACATAGATCACGAAATCCTCTTCATTCCAGCGCAGCCCCTGTTTGCCGGCGCTAACCATCGAGGTTGAATAGTAAAAGTTCGGCATGCTTCCGGCGTGTCGGCCGACCACGCCATAAAGGTTGGGCCCGGTGCGCCCGCCGCGAATGATCACGGTTTCCGTCTCGTCAATGACCGAATGACAGGCCCGGCAATCCTTGAAGATGGCCTTGCCTCGGGCGATATCCGCCCCGAATGCCGGTAGGGACAGCGCCGAGGCAAGCGCGCAGGCCAGCGTAAGGCTAATCGCGGTCGGGTTGAGTGGCATGGGGCAACCTCGCGTTTGCGTACCCCTCTACTAGGGCGCAAACGCGGGTCTCAAGTCAATGGGCGCACGGCCCCGCTCACGCTCTTGTCAGGCGACCGCGTGGGCAATCGCGCATTGTTTCCAAAGAGTAGTCAGAGCGGCAACAAGGTGGTCGATATCCGCATCCGAATGCAGCGGCCCCGGCGTAAAGCGAAGCCGCTCGGTGCCCTTGGGCACGGTGGGATAGTTGATCGGTTGCACATAAATCCCGTAATCGCGCATCAGGATATCGGCCAGCATCCGGCATTTGACCGGATCCTTGATCATCACCGGGATGATATGGCTAGGGTTGTCGAGATGGGGAATGCCCTGGGCATCAAGCTTGGCGCGCAGCTGTGCCACCTGGGCCTGTTGCGCGCGCCGCTCGTCCGAGCTTACCTTGAGGTGGCGGATGCTGGCGGTGGCGGCGGCGGCCACGGCGGGCGGCAGGGCGGTGGTAAAGATGAACCCGCTGGCAAACGAGCGGATGAAATCGCACATCGCCGCCGATCCGGTCACATAGCCCCCCATACAGCCATAGGCCTTGCCCAACGTCCCCTCGATCAGTGTGATCCGGTCGGCCAGCCCAAGCTGTTCCGAGATACCACCACCACGCGGGCCGTAAAGGCCGACGGCATGCACCTCGTCAAGATAGGTCATCGCGCCGTGCTTTTCGGCGACTTCGACGATCTCGGCCATCGGGCTGATGTCGCCATCCATCGAATAGACGCTCTCGAACGCCACGATCTTGGGGGCATTGGCCGGCAGGGCCGCCAGTTTGCGATCAAGATCCTCGGGATCGTTGTGGTTCCAGATCACCTTTTTCGCGCGGCTGTGGCGTATGCCTTCGATCATGCTGGCGTGGTTCAAGCTATCCGACAGGATCACCGCATCCGGCAGGCGCGCGCCTAGCGTCGACAGGGCCGCCCAGTTCGACACATAGCCCGAGGTGAACAAAAGCGCGCCTTCCTTGCCATGCAGATCGGCAAGCTCGCGTTCCAATACAAGGTGGTGATGCGCGGTGCCGGAAATGTTGCGCGTCCCCCCTGCACCAGTGCCACAGCGATCGACCGCGTCTTTCATCGCCTGGCGCACGGTGGGGTGCTGCCCCATCCCGAGATAGTCGTTCGAGCACCAGACCGTCACCTGGTCGGGCGCATCCTCGTCATGGCTCCTGGCGCGTGGAAAAGCGCCGCATTGCCGCTCCAATTCTGCGAAAATGCGATAGTTGCCTTCCTCTTTCAGCGCATCCAGTTGCGCCGTGAACATGGCGTCAAAATCCATGGTGTCCCTCCGGTCTTGTCTTGTCATTTGAAGATTTGGGCGCCGGAAGCATCCAGCGCCAGAGTTTCGCATCAGGCAGCGGCAACACCATCAACCAGTGTTCCAAAAGCGCCAGCCCGGTCAGTGCCGCCAAGAGGGCAAAACCAACGCCCGCCTCGATGGTGGATGCCGAATAAAGCCGTTCAAGCCAACAGGCGACGGCAAAGGAAAGCGCCGAAACCGAGATCGGAAAGAACCAGCTGAACGGACCCACACGGAAATGACTGGCCAGATGGCGCAGCGCGTGGGGCAGAAATTCGGTGTTGATCTTGGGCACGCCCAAAAACAGGTTCAGTTTTGCAGTGATGCGCGCAAAATACAGTAGCGTAAAGGTCCAGAGGCCAAAGCCATTCGCCGCCCCATGGCCATAAAGCCACATCATGATCAACACGCCAACCAAAAGCATCTCGTGATAGGCAATCGTACCCCATGCACGAATGAACCTTTCCCACCCCGGCAGGTTCTCGGGGCAGGGATGGGTGTTCGGCCCGGCAATCGCACCAGTCAGAAACGCAAGTTCGATCCAGCCCCAGATCGCGAGCGCCGACAGAAACGCGCCATAGACCGCCCCGGTCGTGAGGCTGCTCAACGTCGTTTCATATTCCCAGATGCCAAGCGCCATCACCGGCAGCGTGGCCATCACCGCCAAACGCCGGGCGGCCACGCCAGAGCGGTCGGCAATACGCACCACCACAAGGATCGCCCCGGTGGAAAACCACCAGAGAAAAAGCGCCGTGAGGGCTGCGATCCAGGGGCTATGCACGTCTTATCCTTCTTCTTGGCTGAAATACTCCGGGGGGTGTGGGGGGCTGGGCCCCCACTTCGGTCGGTGCACTATGCACCGAAACCCCTCTCAATAGACCGGCTCCATCC
The DNA here is from genome assembly GCA_032251095.1 of Roseovarius sp. GTDB lineage: Bacteria > Pseudomonadota > Alphaproteobacteria > Rhodobacterales > Rhodobacteraceae > Roseovarius. Next base: position 45,867 of record JAVVFB010000001.1, on the reverse strand, counting down.
GGGGCGAGGCAGGCACGGCATGCTTGACCTTGGGGATGGTGAACAGGCTGACAAAAGCCGCCGCCGCACGGGCCTGCGCGCCAAGCCCGCGCAATGTCGCGCCAAGCCCGGTCTGCTTTTTTGCCGCCGCAAGATCGGCATTGGCCCTTTGCAGGCGCACAAGACCGGCCTGCCAGCGGGGATGCTCGATATCGAGCGTGATCGGGAAAATCTGCTTGGTCAGGGCCGAAGTCTTGGTAAACACCTCATGCGCATACCAGTCGGGATCGACCCCAAGCGCGGCATGAAAGGCCGGGCGCTGATGGTCGCGCACATACATCGTGGCATAAACCGCCGTCAGGAAGAACTTGATCCAGAACACGTTGATCCCCGAGGTCAGTTTCGGGTCGGTCTTCATCAACAGGGCAAAGGCCTCGCCATGACTGAACTCGTCGTTGCACCACTCTTCGAACCATTTGAAGATCGGATGAAAGCGATGCTCGGGATGCGCCTCGAGGTGGCGAAAGATCGTGATATAGCGGGCATAGCCGATCTTTTCGCTAAGATAGGTGGCGTAATAGATGAATTTCGGGCGGAAATAGGTGTATTTCTTCTGCTGCGTCAGAAACCCGAGATTCACCGCCACACCGGCCTCGCGCAGCGCATCATTGATAAAGCCCGCATGGCGCGCCTCGTCGCGTGCCATCAGCTGAAAGAGGTGGGTGATATCCTTGTTGTTGCCGCGCCGCTTCATCTCCTTGTAAAGAACGCAGCCCGAAAATTCGGCGGTGCAGGACGAGACCAGAAAATCAATGAACTCTTTCTTGAGCTTGAGTTCCATCCCCTCCCAATCGACCCTGTCCCAATCGGCGTTCTTTTTGAAATGGCCCTTGTTGGGGTCGCTTTCCATCTGCGCGATAAGCTTGTCCCAATCGGCGCGCACCGGGGTGACGTCGATCGCGTCAAGCTCGTCAAAATCGGTGGTATAGAACCGCGGCGTCAAAAGGGTGTTCTGCATCGCCAGCTCGGTCGCGGCCTTGCTGTCGAATTTGGCGTTCGCCTCCTGGATCGCAAGACCCTCTTCGACGGTGGTGGCATCGGCGGAATGCTTGATGGCCATATTCATAGCGTGACCTCCTCGGAGAATGAAAATTCGCAAAGTTCCATCACCTCGAAATCCCCTGTCAGGCGGGTCCAGAGGCGTTCCAGCGCGCTGGCGCGGATGATGGTGGCGTCGCGGTCTTCGCTGATGACCTCGCCATAAGGCGCCATGATCTCGGGGCCATGCACCTTGACGCTGTCGCCGGGATAGACCGTGGCGCCGTTGTTAAAGCGCACATGCGCGTGCAGGCTTTCGAATTTATGGCTGATTTCGACCGTGCAGGGCGCATGTTCGATGTCGCGTGTCAGAAGTCCCATTCGAAAAATCCTTTATTTCTTGGCCAGAAGGCGCGTGAAGGCGAGGGCGTTGGTTTGCCCGAACCCCATGAGATCAGCCGTCCAGCCGGTGCTTGGATCGGTGATCGAGGTGGTATTGTCGGCCCGCTGCACAAGGGTCACCGGGCCGCTAAGCGCGACACCATGCTTTGTGCGTTCCCGCAGGATCACCCGGTCTATTCCTGCAACAAAGCCGCCTTCTTCGGGCGACAAGGACGCCAGCAGACTGCCGTCCGCATCAAGCACCGTCGCGGCCCCGCTCATCTCGCTTGATAGAAAGATATGGCGGGTCAGAACCACTTCGGCCTGTGACGGCGTTGACACCAGCGGCCGGTCGGTAAAGCGCGCATAGCTGACAAGCGCCAGCACCGTGAAAACAAGCGCCAGCATCGCGCGTGTCATGGCGCGCGGGATCAATTCGGCGTCATAGATGCGGGGTTTGCTGTGATCTGCGGTGTCGGCCATGGTCGTGTTCCCTTGGTTGATTATTCGGCGGCAATCGGGCTTGCGGCGGATGCGCTGCGCGACAGTTGCGGGGTCGAAATGCGGGTTTCGGCGGCTTCGGCCAGCAGGCCCGCGACCATCGCGGCCTCGGGAATACAGCGCAAAGCCGGCTGCGTGCGCTTCATCACCCAGGGGCGCACATGCGGCCAGCACACAAGGTAGGACAGGCGCGTATCGCCCATCAGGTCAAGCGCGATGGTTCCGGTGCCATTGCGCCCCGGCTTGAGATCGGCATTCGCCAGCTGCGTATAAGGCAGGTTAAGCGTGACCGTCAGAGCCGCGCCAATCCGCATTGCCACGCGGCGGTTGGTGATCGTGTAAACCGTGGCGCGGGCCTGCACATAGCCAACCAGCATCAGCATGCCACAGACCACCGCCCCCATGATCAGGAACGGGCTTGCCGCGGCAAAGGCGGTGCCAAGCGCCACCTGATCCACCAGCGTGAAAAAGCGCCACAGGGCGAGCACGGCGAAATATCCCGAAACCCAAGGCAGGCTGAGCGATGACACACTCAGCGCCCACCAATCGGGCCGCCCCTGCCAGAGGATCTTTTCACCCTCCGGCGGGGTTTCAGGCAGGCCCTTTACGGGCTCGAAGGCGAAATCGTCATGGCTCATGGCGCTGATCCTTATCCGAGTTGCGGCTCAAGCCGGGCTTCGCTGGCGTAAAGGGTGCCACCGGCGTAATAGGCGGCGATCTTGTCTTCCTCGAGCAGGGTCACCTGACGCGGCGAGGCATGCTTTGGCACCGCGTCGAAATGCTTGCCAAAGATCGAACGAATCTTGACCCGGTCCGATTTGATCCGGGTAAAGGTGATCGGCACAAGCCGCTTGCCGCTGCCCCATTTCCCGTCAAGTTCGATTTCAAGGAAGCGGACAAGCTGTTCCGGTTCGTCGATCCACATATCGGTGACCTTGCCGACAACTTCGCCGTCGCCTGCATGCACGTCCAGACCGCGCGGATCACGCCCCGCGGCAACCACGAAATGCTCGGTCGCGGCCATCGGCACGATCTTGGGGTGTCCATGACCATCCAGTTCAGGCACATCGCGGCGCGGTGCCCAGGACGCAGGGCCGACACCATCGACCATCGGATCGCCCGTTGGCTGGAACGGAAAGCCGTTGCCCGCCGCGGTCTTTTCAAGCGCAAGATCGGTGCGGTCGGGGTTCTGCCCGCTTGGCACGGTGACCTCGCCGCGCCCATGCGGAAGCTTGAAGGTCTTGTCATCGGGAAGCGGGAACAGGCCCTGATTGGCCGACAGGTTGCCATCGTCATCCTCAAGCGGATAGCCCTCGCGCATGTTCTCACGCTGGATATAGAAAATCAGCACGGCGAAGAAGCCAAGGAAAAGCCAGACAGACAGGCTCGCCAGATCGAAATTTCCAAAGAATGGTTCGGTCATCTCATATTCCTTTCATACGAAACGCGGGTCATGTGGGGAAGTCGGCCAGGCCGATAGGGCCGCCCCCGGATTTGGTGTGGGTCTTGCGCCCAGGTAACCGCACAAGCGGGCCGAGGGCGGCAAGGGTGACGAAAATAAGCGCAATTTCAACATGGTAGACGACGGAATAGCCGGTCGCGCTAGTGTTCAGGGCCTCGCCAAGCTGGCCTGACAGGGCCGCATGGTTGATCCAGTCGCGCAGGCCGCCGCCAATGGCGATCGAAAGACCCGCCGCCGTCGCCTGCGCTGCGCCCCAGGCCCCAAGCGCAAGCCCGGCCCCCGCAAGCCCCTGCGCGGGCATGGTCATCGCCGCCGTCAGGGTTGAGACCGCGAACAGGCCACCGCCAAATCCGATCAGGCCGGCCCCGGCAAAGAACAGCGGCGCAGAATTCATCGGAGCCGCGAAAATCACAATGGAAAACGCCGCCAGCCCGGCCAAAAGCCCGCCCGCCGCCATCCGGTAGGGATTGGCTTTGCGGCCAAGCATCCGGCCCGCAAGGCCAAAGCCCAAAAGCGCGCCAACCGCCCAGACCGCCGTAAGCATGGTGGTCGAGGACACCGACAGGCCAAGCACTTCGCCGCCATAAGGTTCTAGCAAGACGTCCTGCATGTTAAAGGCCATGGTGCCAAGGAACACGACCGCCAAAAGCCGCCCGGCCGAGCCGCCCGCCATCAGGTCGGCCCAGGCCTCGCGGAACTGCGGGCGCGGGGCCTCGCGGTCGGCGCGGCTCATCGGGGCAAGCTTTTCCTGCTTCCAGAGCGCCACGAGGTTGAGCAGAATGCCAACCACCGCCGCGCCCTGAACCACCCGGATAAGGCGGAAGGGCGAGAAATCCTTGAGCAGCCAGCCAACGATGATCGCCGATAGGCCCATGCCGATCAGGAACATCACGTAAAGCAGCGCCACAACCCGCGGGCGGGTTTCCTCGGTCGCGCGGTCACTGGCAAGCGCCAGCCCGGCGGTCTGGGTCATGTGCAGGCCAAGCCCGGTCATCAGAAATGCGATCGCGGCAAGCACTTCGCCCGCCCATGTGGGCCCGACCGTCTGTTGACCGCCAAGCACCAAAAGCGCGAATGGCATCACCGCCAGCCCGCCCATCTGCCAGAGCGAGCCGAACCAGAGATAGGGCACCCGCTTCCAGCCAAGCGCAGAGCGGTGCGTATCAGAGCGAAAACCGAGCAAGGCGCGGAACGGCGCCAAAAGCACCGGCAGCGCGATCATCAGCGCAACCACAAGTGCCGGCACTGAAAGCTCGACGATCATCACCCGGTTGAGCGTGCCCAAAAGCATCACCGACGCCATCCCGACCGAGACCTGAAACAGCGAAAGCCGCAGCAGATCGCGCATCGGCAGGCCCTCACTTGCCGCATCGGCAAAGGGCAAGACCCGTGTGGTCAACCCGACAAGAGGAGAGGGCCGGCGCGTCTTCATTTTGCAAGCTCCATTGCCTGACTGATATAGAACCCCGATGTGATCCGGCTCAGGGCGTGCAAGCTTCCCGGCGCCTGTGCCTTGCGCAATGCGGCGGCAAGGCCTGCGGGCGAATGCGGCACCATGATCGGCGAGCGGTCGCTTTGCGGAAACAGTTTTCCAACCCGCCACATCGCCATCAAAAGCGGGGTGCGTGGCGCCACCGTAAACACCACGCTGGCATTGGTGCGCGCGCTCAAGGTCTTGAGTGCATTGGAAATATCGGCGTCGTTATAGTAAATAAGGCTGTCCATCCCCAGCACGTAATCAAACCGCCCAAGGGCGGGATCAAGCATATCGCCACTGGCGAATTGTACCCGCGCGCCAAGCCCCTCGGGCAGGCGTTTGCGCGCGATCTCGACCAGTGAGGGCGAGATATCGACCGCCACCACATCGGCCCCGCGCACCGCAAGTTCCGCCGTCATCTGACCCGCGCCACAGCCCGCATCAAGCACCCGCACGCCGCGCAGATCCTCGGGCAGACGCGACAGCATATGCGCGCGCATCCGGTCACGCCCGCGACGGACGGTTTCACGAATTCTCGACACCGGCGCGTCAGAGGTCAGCCGTTCCCAGGTCCGGGTGGCGGTCTTGTCGAAATAGGTCTCGACGCGGCTCAGGGTCTGGTCATACGACATCAGTCAAACCCCAAAAGCTCAAAGATATCGCGGTCTTCCATCGGTGCCGGCGCCAGCGGATCGGTGCCGTTCCAGAGCGCCTGTGCAAGGCCGGTATAGATGTTGCGCACCGCCAGAACCTCTTCGTCGGCCTCCATCTCGAACAGCGTTTTCTTCTTGAGACGCGAGCGGCGGATGCAGTCGATATCCGGCATATGCGCGATCCGGCTGAAGCCGACCACATCGCAATAACGATCCACCTCGTCGGTATCCTTCGAGCGGTTGGCGATACACCCTGCAAGGCGGACCTTGTAATTGGCCGATTTGGCCTGCACGGCGGCAATGATCCGGTTCATTGCATAGATGCTGTCGAAATCATTGGCCGTCACGATCAACGCCCGGTCGGCATGTTGCAGCGGGGCCGCGAAACCGCCACAGACCACATCGCCAAGCACGTCAAAGATCACCACATCGGCATCTTCAAGCATGTGATGCTGCTTCAAGAGCTTGACGGTCTGCCCCACCACATAGCCACCACAGCCAGTGCCGGCCGGCGGCCCGCCCGCCTCGACGCATTTCACGCCGCCCCAGCCTTCCGTTACAAAATCCTCGGGGCGAAGCTCTTCGGCGTGAAAATCGACACCTTTCAGAATGTCGATCACCGTCGGCTGCAACTGCCCGGTCAGCGTGAAGGTGCTGTCATGCTTGGGGTCACAGCCGATCTGCAACACCCGCTTGCCCATCGCGGCAAAGGCCGCCGACAGGTTCGACGAGGTGGTCGATTTGCCAATCCCGCCCTTGCCATAAACCGAAAACACCTTGGCGCCTTCGATCTTGAGGTCGGAATCCTGATGCACCTGCACCGATCCCTCGCCGTCCTGTCCCTTGAGGATGGGAATTTCATCGCGCGGGCTCATATTGCCTCCTTTGCAAGGGGTGTTTGTCCCCTTTCACTGTTCCGGAAATACTCCGGGGGTGTGGGGGCGGCGCCCCCACGAGCGGTTTGTTGATATGTGGCCGGGATGCTCATTCTGCGGCGATCCCTTCCAACCGATCCTCGATCGCGGCCGCGGCCTCTTGCAGCGCGGCCAGCGTCGCCGCGTCGGTTTTCCAATAGGCGCGGTCATGGGCCTCAAGCAGGCGGTTCGCCATCCGTGACGAGGCCGCCGGATTGAGATCGCTCAGCCGCTTGCGCATCACCTCGTCCAGAACGAAGGTCTCGGAAATCCGCTGATAGACCCAAGGTTCGACCTGCCCGGTGGTCGCGGACCAGCCCATCGTGTTGGTCACATAGGCATCAATCTGGCGCACACCTTCGGCGCCATGGGTCAAAAGCGCCTCGTGGAATTTCGGGTTAAGCTGGCGCGAGCGGGTTTCAAGCGCGACCTGCTCTGACAGGGTGCGCACCTTGCCGGCGCCGCGGGTCTGATCGCTGATATAGACCGCCGCATCGCTGCCGCGCGCGCGTTTCACCGCGCGGCTGATCCCGCCGAGGGTGTCGAAATAATGATCAACCGTGGTGACGCCCAATTCAACCGATTCAAGGTTCTGATAGGCCACTTCCACATCGCCAAGCGCCGCGTGCAACAGGCCCGCCTGTTTCTGTGCCTTGCCGTTGACGCCGTAAGCAAAGCTCTTGCGCGCCTCATACGCATCGGCCAACTCGTCCTCGTCGTCAAAGGCCGAGCTATCCACCAACTGATTGACGTTCGAGCCGTAGGCGCCTTCGGCATTTGAAAACACCCGAAGCGCGGCGGTTTCAAGATCACAGCCGATCTTTGCGGCGTAAGCCAGGGCATGCGCACGGATGAAATTCTGCTCTTCCGGCTCATCGGCCATCGCCGCCGTCAGCGCCGCCTCGGCCAGCATCCGGGTCTGAAGCGGCAGAAGATCACGGAAAATGCCCGACAGGGTCATCACCACGTCAATGCGCGGGCGGCCAAGCTCTGCCAGCGGGACAAGATCGGCACCGCTCAAGCGCCCGAAACTGTCAAAGCGCGGCTTTGCCCCCATCAGGGCAAGCGCCTGAGCAATCGGGCTTCCGTCGGATTTGATATTGTCCGACCCCCAAAGCACAAGCGCGATGCTGCGCGGCAGGCTCTTGTGGGTATCAAGCAACATCTGCGCCTGACGCGCCCCATCGCGACAGGCAAATTCGGTCGGCATGCGGAACGGATCAAACGCGTGGATATTGCGCCCCGTCGGCAGGATATCAGGCGAGCGGATCAAATCGCCGCCCGCCACCGGGCGGGTATAGCCCGCGCGTAATGCATGCAGAAGCGCGGGGATTTCATGATCGACCTGCAATAGCGCATCAACCCGCGCGCGGGTCTCGCCGTCGGCCCCGTCCATCACCGCAAGGTAATCGGCACGCGCCGCCGCGCTCATCGGGCGGCCCAGAACATGAAGGCCTTCGGGGATCAACGCCTCTTCGGTTTCCAACAGCTTGAGCCAGAGCGCCGCCACATCGCGCCCATCCATGTCAACCGCATCCGCCTGTTCGCAAATCAGCGCCTCGATCTCGGCGCGCTCGGGCGCGGCCACGGCCATTTCACGCCAGCGGGTCAGGCTGTCCTTCAATTCCGCCATGCCCTTGTAAAGCCCGGCGGTCGAGAGCGGCGGCGTCAGGTGGGTGATCGTCACCGCGCCCGAGCGGCGCTTGGCAAGGCTCGCCTCGGAAGGATTGTTGGAGGCATAAAGATAGACATTCGGCATCTCGCCAATAAGCCGGTCCGGCCAGTCGCGTGCCCCAAGGCCCGACTGTTTGCCCGGCATGAACTCCAGCGCGCCATGCATGCCGAAATGCAGGATCACATCGGCCTTGAGCGTATTCTTGAGCCAGAGGTAAAACGTGGCGAAGGCATGGGTCGGGGCAAAGCCGGTCTCGAACAAAAGCCGCATCGGGTCGCCCTCATAGCCAAAGGTTGGCTGTACCCCCACGAAGACATTGCCGAAATGCGCGCCCAGCACGAACACGCCGCGCCCATCCGATTGGATCTTGCCCGGCGCCGGGCCCCAGACCGCCTCGATCGCCTTGAGGGGGGGCGTGGTGCGCACGATGGTATCGGCGCTCACGTGATCGGCGACATTGGCCTCTTGCCCGAATTGGCGCGCATTGCCCTCAAGCACGATGGCGCGCAGCTCCTCCACGGTTTCCGGCGGGCTCAGATCATAGCCATCGGCCTTCAGCGCATGCAGCGTGTTGAACAGGCTCTCGAACACGCTCAGATAGGCGGCGGTGCCCACGGCCCCGGCATTGGGCGGAAAGCCGAACAAGACAATCCCGACCTTCTTGTCGGCATTCTTCTTGCGGCGCAGCAACGCCAGCCGCAGGGTCTTTTCGGCAAGGCTGTCGATCCGCTCGGCGCAGGGCGCCATCGCCTTGGTGCCGGATTGACTTACGCACATATGTGCGCAGCCCTGACAGCCATCGGCCCCCAGCCGGCCGGCAAAGATCGTCGGGTTGGTCGCGCCGTCAAGCTCGGGCAGCGCCACCAGCATCGTGGTCTCGATCGGGCCAAGCCCCTGACCGGAATTGGCCCATTGGCCAAGCGTCTGAAACTCTAGCGGATGGGCGGCAATATAGGGCACGTCAAGCTTGGCCAGCACCTCGACCGCCGCCGCGCTGTCGTTATAGGCCGGCCCGCCCACAAGCGAAAAGCCGGTCAGCGAGACCATCGCGTCAATCCGCGCGCCATGCTCGCCCTGGAAATACCTTGCAATCGCCGGGCGCCCGTCAAGACCGCCGGCAAAGGCCGCAATCACCCGGATGCCGCGTGCCTCAAAGCCGCGGATCACGGCGTCGTAATGGGCACAGTCGGAGGACAGGACATAGCTGCGCATCAACAACAGGCCAACCGTCGCAACCGCGCCCTCGGGCACGGGCAAATCTGCCGCCTCGGTGGTGATCCGCTCGGCCAGGTCGGGGTGATAGAGGCCAACATCAGGATACGCGACAGGCGCGGGCGCCGCGACACCCAGCCAGCGAGGCTCACGGCTATAGCGCGACAGCAAGAACCGAACCATCGCTTCGATATTGTCGTCCGATCCGCCAAGCCAGTATTGCATGACCAGAAACCACGCCCGCAAATCCTGCGCCTTGCCGGGAATGAACTTAAGGATACGTGGCAGGCGGCGCAGCATGCGCATCTTCTTCTCGCCGGATTCGGCCGAGGGCGTGTCCGAGCCGCGCAACTTCTTTATCAACTTGCGCGCGCCGCTTTCCGGCGCCGCCATATCCAGTGTGCCCATGCGCGTCAGCTTGACGATCTGCGCATCCGCAATCACCCCAATCATCGCATCGCATTGATCGCGCCGCGCCAACAGGTCGGGCATGATCGCCTTGAGATGCTCTTCGAGAAACAACAGGCTGCAAACGATGATATCGCCACGTGCGATATCTTGCCGTGCCGCCTCAAGTGACGCAGGCGTTTCGCCCCATTCGGCGGCGGCATGCACGCTGACGCTCAACCCCGGAAAATCCACCGCCAGACGCTCGCCGACCCGCGCACAGGCCCCGGCGGCATGCGAATCAAGCGTCAGGATCACCACCCGATAGCGGGCCGCGCGGGCCTGGGGGAAAATGTCATCGCGCATAATGGGCCTTTGCCTCATAAAGCGTCTCGACGCTGATCTGGCTCACGCCCTTCTCAGTGGCAAAGCTCTCGGTATTGCGCCGCGCCTTGCCGCGCACAAAGAACGGGATCTTCTTCAACTCGCGCTCGGCGGCCTCAAGCCAGATCACCTCGCCACCGATTCCCTCATTCTTCTGGCCTGAAATATCCCGGGGGGAAGCCGCAGGCTGGGGGGCTGGCCCCCCCTCGTCGCGCGTCCCATGCGCGCCACCATGATGGCTCGCGCCGGCGGCATCGTGAAACTCGAAATCCTCGCGGAACATATGCAAAAGATGCTCCTCAAGCCCCATCACCAAGGGATGCACCCAGGTGTCGAACATCACGTTCGCGCCCTCGATGCCCATCTGCGGTGAATAGCGGGCGGGGAAATCCTGAACATGAACCGGGGCGGAAATGACGGCGCAGGGAATGCCAAGGCGCTTGCCGATCATCCGCTCCATCTGGGTGCCAAGGATCATCTCGGGGGCCAGTGCTTCGATTGCCGCCTCGACCTCAAGATAATCATCGGTGATCAGCGGCGCGACGCCGTATTCCTTGGCCAAGGCCCGAATGGGACGCGCCATTTCGCGGTTGTAACAGCCAAGCCCGACCACCTCGAACCCCATCTCATCGCGCACGATCCGCGCGGCGGCGGCCACATGGGTGCCATCGCCAAACAGAAAGACCCGCTTGCCGGTAAGATAGGTGCTGTCCACGCTGGCCGCATACCAGGGCTGGCGCAGACGGCTTTCATCAAGCTGGACCTTGAGCCCGGTAATGCCGCCGACCTCGGCCAGAAAATCGCGGGTGGCGCCAACGCCGATCGGCACGGTCCGGGTGTAGGGCAGGCCAAGCTCGCGCTCCATCCAACGGCACGCCGCCTCGCCGGTCTCGGGATACATCAGCACGTTGAAATGCGCCGCGCCCAGCCGGGCGATGTCACCCGGAGACGCGCCGTAAGGCGCGGTGACGTTCACGTTGACGCCCATATCCGACAGCATCGCCGTCAATTCGGTCACGTCATCGCGATGGCGAAAGCCAAGCCCGGTGGCGCCGATCAGGTTACAGCTTACATGGCTGGTCTTGGCGCAGGGGCGCGCAAGCGCACGGGTGATCTGAAAGAAGGTCTCATCGGCGCCAAAGTTTTCCTTGCGCTGATAGCTTGGCAGATCAAGCGCGATCACCGGGATTGGCAGGCCCATCGTCTCGGCCATGCCGCCGGGATCATCCTGAATAAGTTCGGCCGTGCAGGACGCCCCCACGATCATCGCCTCGGGCTTGAAACGGTCATAGGCGGCGCGGGCTGCGGTCTTGAACAGATTGGCGGTATCGGCGCCAAGATCGCGCGCCTGAAAGGTGGTATAGGTCACCGGTGGGCGGTGATTGCGCCGCTCGATCATGGTGAACAGAAGGTCGGCATAGGTATCGCCCTGCGGCGCGTGCAGCACGTAATGCAGCCCGGTCATTGCGGTCGCGACACGCATCGCCCCCACATGCGGCGGGCCCTCATATGTCCACAGCGTCAGCTTCATGCGGCACCAGCGAGGGGCCAGCCCCTCGCGCTCCCCGGAGTATTTATGGAACGATGAAAGAGGGCGATCATTCTGCGGCCTCCAGCCTGAGGGCCGCGCGGCGACGGATCGGGCGCGAAAAGAGCCCGGCCAGGTCACCGGCCTGCTCGTAAAAATGCACCGGCGTAAAGACCAGCTCGATCGCCCATTTGGTGGTCAGCCCCTCGGCTTCGAGCGGATTGGCCAGGCCGAGGCCACAAACCGTCAGGTCAGGGCGCGCCGCGCGGCAGCGTTCGAGTTGCAGATCGACATCCTGCCCTTCGGCCAGTTGCGGGCCAGCCTCCAGAAGGTCGAGATCGGGTCCGACGATGGATTTGTGAATGAATGGCGCGCCGACCTCGATCGCGGTCATGCCGCATTCGCGGGTCAGGAAGCGCGCCAGCGGAATTTCAAGCTGGCTGTCGGGGAAGAAGAAGACCGATTTTCCGGCCAGCGTTACGGCGGCCTGTGCCACGGCGCGGGCGGCGCGGGCGCGTGGGGCGGCGGTGACGCGATCAAAGGTGGCGTCATCGACGCCGAATTCCGTGGCAACGGCACGCAACCAGCCGGTGGTGCCCTCTTCGCCGAACGGGAAGGGTGCGGGGATATGGCGCGCACCGCGCCGTTCGAGCGCCGCCAAGAAACGGTTGGGTCAGGGCGAAAACCGTATTCTCCCCAACGCTCAGCGGATCATCGGCGCGTTTGGAAGGCAGAACACAGATCGGCCCGATCCCCATTTGAGACAGCAGGTCAAGCGCCTGATCCTCGACCACATCGGGCAGGGCGCCAACCAGCATCAACTGGCGCGCATCGGTTTCCGGCAGGGCGGGCACCATCGCCGCAAGGCAGGCATCTTCGCCCTGGGTAAAGGTTGTCTCGATGCCCGAGCCCGAATAATTCAGCACCCGCACATGCGGGGTGTGCTGTGCGCTGAGCCGCTCGGCGGCGCGCGCCAGATCAAGCTTGATCACCTCGGACGGGCAGGAGCCGACCAGGAACAGTTGGCGGATATCGGGGCGACGCTTGAGAAGGCGGGCGACCTCGCGCTCCAGTTCCTGTTGCGCATCGGCGAGACCGGCAAGATCTGTCTCTTCAAGGATCGCGGTGCCGAATCGCGGCTCTGCGAAGATCATCACGCCGGCCGCCGATTGCAGCAGATGGGCGCAGGTGCGGCTTCCGACCACGAGGAAGAAGGCATCCTGCATCTTGCGGTGCAACCAGATGATTCCGGTCAGCCCGCAGAACACTTCATGCTGGCCGCGCTGTTTGAGAACCGGCGTGTCGCGGCAGCCTGAAACGGGGGATCTGGGGGCGTCTAAACTCATGCTGTGCGCCTCGCATCATGGCGCGCCATGCGCAGCTTCCAAAGGAACTGACCGGCGTTGATCACATAGGCCGCATAGGCCGCCAGAGCGAGCACCATCAGCCCCGCCGGCGTCATCGTCCCGGCCCACAAGGCCCAGACATAAGCCGTGTGCAAGGCTATGACAGCAAAGCTGAAAACGTCTTCCCAAAAGAAGGCGGGCGCAAACAGGTACTGGCCGAACACGACCTTTTCCCAGATCGCCCCGGTCACCATGATCAGCGCGAGAAACCCGGTCTTGATCAGGATCGACCAGGTTGCGGCGACATAGCCATCACCGCTCAGCAGGAACCGCAGGACAAGACCCAGCGAGATCACGAACACCAGAAACTGCATCGGGGCGAGAATACCCTGGACCAATGTCCACACGGAGGCATCGCGACGTGCGCGTTGCTCTTGGGTGTAGAGGCCACCGTGGGTTTCTTCGTGATGCGTCAGCGGTGCCATAGTCCCCCCTTTGGTTCCTGGACCTACTGTCGATGCTACGGCCGTATGGGCAAAAGTGTCAATTAAAATTTACACATTGAAAAATTCGAAATGTAACGGATGATTGACGAGGGGGATTCGCGGGGTCGAGTTCGATTTGAGGGCGGAAAACAAATAATCCTACCGACAGGGACGTGATTTTAATGATCAATTACAGGGTGATGCGAAATAGGATGCGACATTCTGTCAGGAAAATTTGACATTTAAATGGCATCGCTTCAAACTATCACCAATAGAGCAGGAGATGGCTTGTTTGTTCCTGACGCGTGTGTCGACGGTGTGGATTGACACAAAAAGCGAAGCACATCAGAGCTAAGTGTGGAGGGGACGACATGAATGAATCGGACGACAGTAGGATCGTCAAGAAGTCCGGCATACGGTTTCTGGTCGAATCTGCTTTACGAAGTGTTGCGCTCGACAAGCAGGGCGTTGAGACACCCAAGACGCGCGAAGCCTGGGTCGCGCATCTTTGCGAGGCCCTAAGCGACGACTCCGAAGCTGCGCATAGCCGTGTGATCGCCGCCATGATGGGCAATGGCATCTCATCCACCGAAATCTTTCAGTATTACGTGCCCGAAGCCGCGCGCTATCTGGGTGAGCTTTGGGTGCAGGACAAGGCAAGCTTTGTTGATGTTACCGTCGGCGCCTCGCGGCTTCAGGCGTTGTTTCGCAAGCGCAAAGATGGCGAGATGGGCGGATGGCTTGATCGCAGCATTCCGCTTGGTCAATCGGTGCTTATGGTCATCCCCGAATTTGAAGATCACTCAATCGGAGCGTTTGTTGCGGCCGATCAGTTCCGCCGACACGGTCTTTGGGTTCACGTGGCAATCGGGCTGGAAGGCGAGGAACTTGTGCATCTTATTGATTCTGGTCGATTTGCCATGGTCGGAATCACCGTTGGCAGTTCAAAAACGCTTGAATGTCTGATAGAATTGATAGATTACTTGCGGTCGAATATTGAAACGTGTCCACCTGTCGTTCTTGGTGGTCAATTGGTCGGTAAACCGAGTGAGTTTGAAAAGCGAACCGGGGCGGACTATGCAGTCAGGACCGCGCGCGCAGCGATAGAGCGCTGTGGACTTGCTTCGGTGGCCCAAACACTCTCGATTGACGCCGGTTCTTAAAGGTCACGCTTTCGCGTGATAGACGGGGTGAAAGCGTGACAAAACAGAACAGGCCTACTGAGCGGCACCAGGCTGGTGGTTTGCCAGAGCCGTCACGCGTTGAAAAACTGATTGAACAGGCCTCTGACATCGCGGTTCTTGTGGATGACAAGAACATTGTCAAAGCGATCTCCGTAAACGCGGAATCCCCCTCGCTTGGGTGTCTTGATCATTGGCTTGGCCGTGATTTCTGTGGTTTTCTGCATATTGACAGCCGCGAGAAATTCCTGAGCCGTGTCAATCAGATTCGCAGTGATCCGGGCAGTTCCCCGCGCCCGGTCGAACTGAACCATGTGGACAATGCAACCTGGGAATTCCCGGTGCGCTATACGCTGCATCGTGACACCGGAAGCGGCGGCATCCTTTTGCTTGGCCGCGATATGCAGCCGCTGGCGGAAATTCAGCAAAAGCTTGTGCGCGAACAGGCGGCGCGCGATCGCGAGCTTGAAAAATTCCGCGGCATCGAGACCTGCTATCGTGTGGTACTTGAGGCGTCGGAAACCCCGCTTGTGCTTGTTGAACCCGAGTCTGGGCGCATTCGTGATATCAATTCGGCGGCGGCGCGCCTTTTGGGGTCCAAGCGTGACATCCTTAACGGCAATGCCTTTGCGCAGGCCTTTGAAGGTCAGCGTCGTTCGACCTTCATGGAGCAATTGCGCAATTCCGCCTCGTCCGATGAAATCACCGGCGTCGAAGTGATCGTGCGCCGCAATGGCCGCCTTATGCGCCTGAGCCCTGATTTCTTCCGCGCCTCGGGTGAGGTTCTGATGCTGTGCCGGATTATTCCGATCGAGGATGACGAGGCCGCGCGTCCCGAATCTTCAAAGGCGCTGTCGGCGCTGTTCGAGGCAAGTAGCGATGCGATTGTTCTGATCGATTCAAACGGTGTTATTCGCGACGCGAACGAAGGCTTTCTCGTGTTGTCGGATGCCGCGCAGCTGCGCGATGTGCAGGATCGCTCGATGGCGGACTTCCTGACGCGTGGAAGTGTTGATCTCAAGCTTATTCTTGACAACACCCGCAAGACGGGGCGGATGCGCAGCTATGGCGCGCAAATCCAGAGTATTGTAGGCACCCGCGCCACGGTTGATATCTCGGCTGCGCGTCTGCGCGGGCGCGGCACCGATCTTGGCGTCGGCCTTATCATCCGTGATGTCACCCCGCGTGATATAGGTGCGGTCGACGATGCCGCCGCCGCCGTGAGCGAAGAGGCGATGAAGAACGTCATGGATCTGGTGGGCACGGCGTCTTTGAAAGAGCTGGTTTCGGCCACCTCTGATGTGGTTGAGAAGATGTGCATCGAAACGGCTGTGCGTCTGACCAACAACAACCGCGTCGCTGCGGCAGAAATGCTCGGCCTTTCGCGTCAGAGCCTCTATGTCAAACTGCGCAAATATGGCTTTCTGAACACAACCGATGAGGGCTGATCTCGTATCCGTCTGATTTATCGCATGTTGCTCAAAAGTGGGACAAGGTTTTGAGCGATCCGAACATGCGACATCAATAGGTTAGAGCGTATCGCGCGACTACGAATGAACGCGATATGCTCTAGTGGTCAAGAATCTTCTTTCCCTGATCGCGATTGTATAGTTTACTTGACACCATGAGTGTCACGCAAAGCTTACATATCCCGCGCCGCCTGCCGGAGCCCCGCGCCGTCTTGACCCTGGTCAAGCCGATCACGTGGTTTCCGCCAATATGGGCCTATCTGTGCGGGGTCGTCTCTTCGGGGGTGTCGCCTTCGCAATCCTGGGGGTTGGTGATTCTGGGCATGGTGCTTGCCGGTCCGGTGGTCTGCGGCATGAGCCAGGCCGCCAATGACTGGTGTGACCGCCATGTCGATGCCATCAACGAACCCTACCGCCCGATCCCCTCGGGCCGGGTGCCGGGCCGTTGGGGGTTGTGGATCGCGCTGATCATGTCGGCCGTGGCGCTTTGCATCGGCGCGCTGCTTGGCGCCTGGGGCTTTGGCGCGACGGTGTTCGGCGTCATCGCCGCCTGGGCCTATTCCGCAGAGCCGGTGCGCCTCAAGCGTTCTGGCATCTGGGGGCCGGGGCTTGTGGGGCTGTGTTACGAGGGCTTGCCCTGGTTCACCGGCGCCGCAGTTTTGGCCAATGGTGCCCCTTCGGTGCCGGTGGTGATCGTGGCGCTGCTCTATGCGCTTGGCGCGCATGGCATCATGACCTTGAATGATTTCAAGGCCTTGGAGGGCGACCGCCAGATGGGTGTCAACTCTCTTCCGGTCACGCTTGGGCCGGATCGCGCGGCGCGCGTGGCGTGCTGGGTCATGGCCCTGCCACAGGTGGCGGTGATCACACTTTTGTTGGGCTGGGATCGCCCCTGGCACGCCTTGGCGATTGGCGGGCTTTTGGCGGCGCAATTCTGGGCCATGCGGGTTCTGCTGTCCGATCCCAAGGGGCGCACGCCTTGGTATAACGGCACCGGCGTTACCTTTTACGTCAGCGGCATGATGGTCGCAGCCTTCGCGCTGCGCACGATTGGCGGTCTAGGATGACCCTGAGCTGGCTTCAGATCGTTCGGCTTGGCCTTGTGCAAATGGCATTGGGCGCGATTGTCGTGCTGACCACTTCGACGCTGAACCGGTTGATGGTGGTCGAACTGGCCTTGCCGGCGGTCTTGCCGGGGCTTTTGGTGGCGCTGCATTACGGCATTCAGATCACCCGGCCCAACTGGGGTTTTTTGTCCGACACGGGCGGCCATCGCACCCGTTGGATCATCGGCGGGATGGTGGCGCTTGCGCTTGGCGGCATGGGGGCGGCGTTGGGCGTTCTGGTATTGGCCGAGCATTTTGCCGCTGGTCTGGCGCTTTCGGCGCTGTCTTACGCCTTGATCGGCCTTGGTGTCGGGGCCTCTGGCACCTCGCTTCTGGCGCTTTTGGCCACGGCCACGGCGCCGCATCGCCGCGCGGCGGCGGCCACGATCACCTGGCTGATGATGATTGCGGGCATTGCGGTCACGGCCGCCACGGTTGGCGCGTTCCTTGACCCCTATAGCCCGGCGCTGTTGATCAAGATCGTCGGGATTGTCACCTCTGGCGCGGTTTTCATGACCGTTCTGGCGGTCTGGGGCATCGAGGCCGGTGTGAACGCTGCCCCTGACCTTAACGCGGCGCCGATGGGTTTTGCCGAGGGTCTTGCCGAGATCTGGGCCGAACCCGAGGCCCGGCATTTCACCATCTTCGTGTTTTTGTCGATGACCGCCTATTTCATGCAGGAACTTATCCTGGAGCCCTATGCCGGTCTGGTGTTCGGCTTTACGCCCGGCCAATCGACAAGCCTGTCTGGCGCGCAAAATGGCGGCGTTTTCCTTGGCATGCTTACGGTCGGCATCGCCGCCACGGGATTGCGTCTTGGCAGTTTGAAACACTGGGTCGTGGCGGGCTGTCTTGGCTCGGCCTGCGCGCTTGCGGTGATCACGCTGCTTGGGGGCCTTAGCGCGACAGCGGCATTCGTCCCGGCTGTTGTTGCGCTTGGCGTCTTCAACGGCATGTTCGCCGTGGCCGCGATTGGCGCGATGATGGCCTTGGCAGGGCAGGGGCGCGACGCGCGCGAAGGCACCCGCATGGGGCTTTGGGGCGCGGCACAGGCGATTGCCGCCGGGTTTGGCGGGCTTGTCGGCGCGGCCGCGGTTGACGTGATGCGCCTCTGGCTTGGCAATGATGCACAGGCTTTCGGCACGGTCTTTTTGGTCGAGGCCACGCTATTCGTTCTCTCGGCGCTTCTGGCGCTCAGGGTGATTGATCACGGTCGCAACCGCGGTGCGGCCCTTGTTGCGGGGGAATGAGCATGTTTGACGTTGTCGTAGTGGGGGGCGGGCCGTCGGGGGCCACGGCGGCCGATGATCTGGCACGTTCGGGTTATCAGGTGGCACTTTTGGACCGGGCGGGGAGGATCAAACCCTGCGGCGGCGCGGTGCCGCCGCGCATGATCGCCGATTTCCACATCCCCGACAGTCAGCTTGTGGCCAAGGTCACCACCGCGCGGATGATTTCGCCCACGAGGCGCAAGGTGGATATCGCGATTGAAAACGGCTTTGTCGGCATGGTGGATCGTGACCGCTTTGACGAATTCCTGCGCGCCCGCGCCGCCGCCGCCGGGGCAAGCCGCGTGACCGGCACCTTTCTGCGTATCGAGCGCGACAATGGAACCACCAGCGTCATCTATCGCGACAAGGCCAGCGGCGAAGAGGCCCGCCTTGCCACGCGTCTTGTTATCGGAGCCGATGGCGCGCGCTCCAAGGTTGCCCGCGCCGAGGTGCCCGGCGGCGACAATATCCCCTATGTCATCGCCTATCACGAGATTATCGAAGCCCCGCGCCCGAGCGAGCAGTATGATCCGACCCGCTGTGACGTCATCTATGACGGCGCGATTTCGCCCGATTTTTATGGCTGGGTGTTTCCGCATGGCACATCTGCCAGCGTTGGCATGGGCAGCATGATCCGCGAGGTCGACCTCAAGAAGGCCACCGCGCAACTGCGCGCGGCCTCTGGGTTGACCGACTGCAAGACGATCCGCCGCGAAGGCGCGCCAATTCCTCTCAAGCCGATGGAGTGCTGGGACAATGGCCGCGACGTTGTGCTTGCGGGCGATGCGGCGGGGGTGGTTGCGCCCTCGTCCGGCGAGGGGATTTATTATGCCATGGTCGGCGGTCGCGTGGCCGCCACGGCGGCGGCGGCCTGTCTTGCCTCGGGGCGGGTGCGCGACCTGAAACTTGCGCGCCAACTTTTCATGCGCGACCATAAGACCGTGTTTCGTGTACTGGCATCCATGCAAAACGCCTATTATAGATCGGACGAGCGGCGCGAGCGCTTCGTGTCTCTGTGCCATGATATCGACGTGCAACGCCTGACATTCGAGGCCTATATGAACAAGAAACTGGTGCGCGCCCGCCCGCTGGCGCATGTCAAGATCGGCTTGAAGAACCTCGCGCATCTGACGCGGATCGTGCCCGAGTTCTACGTATGACGGTGCTTATTCCCACATGGGTGGGCGGCGATCTTGTGGCCGTCGAAAAGCTTGAGGCGCATCAGCGCGGCTTGCGTCACAAGGCGGTGTCGGTTTTCGTGATGGCGGGCGACGATCTTTTGATCCAGCGCCGCGCGCTTGGCAAATATCACACGCCGGGTCTTTGGGCGAATACCTGTTGCACGCATCCCAATTGGGGCGAAGACCCCGAACCCTGCGCGCATCGCCGCCTTGATGAAGAGCTTGGCATCACCGGGCTGAGCCTTACGCATCGCGACCGGGTGGAATACCGCGCCGATGTGGGCGGCGGGCTTGTCGAGCATGAGGTGGTCGATATCTTCATGGCGCGGCTGCCCGCGCGCATCCCGCTTGATCCCAATCCCGAAGAGGTGATGGAGACCCGCTGGATCAGCCTGAACGCGCTTCATGCGGCGCTTAAGGCGCATCCGGCGCGCTATTCGCCCTGGCTCCGGATCTATATGCAAGAGCATGCCGCGCAGATCTTTGCCTGAGCCGGTGAAAGGGGGCGCTGCCCCCATCGTCGCAAAGCGACGATTCCCCCGGGATATTTAAGGCCAGAAGAAACGGCCGGGCCTATTTGCCTTTCCAGACTGGATCGCGCTTTTCGGCGAAGGCACGCGCGCCCTCCAACTGATCTTGCGAGGCGTAGAGCCGGTCGACCGTCGCAAGCTGGCGTTTGGTAATCCGGTTCATAGCATCCTGAAAGCGGAGTGCTTCGGCGTCGCGCACGATATCCTTGATGGCGGCGTAAACCAGTGGCGGGCCTGAGGCCAGTTGATCGGCCATCGCGCGCGCCTCGGCCATCAGAGTGGCGCCGGGATAAAGATGGTTGACGAAGCCCCAGCGGGCGGCCTCTTGGGCGTCAAGCCAGCGCCCGGTGAGCAGCATTTCCATCGCGATATGATAGGGAATGCGTTTGGGCAGTTTGACGCTCGCGGCATCGGCCACCGTGCCAGAGCGGATTTCGGGCAGGGCAAAGCTTGCGTGATCCGCGGCGAGGATGATATCGGCCGAAAGCGCCAGTTCAAGCCCGCCACCACAGCAAATCCCGTTGACGGCGGCGATCACCGGCTTGTTGAGGTCGCGCAGTTCCTGCAACCCGCCAAAGCCGCCAACGCCATAGTCACCGTCAACCGCATCGCCATCCGCCGCCGCCTTGAGATCCCAGCCGGGGCAAAAGAATTTGTCGCCCGCCCCCGTCACCAATGCGACGCGCAGATCGGGATCATCGCGGAAATCGCGAAAGACCTCGCCCATGATACGGCTTGTTTCAAGATCAATCGAATTGGCCTTGGGACGATCAAGCGTCACCTCAAGCACGGCGCCACGCCGTTCGGTTTTCAAGGGGCTTTGGGTCATCTATCTTCTCCGATCCTGATCAGGGCATCCGCGGCGATGGCGAAATCCGAGCCACATATCAGTGGGTTGATTTCAATTTCGTCAAGGCGTGCCGCATTGGCGATCACATAAGCCTGCACTGCCAAAACGGCCCGTGCAATGGCCTCTTTATCCACCGCTGGTTTGCCGCGGTATCCGGCCAGCAGGGGGGCGATTCGCAAGCGTGACAGGGCGTCGAGTACATCGTCTTGGGTGACGGGCAAGAGCAGGAATTGGCTATCGCCCATCACCTCGGTCAGCACCCCGCCCGCCGCAAGCGTCAGGACGAAGCCATGCGCCGGGTCGCGCAGCACGCCGATCAACAGCTCTACCAGAGTGCCGTTTACCATGCTCTCGACCAGAAAGCCGGGGCTGTCCATGCGGACGGCGGCGGCGGCAACTGCATCAGCGTCGCACAGGTTAAGCGCCACCAGCCCTGCCTCGGATTTATGCGCCGCACCCTGTCCCTTGAGGGCGACAGGAAAGCCAAGCAGTGTCGCGGCGTGAGCGGCCCCTTGTGCGGTGGCGGCGGTGTGCAATGCGGGCACCGCCAGACCAAACCCGGACAGGATGCGCTTGGCGTCTGCCTCGGTCAGCAGATGTAAGGGGCCCGGCGTTCCAGGAGGCAGGATTGCCGACGGTTGCGCGTGCGCGCGCCCCAACCCGGCGGCAAGCGCGATTGCTGTCAGCCCCTCATCCAGCCCGATGAGCGGGATCAGACCGCCGACAAGACAGCGCTGAATCATGGCTTCAGGCAGGGTTTCGGGCAGGGTGGACAAGAGAACGAGCGGCTTGCCCGAACGCTTTTGCGCCGCGCTTGCGGCGTCAATCACGCAATCCCAGGCCGAAGGGTCACAGCGATCAGGGCGCGGGAAATCGACGATGATACAGCCCGCCGCCACATCACCCGCAAGCATGGCGGCGAAGGTATCCCGCATGCGTTCCACATCGCCCCAGATAAAGGTATGATAATCCAACGGGTTGGCAAGCGCCACACGGGGGCCGAGCGCGGCGCGCAATCCCTCGATCTGGGTGGGGCCAAGTGGCGGAAAGGTAAGATCACGCCCGACGGCGCTATCGGCCACGAGGCTTGCCTCGCCGCCCGAACACGAAAGGGAAACGACCCGGTTTGAGGGCAGAGGCCCGGCAAGATGCAAAAGCTTGAGGGTCTCAAGCAGGGTCGGCAACCCCTCGACCTGTGCCACACCAAGCCGCGCGAGAAGGGCACGCGCCCCGGCGTCTGACCCGGCGAGCGAGGCGGTATGCGAAATCGCTGCCGCGCGCGCCTGTTCAGACTTGCCGGCCTTGAGCGCGACGATGGGCTTGCCAAGGGCGTGCGCATCACGGGCGAGGGCCTCGAAGTCGGGCAAATGGCCGATGCCCTCGATATGCAGGCCCAGAGCGGTCACGCGGGGATCGGCCAAAAGGGCGCGCCCCAGTTGCGCAAGTCCAAGCTGCGCCTGATTGCCGGCTGTCATCAGATAGGCAATCGGCAGGCCGCGCGCTTGCATGCTGAGATTGATGGCGATGTTGGAGCTTTGCGTCAGGATCGCCACGCCGCTGTCGACCCGGCGCCCGCCATGTTGATCCGGCCACAAAAGCGCGCCATCCAGATAGTTGATGAACCCATAGCAATTGGGGCCAAGGATCGCCATATCGCCCGCCGCCGCCAGCAATCGGTCCTGCAAGGCATCTCCATCGCCGGTCTCGGCCTGCATCTCGCGAAAACCGCTGGCAAAACAGACTGCGCCGCCGACCCCCATGGCGGAAAACTGCGCCACCAATTCGAGCGTGGTCTCGCGATTGACGCCGATGAACACTGCATCGGGCACGCCGGGCAGATCCTCAAGTCTGGCAAAGGCCGCGCGCCCTGCTATCTCGTGTCGCGTCGGATGAACCGGCCAGACCGGGCCGACATAGCCCATCTTGCCGCATTGCTCGATCACCGATGTACACCAGGTGCCACCGCCGACGACTGCGATTGATGCGGGACGCAAGAGCCGCGACAGATCACGCATATCGGGCCTCACCCCAAAAGAGATTTGGGCCTCCGGCGGGGATATTTTTTGCCAGAAGAAACAACGGATTGTTAACCTGTTTTTGCCAATCTGTGATCACGGTACAGGCGGGGACGCCGATGACCGTGCCAGGAGAAGCGCCTTTGCGTGTTTCCCAAGACGGGGAAGCGATTCTATCCCTTCCCCGTTTCTTCTGGCCTGAAATATCCCCGCCGGAGGCATCAATACTCTTTTGGACAGCCATCGCCTCAGGCCCCGAGGGGGCGAAGCAGGTCGCGACTTATGATGTGACGCTGAATTTCGCTGGTGCCGTCCCAGATCCGTTCGACCCGCGCATCGCGCCAGAACCGTTCGATGGGAAAATCATCCATCAGCCCCATGCCGCCATAAATCTGCAATGTCGCATCGGTGATCCGCGCGAGCATTTCCGAGGCGTAGAGTTTGGCGCTGGCGATTTCGCGGTTGGTCGGCAGGCGCTGATCCAGCCGCCAGGCGGCGTTGAGGGTCAGCAGGTCGGCGGCGTCAATCTCGGTGATCATATCGGCGATCTGAAAGCTGACCCCTTGGAATTTGCCGATCTGCTGGCCGAATTGTTTGCGCTCGGCGGCATAGTTCAGCGCGTAGTCAAAACAGCGCCGCGCGCGCCCGACACTCATCGTGGCCACGGTGATCCTTGTGGCGTAAAGCCATTCGTTCATCACCGCGAAACCACCATCGACCTCACCCAGAACCTGGGCATCGGACAGGCGGCAATCATCGAAATCGAGAATGCAATTCTTATAGCCCCGGTGGCTCACCGACCTATAGCCGTCGCGGATGGTAAAGCCTGGCGTGCCGCGATCGACCAGAAATGTGGTGATGCGCTTTTTCGGGCCGCGCGGGGTATCGTCTTCGCCGGTGGCGACGAAAACAATAATGAAATCAGCGTGATCCGCGCCGCTTATAAAGTGCTTGGTGCCGTTGAGAACCCAATCCCCGCCGTCACGCCGCGCGCTGCATTTCATGCCGCGCACATCCGAGCCGGCGCCCGGTTCTGTCATCGCAAGCGCATCCATCCGCTCGCCGCGCACCGCCGGAAGCAGGTAGCGCTCGCGCTGTTCGCCCGTACAAGCCATCAGGATATTTTGCGGGCGCCCGAAGAAATGGTTAAGCGCCATCGAGCCGCGTCCAAGCTCGCGCTCAACCAGGGCGAATTCGAGGTGGTTGAGGCCCGCGCCGCCCACCTCTTCGGGGAAATTACAGGCGTAAAACCCCAGATCAATCGTTTTTTGCTTGATCGCCTGCGCCACCTCGGGCGGCACCTCGCCGGTCCGTTCGACCTCGGCCTCATGGGGATAGATCTCGTTCTCGACAAAGCTGCGCACGGCTCTGACGATCATCTCTTGTTCGTCGCTCAATCCGAAATGCATCTCAGTCTTCCCTGTGCAAAGCGGCCAGCGCCTCGACCCGCGCCAGAACCTCGGGCAGGGGATCGCACGACCGGCGCGTTTCAAGGTTCACATGCAGCATGAACTGATCCGCCGTGGCCAGAACCGCCCCATCGCTTTCGCGCTTCATCTCGTGATGACAGCGCAGCTTTTTGCCCGACCCTTGGGTCACACGGGTTTCGACGATGACAGGCTCACCGGCCTGGGCCTCGGCCAGAAACCTGATCGTGGTCTCGGCGGTGAAATAGCTATTGCCCGCCGCGATATAGGCGGCATCGGCGCCGACATGGGTCATCACCGCATCGGCGGCGTCGCTAAAGATCTGGCCATAACGGCCCTCGTTCATATGGCCGTTATAGTCGGTCCAATCGGCCGGGATAACGCGGCGCGCGCTGACAATCGGCGGGCCATCGCTCAGCACGGGGCGGAACGTCACCTGATGCGCGTTGATCAGCCGCCCGGCGGCGTTGCCTTGCTGGCGCAGGGCGCGCATCATCGCGATCAGGTTGTTGTCGCGCTTGCGCTCAAGCTCGCGGATGCTCAGGTGACCGGATTGCGCATCGGATTGATCGGCGATCATCTGGGCCAATTCTTCGGTCAGTTCCGGCACATCCATCAACTTGGTCCAGGGCCAAGAGAGGCAGGGGCCGAATTGGTCAATGAAATGCCTCATCCCGGCCTCGCCCCCGGCGATGCGATAGGTCTCGAACAGGCCCATCTGCCCCCAGCGAAGGCCGAAACCAAAGCGGATCGCATTGTCGATTTCCTCGGTCGTGGCGATCCCGTCCTTGATAAGCCAGAGCGCCTCGCGCCAGACCGCCTCTAGGAAACGATCGGCGATATGGGCGTCGATTTCCTTTTTGACATGAAGCGGATAGAGACCAAGCGTGGTCAGGGTGTCACTGGCCCGTGCCACAAGATCGGCGCTGTTCTTGTCGGTCGTGACCAGTTCGATCAGCGGCAAAAGATAGACCGGGTTGAACGGATGGGTCACCACGATCTGTTCGGGGCGCGTGGCGCAGCCCTGCAATTGCGAGGGTTTGAAGCCAGAGGTCGACGAGCCGATGATCGCGCCCGCGTCGCAATGCTCCTGCAAGGTCTGGTAAACCTTGCGCTTGAGGGCGAGACGCTCGGGCACGCTTTCCTGAATCCACGTCGCACCCGCCACCGCGTCGGACATGGTGCTGTGAAAGCTCAATGCGCCTTCGGTGGGCAGGGCCACATCATAGAGCATCGGCAACGCGTGGCGCGCATTGCCAAGCACCTCGCCGATCTTGCGCTTGGCCTCTGGGTCTGGGTCGAACACCCGCACATCCCAACCGTTGAGCAGGAACCGCGCCGCCCATCCGCCGCCGATCACGCCACCGCCGATAATTGCCGCTGTATTCTTCATCTTTGTCACTCCTGTTGGCCAGCGTCACCGCGCGCCGCAAAGCGTTTGGCAAGCCCAAGCCCGATCCCCGATGCGCCGCTGGTAAATACGATGCGCATGCTCATCCGCGCGGCGCCTGTTTCGTCAGGCCCAGCCTGTCGCGCACCTCTTGCGGGCCGATCACCCGCGCGCCAAGGTTCTCGATGATCCCGACCGCGCGCTCGACCAGTTGCGCATTGCTCGCCAGCACGCCGCGATCCAGCATCAGGTTATCCTCAAGCCCGACGCGCACATTACCCCCCGCAAGGACCGAGGCCGCCACATAGGGCATCTGGTTGCGGCCAAGACCAAAGGCGGAAAACGTCCAATTATCCGGCACGTTATTGACCATCGCCATGAAGGTATTGAGGTCATCCGGTGCCCCCCACGGCACGCCCATGCAGAGTTGAACAAGCGCGTCGGGTTCCAAAATGCCATCCTTGACCAGTTGCTTGGCATACCACAGGTGGCCGGTGTCAAAGGCTTCGATCTCGGGTTTGACGCCCAGATCGGTCATCATCCGGCCCATAGCCTGCAACATGCCGGGGGTGTTGGTCATGACATAATCGGCCTCGGCGAAATTCATCGTGCCGCAGTCGAGCGTGCAAATCTCGGGCAGACATTCGGCGACATGGGCCACGCGCTCGGTCGCCCCAGCCATATCGGTGCCCTTGGGCGAAAGGGGCAGGGGGGATTCCACCCCGCCAAAGATCATGTCGCCGCCCATGCCCGCTGTCAGGTTCAGCACAACATCGGTATCGCTGTCACGGATGCGGTCGGTCAACTCGCGGAAGAGCCTGAGATCGCGCGACGGCGCGCCGGTTTCAGGGTCGCGCACATGGCAATGCACCACCGCCGCCCCTGCCTTGGCCGCCGCAATCGCGCTCTCGGCGATCTGTTTGGGCGAGCGCGGGACATGCGGACTTTTGTCTTGGGTGCTTCCCGATCCGGTGAGGGCACAGGTGATGAAAACCTCGCGGTTCATGGTAAGCGGCATGGTGGCTCCTCCGGGGGTGATGGTCTGGGATAGCCTAGCGCGCTGGTGCTGCCTTTTATCTTGCCGTAAAAGACAAAAATCATGCCTGAATGGACAAAAACACCAGACGCCCCGGTCAGCATTGCCTTCCTGATCTTTGATCAGTTCTCAAACCTGTGCCTTGCCAACTGTCTTGAGCCACTGCGCGCGGCCAATACCCTGACGCGGCGGCCAAGTTTCGACTGGCAAATCCTGACCCGCACCGGCGAACCGGTCCTGTCGTCTTCGGGCATGCAGGTGCTTCCGCACAAGCCGCTCAAGGCGCTTGAGACCTGCGATTACCTGTTCGTTGTGGCAAGCTATGCCCATAGCAAGCACGACACCGCCGATACCCGCCGCGCTCTGCGCGCTGCGGTGACGCGGGCCAAAAACGTGGTGGGGCTGGATGCGGGGCCATGGCTTTTGGCCTCGGCGGGTTTGCTCAACGGGCGGCGCGCGACGGTGCATTGGGACCTGCTTGACGCCTTTACCGAGCGGTTTCTCGATATCGAGGTGGCGCGCGCGCGGGTTCTGAGCGATGGGCCCTATATGACCTGCGCCGGGGCGATGTCGGCGCTTGACCTGACGCTTGGGTTGATTGCGGATCACTTGGGGCTGTCGGTGCGCCTTGATGTCGAGGCGATGTTCATCCATGGCGATCCCCCGGTCAGCGCGACCCGCGAGGGGCAGGCGGTGGGCGATGCGCTTGTGCGCCGGGCGCTGATCGTGATGCGCGACACGCTTGAGCGGCCCCTGTCACAGGCCGAGCTTGCGCGCCGCCTGTCGTGTCAGGCGCGCACGCTTGATCGGCGGTTTCGCGCGGGTCTTGGCGCGCCGCCGGGCACGGTTTACCGGCATCTGCGCCTCTCGTCGGCACGCAAGATGCTTGAGGGCACCAGCCTTGGCATCGCCGAAATCGCCCTTCGCTGTGGCTATGAATCCCCCGCCGCAATGGCCCGTGCGATGCGGCGCCATTACGGCGCCAGCCCGCGCGACCTTCGCAAATCCGCCTGAGGCGGCTCAGAGAGCGGGCAAGCGATACATGCCGGAACTTGAAAACGCGATCGAGCTCCCGTCCTCGATATCTTCGGCAAAGCGCTCTGCAATCACCCGAAGGGCGGTTTGCCGCCCCTTGGCCACCAGGGCGCGCCGCGACGGCAGGGCAGGGGTGAGGCCCGGATTGAGCAGGGTTTGCGACCAGATCAGCGGGTGCAATTCATGCAGGTGATTTTCCAGAAGCCAGTCAAGACAGTCATGAATGCGCGCGCGGCTTGAATCGGCGCCCGCAGGCAGGCGCGCCTTGCCGTTGCGCGGGGTCATGATGATGCCGCAAAAGGCGGAAAGTTGGTTGATGACATGCTGATCGTGCTTGCGCGACACGATATCGCGCAGACCATCAATGAAGAAATCGCAATCAAGCCGTTCAAGCGCCCCCGGATCAAGCGCTAGCGCGTCAAGGTAAACCCAGGCATAGCCACCTGCGCCCCAAATCTCGCCGGTGCGCGCGGCGGTGCGCCGCGCCTCAAGGTCAAGCATGTCATAGCTGCCATAGCGGGCCGGCAAAAGCGCCTCGCCCAGGGCACGCATATGGCGCGGGCTGTCGGGGTCAAGGTCGATCAGTTTCTCGTAATCATCCGCCACCCGCAGGCGCGGTTTCTGACGCCCGGCCAAAAGCGCGCATTGCGCCGAGGCCAGTGATGGCGCATCGAGGTCTATCCCGTCAAAGGGGGCCAGAATGTCGTCGGCCCGCTTGAAATGCAGATGAAACTGCGCCTCATGCTCGACGGCGCGCCGCTCGGTCGCGGTGGCGCGCCAGGCCCAGCCAATGTCGATATGGGTCAGGGCCACGATCAGCGCACAGGCATAGTTATCATGAAATTCGGCCCGCATTTCTTCAAGTGCATTGATGCCCGAAGGGTCCGGCACGACGCGATCATGCAGGGAATCCTCTGCCGCCGCCACCACATCGGCGCGCGCGCCATAGGACAAAAGCATCGTGGCATTCTCGCCCCCCGGCGTGCGCAACCGCGCGCTGTCGCCATATTCGATGAGGCGGGCAAGCTCTTCCCACATTTCCTGGCGGGCCAGTTTCTGGCCCTTGTCCTGATGGGTGGCGCGGGCCATTTCCTCATCCGTGACGGGCAAAGAGGGCAACAGGATGCGTTTTGTCAGACTGTCCAGATCGGTCTGCGGCTTGCGCCGCAGCAACCCGAACAAGTCAGGCAGGAGTCGCCCCTCGCGACCCTTGCGAGGGCGATGGCCGGGGCTGAAGTTTTCTGAGTCTGCAAGTGGTTCGAAAGGCATGGCGTCTCCGGCGTGCTGCTTTGGGTCAATCTGACGCCGCTTTTCGGCCAAAAGAGGGCGAGGCTTTGGTGAAGGCAGGGAATTTGCATCATCGGCCCGAAAGATTGCTTTGCTGCGCGAACCGGGGCACACTTACAGAATGAGAAAGCTGCTATTTGTTGTTTTTGTTACTGTTTTTCCCCTCTACGGCCTTGCTGAAGAGGGCGGAATCGGCGTTTTTGCCCCGAATCCTCCAGCACGTGAAGGCAATATTCCGCGCACAAGGTGGGATCATCGCGCCGATGCGCCTCTTTTGACGCGCACTGCACTCTCGGCGCTCAAGGCCCATGGCGCGGCGCTGACGCAGGTGGTGCCACGCGACATCGCAACCTGGTGCCCGGCCTATCCGGTGGCAAGCGATGCCAATCGCCGGGCGTTCTGGGTCGGGTTTCTGTCGGCCCTGGCCAAGCACGAAAGCACCTATGATCCGCGTGCCATAGGCGGCGGGGGGCGGTGGTACGGGCTGTTGCAGATCCTGCCTGCGACGGCGCGTGGCTATAAATGTCGCGCCGGTTCTGGCGAGGCTTTGAGGGATGGGCCGGATAATCTGTCTTGTGCGGTGCGGATCATGGCGCATACGGTGCTGCGCGACGGGGTGGTTTCTGAAGGTATGCGCGGGGTGGCCGCCGATTGGGGGCCGCTGCAGAGCGCCAAAAGGCGCCAGGAGATGCAGCGTTGGACACGGGAGCAAAGCTATTGTAAGCCGCTTGCCTCGGTTCGCCCCCGCGCAAGACCTGCGCGTCTTGCGCAGGTCGTCGATTGATCCCCAGAAAATTCGCCGAATTTTCTGATCCATTTTCTTCGCATAAGAAAATGGCCGCTCAGACGCCGCGAATGCGCGTGACCATTTCTGTTGTATCCCGGCTAAGCCCTGGCGTGGCGAGGATTCGATCCAGCTCCGCCCGGATCAAGGCTTGGCGTTTGTCATCATATCGCCGCCATGTCTCAAAGGCAGAGCACATGCGCGCCGTGGTTTGCGGATTGAGTGGGTCAAGCTTGATCAACCAGTCCGCCAGCACACGGTATCCCTTGCCCGAAGCGTGGTGAAATCCGGCTGGTGACATCACCATCGCCCCAAATGTTGCCCGAAAGCGATTGGGATTGCGGATGTTGAAATCTGCATGCGCGGCCAGCTTGCTTGCCACCTCGGCCGTGTTTTCGGGGCGGGCGTGCACGATCTGAAGGCTGAACCATTTGTCGATCACAAGCCGATCCTCCTGCCATTGATCATAGAACGCCTGTGTCGCGGTCTTTCCGGCGCCTGCCTGCAAAAGACAGGACCACGCCGCCAATTGCTGGGTCATGTTATCAGCGCCCGCGAATTGCCTGGTCGCCAAGGCGCCTCCATCGACGCGAGAGATCATCGCAAGCGCGGCGTTCGCCAGGGCCCGCGCGCCGGCCTGATCGGCATCGGGGCGATAGGGCGCGGTGACCTGATATGTGTCATAAAGCGCGCGCGCCAGCCCCTCTATGTGGTGCGCGCGCGCTTGGCGCAGGTCCTCAAGCGCCTGCCAGATGATCTGCGGATCTGGGGCATGGCCCATATCATGCAGGCTCTGCGCCAGATCATCCTCACTTGGAAGGCCAAGTGCAAGCGCGCGAAATGCCGGATCAAGCGTGTCGTCGCGCGCCATCATCTGGACCGCATCAAGATAGGCGGGGTCTGGCGCGGCACCCTCGCGGATCATCGCGATCAAACCGTCACGGGCCAGGGCGCGCCCGGCTTCCCATTTGTTGAAGGGATCGGTGTCATGCGCCAGAAGAAAGGCGCGCTCGGCGTTGCTGGTGTCACGTTCCAGAATAACCGGGGCGGAAAAATCGCGTAAAATCGAAGGGATAGGGCGCGCAGCCAATCCGTGGAACGAAAAGCTTTGCGCGGCTTGCGTCATCTCAAGAAGGCGGGTGCCCTGAACCTCGTCGCCATTTGCCCCAAGCAGGCCCACGGCAATCGGAATGACGCGCGGTTGTTTGATGTCCTGCCCTGGCGTGGCCGGTGTTTGTTGTTCAAAATGAATGGTATAAGTGCCATCCTTAAACTCATCCCTCACCTTCAGACGCGGCGTGCCGGCCTCTTCGTACCAGAGTTTGAACTGTGCCAGGTCGCGGCCTGTGACCTCTTCGAACACCGCCAGCCAATCCTCGATGGTACAGGCCTGACCGTCGTGGCGTTCAAAATACAGATCGAGCGCCTTTTTATAGGCCTCATCGCCCACCAGCCGCTTGAGCATCCCGATCAATTCGGCGCCCTTTTCATAGACCGTGGCGGTGTAGAAATTGTTGATCTCGACAAAGCTTGCAGGGCGCACCGGATGGGCCAGCGGGCCGTTATCCTCGCGAAACTGGCGCGCGCGCAGGTCAATAACGTCCGAGATCCGCTTGACCGGGGCCGAGCGCATGTCAGAGGTGAATTCGGAATCGCGATAGACCGTCAGCCCCTCTTTCAGGCAAAGCTGAAACCAGTCGCGACAGGTGATCCGGTTGCCGGTCCAGTTGTGAAAATATTCATGCGCGATGATTGCCTCGATGCGTTCGAAATTGGCGTCGGTCGAGGTTTCCGGCGTGGACAGGACGCAGGACGAGTTGAAGATGTTCAGACCCTTGTTTTCCATCGCCCCCATGTTGAAATCATCCACCGCGACGATGTTGAAGATATCGAGGTCATATTCGCGCCCGTAGACATCTTCATCCCATTGCATCGACTTCTTGAGGGCCTCCATCCCGAAGGAGCATTTGCCCTCATCACCGGGGCGCACCCAGATGTTGAGCTCGACATCGCGGCCAGAGCGGGTGGTGAAACGATCCGGGTGATTGACAAGATCACCCGCCACAAGCGCGAAAAGATAGGCCGGTTTTGGCCAGGGATCATGCCATTCGGCAAAACCATCCCCCTTTGCGATCGCATCGCCATTGGACAACAGCACCGGCGCATCGCCTTCGATGCGCACGGTGAACACGCTCATCACATCGGGGCGGTCGGGGTAATAGGTGATTTTGCGAAAGCCTTCGGCCTCGCATTGGGTGCAATACATGGCATTTTCGATTGGCAGACTGTCGCGTCCGCTCGCACCCGCGTTCTGCGGTGACATATAAAGCCCTTCAAGCGCGGTATTGGCGGCCGGGTTGATCTCGACCTCGGCCTCGAAGGTGAAGGGCGCATCGGGCACCGTCGCGCGCAGGCCTTCGGGGGTGATATCCGGCGAAATCTCTGCCCCGTCGATCTTTGCGCGGATCAGGCGCAGGTTCTCGCCATGCAGGAAAAACGCGCGGCTTTGAGCATCCGGGTTGGGGCGAAAGGCGATCTTGCTGATCACGCGGGTCGCCTCGGGTGCAAGGCGAAAGGTCAGATGTACCTCATCCACAAGATAGGCAGGGGGCGTGTAATCCGAGAGGTAAACGGCTTGCGGGGCGGCATCTTTCATCGCGTGCTTCTCCTTGAGGGGCGGGGCGTTTGCCGTGACCCTAGGGCGTGGCGCGCGGGCCTGCAATGGGGGCTTTCCCTTGGCGGCGATCCCGCTATCTCTGGACATATGGAAAGGCCGGTCATCTGTTGGTTCAAGCGCGATTTGCGGGGCTGTGATCACCCGGCGCTTGCGCGTGCCGCGGCGCTTGGCCCGGTGATCGCGCTTTATATCATCGAGCCTGAAGGCTGGCAGCAACCGGATGCCTCCGGGCGCCATTATGCGTTTTTGCAAGACTGCCTTGAGGATTTGCGTGCTGAGCTTGCAAAAATTGGCCTACCTCTGACGCTGAGGGTGGGGGACGCGGTTGACACGCTTGAGGACCTGCGTCGCACCCACGGCATCCGTCATTTGATCAGCCACGAGGAAACCGGCAATGGCTGGAGCTTTGCGCGCGACCTGCGTGTTGGCGATTGGGCGCGGGCGCAAGGGGTGACTTGGGAAGAGCTTGCGCAATCGGGTGTGGTGCGCCGCCTGAAGGGGCGCGATCACTGGCAGGCGACGCGCAATGCTTTCATGGCGGCGCCGCTTGTCCCGCCCTTGCAGGCGTGCCGCGCGATGGTGGGTGCGGCAAGCGATGCGCCCCCACGGCGGCGGCATTGGGGTTGAACGATCCTTGTCCGATGCGTCAGAGCGGCGGGCGGGCACGGGGCTTGCGTGCGCTTGACAGCTTCCTGACCACCCGCGGGCGAAGCTATCGGCGCGCCATGTCCTCGCCGCTGACGGGCGCGCGCGCCTGTTCCCGGCTTGGCCCGCACCTTGCGCTTGGCACGCTGTCGATCCGCGAAGTGGTCGCTTCCGCTGCCGCCGCCCCGGCGCGCGGCGCAGAGTGGGCCGGCACGATCCGCGCGTTTCAGGCGCGGCTTGCCTGGCGGGATCACTTTATCCAAAAGCTGGAGGATGAACCAAGCATCGAGCATCGCTGTCTTCACCCGGCCTATGAGGGGGTGCGCCCGCTGACCCCTGATGCGGCGCGGCTTGCGGCCTGGGACCGGGGCGAAACCGGCCTGCCGTTTGTCGATGCCTGCATGCGCGCGCTGAACGCGACCGGGTGGTTGAATTTTCGCATGCGTGCGATGCTGATGGCGGTGGCATCCTATCACCTCTGGCTGGATTGGCGCAGCACCGGGCCGATCCTTGCGCGCCGTTTTACCGATTACGAGCCGGGCATTCACTGGCCTCAGGTTCAGATGCAATCAGGCACCACCGGGATCAATACGATCCGGATTTACAACCCGGTCAAGCAGGGCCATGATCAGGACCCGAGCGGCGCCTTTACCCGCCGCTGGCTTCCGGAACTGGTCGAGGTGCCGGATGCGCATTTGCAAACGCCTTGGGTCTGGGAGGGTGCGGCGCGCCTTTTGGGGCGCCATTATCCCGCGCCGGTGGTTGATCCGGTCACGGCCGCGCGCCATGCGCGCGAGGTGGTCTGGGGCTTGCGCCGGGCGCAGAAATCAGACGCCGAGACCGCGCGTATCGTCACCCGCCATGCCAGCCGAAAGCGCCCGCGCAAGGCAAAGCCCGCCAATCCACAGCTTCGGTTCGATTTCTGATGGCCCGTCAGCGCCGCAAAGCCGACCTTCCGATCAAAACCTGCGCCACCTGCGGGCGGCCGATGCAGTGGCGGCGCAAATGGGCCCGCGTCTGGGACGAGGTCCGCCATTGCAGCGAACGCTGTCGGCGCCAGCGCTCTGGTGTGAACGGCGCCCCCCCGGCCGACCGGGATGCATTTGGCCGGTAACGGGGCCGGACAGGGCCAAGAACCGCGCCCGCAGTGCACCGTTCACAGGCTCGACACTGGCAGGGCAAGATGAACAAGCGGTGCGTAAACTCTGTGCAGCTCTGCGGCTGAGCACAGATTCATGTGCGTGCTTTGATGTTTTATTATTCAATTTTAAGCTATATTTAGATGAGATACGAGTGAATGAACCAGCACGCACAGGACAGCTATGAAACGCCCGATCGTCGGCATTATTGGCAATGAATATGTGATTGATAATCGCTATCCGATGCATGCGGGGGGCACGATGAATTCCTCTGCTGTGGCCGATGTTGCCGGGTGCATGCCGCTGATCGTGCCCTCTGATCCGCGCTTTGTGAGCGTGCCGGAACTGCTTGAGGCCTGCGACGGGTTCCTGCTGACCGGCGGGCGGCCCAATGTTCACCCTGAGGAATATGGCGAAGAGGCAACCGAGGCGCATGGCGCGTTTGACCGCGCGCGTGATGCGATCACCCTGCCGCTGGTGCGCGCCTGTCTTGAGCGGGGGCAGCCGTTCTTTGGGATTTGCCGCGGGTTTCAAGAAGTTAACGTGGCTCTTGGCGGAAGCCTGCACCCCGAGATCCGCGACCTGCCGGGGCGCGACAATCACCGCATGCCCCCCGATGGCACCATGGCGGAACAGTTCGCCCTGCGCCATTGTGTGCGCTTTACGCCGGGCGGCGTGTTTCACCGCCTGATGGGGGCGCAAGAGGTGATGACCAATACCTTGCACGGGCAGGGGGTTGTGCGCCCCGGGCATGGCATTATCATCGACGGCCATGCGCCCGATGGCACACCCGAGGCGCTTTATGTCGAGGACGCGCCGGGCTTTACCCTCTCGGTGCAGTGGCACCCGGAATGGAATGCGGCCAACGATCCCGTCAGCCGCCCGCTATTTTGTGCCTTTGGCGATGCGGTGCGGGTCTGGGCGGCGGGGCGCGTGACGCCGGTTCTTAAATCCGCCTGAGAATCTGGCGATAAGGATGGCCCGGTCAGGCCATCCAATCTTCTGATGTATCGCCGCGCAACAGCTGCGCCTCGTGCCGTTTAAGGCAGGTGCGCGCGGTGTCGCGATGACGGCCCGGCGCGCTGCGCAATTCCGGGAAGATCGCGAAAAGCTCTTCTCGCGCCGGTGCGGTGATCGCAGTTAGCGCCGTATCCCCAGCATGAAAGCTTTCGGTTGCGATGCCCTCGGCATAGATCACCTCGTGGCGATCGAACATGATGTGGATATAGGTCACCTCGTCGCGCGGGCAGACGCGCACATCACGGGCATTGATCAAATGCTTGGCCGCCACCAGAACCTCGCTTTCGCCAAACAAAAGCTCGGCGCGATAGCCGGTGAACAAGATGCGGTGTTGCGGCGACACAAGCAACCCCTCGCGCGCGCCCTCCATCACGCTTGACGCGACCGAGATCGGGGCAAAATCGCCAATGCCGGGCACGGTCCGCTGACCGATCCAGCGGATCGGTTGAAGCCCGTGATCGCGCGTCACCACCATGTCGCCCAGTTGCAGGGTTTCAATCGCCCGTTCGCCAAACTGCGTCAGAATGCGCGCGCCGGGGGTGAAGCAGATGATGTTCTCGATCTCGGAGAAGTTGACCACCGCCCCATTGAACTCGAATGTCCCCGACAGGCCGCCCGCCGCGTCGTCGGTATTGGTGAAGGTGATGTCGTCGCGCCCGATCTCGGGCGTCAGAAACAGCGTGTCACCTGCGGTTTCACCACCTTCGCCGCCGATGATCGTGATCGCGCCGCTACCGGCCTCGCCAAGATCGCTAAGGATGAAGGTGTCGTCGCCATCGCCCCCCTCGGCAATGTCGCCCTGTGCGACCTCAATCGTGTCGGCACCGCTGCCGCCGACAATGCTGTCGGCGCCGATTCCGCCAGTCAGAAGGTCATTGCCATCCCCGCCCAAAAGCGTGTCAGAGCCGTCCTCACCCAACAGGACGTCATCGCCTGTGCCGCCATCCAAAAGGTCGTCACCGGTGCCACCGAAAAGCGTATCGTTATCTTCGTCACCGAAAATACTGTCATTGCCATCGCCGCCAGAGACAGAATCGTCGCCCGCCCCGGCGCGCACGGAGTCGTCGCCAAGCCCGACCAGAACCGTGTCATTGCCGTCGCCCGCAAGGATGGTGTCGTCATTGCCATTGGTCCGGCTGTCAAGATTGTCGACAAGATCGCCATCCGGATCGCCGGTATAGTCGGCATCAATCAGGTCGTCCCCGGCGGTGCCCTCGACAATGTAATCGGTTTGCGCAATTCCCATGGCCGCAAGCGCGTCATGGTCGGTCACATCGGCGGGGGCAATGCCCAAAAGGGTGATGCTTTCACCATTGGGGAATGACAGCACCGCGTTGCCGCTGCCATCGTCGGTGACGGTTACATCGGCCACGTTGACCGGGTTGCCATCGGCATCGGTCAGGCCCGAGACGTCAAGCTGGTCCTGGCCGGTAAAGGTGCCGTCACCATTGTCGATGGGGGCCTCGAACCCGGTGATTGTGTCACTGCCGTCGGTGTCGCCAAAGACAACCGTATCCACCGCGCCGTCGCCTGCGCCGACATCAAAGCTGTCGTCGCCCGCGCCGCCATCGACAGTATCGGCGCCCGCGCCGGTGCTGACGCTGTCGTCACCACCCGAGCCGATCACCTGATCGTTGCCCGAGCCGAGGATGACGGTCTCGATCTCACTGAATTGTGCCGTCTGGGTGCCGTTCGAGAGCGTGCCCTGTTCGGGATTGCCCGGATCGCCCGCCGTCAGGTCGAGCACGGTATCTTGCGTGACCGCACCCGCATCCAGCGTGTCGCCGCCCGCGCCATTCGTCCAGCCGTCGATGGTGTCATTGCCGAAATCGTCGGCCATGACGATGAGGTCGTCGCCCTCGGCCGCAAAGACAAGGTCGTCGCCGGTGCCGCCCAGAAGCGTGTCATTGCCGCCGCCTGCGCTGAGGCTGTCGTTGCCAGCGCCGCCATCAAGGCTGTCATCGGCTACATCGCTGCCCGCAAGCAGCGTGTCGTTGCCGTCGCCGCCAAACAGTGTATCGGCTTCGGTGCCGCCGTCGAGATAGTCGTCGCCTGCGCCGCCGATCAACAGATCGGACCCGGTAAAGCCCTCCATGCTGTCGTTGCCGTCGCCGCCCGACAGCGTGTCATTGCCGCCCGCGCCAAAGAGCGTGTCATCGCCGATGCCGCCCTCGGCGCTGTCATTGCCGTCCTCGCCGTGGATCTCATCCGCGCCGTCGCCACCGAGGATGGTGTCGTCGCCGAACCCGGCGAACACCACGTCGTCGTTGCCGCCGTCAGCCGCGTCGTTGTTGTCGATCCGGTCACCTTGCGGATCGCCAAGATAGGCCGCGTCAATAAGATCGCCGCCGGCTGTGCCCTCGACGATGAAGTTGCCGACAGAGGGCGGAATACCCATCGCCACCAGCTGATCGGGGTTCTGGACATCCGCGATCGGCACACCCACCAGCGTCACGCTCTCGCCGCCGGGGAAGGTAAGGACGGCATTGCCGCCCGCATCCTCGGAGACGGTGACATCCTCGGTCGTGACCGGGTTGCCGCTGGCGTCAGTCAATCCGGCGACGTCAAACTGATCGCGCCCGGTAAAGGTGCCGTCGCCATTGTCGACCGGGGCCTCGAAACTTGAAACCACATCTACGCCAGAGCCGTCCTGAAGCACCAGAACGTCGACCTCGCCGTCGCCGGGGCCAAGGTCGATCTGGTCATTGCCGGTGCCGCCGTCAATCGTGTCGGCGCCGGATGAGGCCACAAGCGAATCGTCGCCCGCGCCCCCTTCGACATAGTCGTCGTCAAAGCCGGAAAACACCGTGTCATTGCCGCCGCCCGCGATGATGCTGTCATTGCCGAAGTTGCCGATGATCTCTTCCACACCGTCCGAGCCGATGACCGTGTCACTGCCGGTGCCCATCTGGAAACGCTCGATCTCGAAGAACTTGGTGACCGAGGTGCCATCGGTGATCGTTCCGGCCTCGGGGGCGGTGAAATTGATCGTCAAAGGGGTGGAAATCGCGGAAAAGTTGATCCGGTCACCTTCGCCTGCGGTCTCGCCACCCTCGCCACCATAGATCGTGTCGTTCTGAAGTACGGCATCAAGAAAGATTTCATCGTCGCCGGACCCGGCAAAGACAAGGTCATTGCCAAGGCCGCTGTCGATGCTGTCATTGCCATCGCCGGCCAGAACTGTGTCGTCGTTGCTGCCATCCGGGGCATCATTGCCGTCGATCCGGTCACCCTCGGGATCGCCAAGATAGGCGGTATTGATGAGGTCCGCGCCCGCGGTGCCATCAACCGGCCCGGCCAGGGGAACGCCCATTGCGGCCAGGGCCGCCGGATCTGAGATCGAGGCGGGAGAGACACCAATCAGAGTAAGGCTTTCGCCGCCCGGAAAGGTGAGAACCGCGTTGCCATCGGCGTCACTGGTCACGACCGTATCAACGGTGTTGACCGGATTGCCGTTCAGGTCCTGAAGGCCGCTGACGTCAAGCTGATCGCGGCCGGTGAAGGTGCTGTCGCCATTATCCGTCGGCGCGGCAAAGCCGGTGACCGCATCATTGCCGGACCCATCGGCCAGCACAATCGTGTTGATACCGCTGCCAAGCACGATATTCTCGATCTCGGTAAAGGTGGCAGTTGAGGTGCCATCGCTGACGTTACCGGCTTCGGGGTCGGCACTTGTCAAATCAACCGTGGTCGGGCCGGTGAGAGCCGACAGATCAAGCGTATCGCCGAGGGTTTCGCCGGTTTCGCCGCCGGTGATCACGTCATTGCCAAAGCCGTCGGCCAGAATGATGCTGTCGTCGCCGCCTTGGCCGAGGATGGTATCATCGCCGCCGCCGCCCAGAATGGTATCGCTGCCGTCGCCGCCCATAAGGCTGTCGCCACTGTCGCGGCCATCAATAAGGTCGTCGCCCGCGCCGCCATCAAGCACGTTGGTGTAATCCGCGCCCGAGCCATCAAAGCCGGTCAGGGTGTCGTTGAAATCCGAGCCGATGATGCCGTCGATGCCGCCGGCGATCACGTCATTGGCCGCAGCGCCACCGCTCAGGGTGTTTGTGCTGAGATCGACCGAAACGCCGCTGCCCGAGGCCGAATAGTCGATGATATCAAGCCCGCTATCACCAGAGAAGGTATCGGCGCCGTCCCCCGCCACGAAGGTGTCATCGCCCGCCCCGCCGGCAAGGCTGTTGTTGCCGATGCCGCCGCTCAACAGATCGTTGCCATCGCCGCCAAGAATGGTGTCATCCCCCGCCTCGCCAAAGATCGTGTCGGCGCCTTCGCCGCCATCAAGCAGGTCGTTCATCGTGATTGGGGTCGATGCGGTGATGACGGACGTATTCGCGAATTGGAAAGAGCCAAAGTCGTAGGCGGTAAAGGCGGCCCGCGACGTCATGGTGAAATCCATCGACGACTGTCCCTCAAAGAGGAACTGCGCCCAATGGTTTTCGTCGGCAAAGCCCGAGCTGGTGCCGTCGGACGAGGCGGTCAGCGTGTCTGCGGTCGCGGTTGCGGTCAGGTTTGTGGCCGGATTGCCGGACAGGGCAAGGCCGGTCACATCGCTTGACGAGGCACTTACGCTTTCGGCGACAGTGTCGATATCGCGGAATGTCAGGGCGCCGTCGATCTGGATCGGCTCGCCCGTGGCCTGATCGAAAAACTCGAACCGAAAGGTCACGCCGGTGCCCGCAGCCACAGCGCTATCGGAGTTGAGCCCGATTGTATCGGCAAGGTCGACGATCATGTTCGGGTCTTCGACATCGATCACGGTCACGCGCATCTGCACGACGGTGCCGGTATCGGTGGTGGCGACGCTGTCATAGGTCGCGAACTGGCCCACGGGGCCGCCGGTGCCCGCACCGGACTCCGAGATATTGGCCGCGCTCAGGGTAAAGTTACCAATCGTGCCGGCAAAGGTGCCGCCATCGCCACCGTCGCCAAAGATCAGGTCATCGCCGGTGCCACCGCGAACCGTGTCGTCGCCATCCCCGGCAATCACCGTATCCTGACCGTCGCCCGCCTCGATCGAATCGTTCTTGCTGGCGGGGGAATCAGAGTCCACTCCATCGCCCTGTGCGTCCGTGAATTCGGTGTCGATCAGATCGTCGCCGGCCGTGCCGTCAACCACGCCATCGGTGGTGTCGGTATAGCTTGGCGCCGAAACGACGCTTGCCGTGCCGCTATCGGTAAACCAGGTGTCAGGCGTGAAATAGACATTGCCATCGTCGCCCAGGAAATAAGTGCCGGTATCGGTGACGTTCGAATAGAAATTTCCGTCATTTGACCAGATGCCGCTCCACGTCCACTTGCCGGTGCCAAGGGTGCTGTCGATGTTGAAGGTTGATTGGGTTGCCGAAATTGCATCGCCCGAATCAAGGCTGTTATTCCCAAGGCTGACAAGATACCCGATTGCCATAAATCATTACTCCAGACGTTATATTCAGGCACTTGACCCGAGAAATTGTATTTTTCTCGGCCATGTCATGGGGCTCACGCCACATTAGGCCCGGTTGGTTAGGTTTTTATTAATTCCAGAGGACGGCATGAATTGGGTGGCATTTGGGCATGCACTATCCATTCTGCCACATTTGCGCCGTCCCTCTCATGCCGCGATCAACACTGGTGCCGGGGTCGGCAGCAAAAGCCGCGCCTCATGGCGTTTGAGACAGGGGCGTGCGGTCTTGCCGTAAGCATTGGGGTTGGCGCGCAACTCTGGGAAAACGCGGAACATTTCATCGCGGGACTGATCCGAGATTGCCGAAATCCCGATGTCGCCGGCGTGAAAGCTTTCGGTGGCGGCGCCATCGGCATAAACCACCTCGTGCTCGTCAAGCATCATGTGGATATAGGTCACCTCTGCCTGCTCGGTCGCAACCACGTCGCGCCCATCCACAAGATGTCTGGCGGCGACCAGAACCTCGTCGCAGCCAAACAAAAGCTCGGCCTTGTAGCCGGTGAACAAAAGCCGGTGCTGCGGCGATACCAAGAGCGGGCGCGTCGCCCCGTCAAGCACATGCGCCGCAATGGAAATCGGGGCGAATTTGTCAACGCCCGCCACCCTGCGGCTTCCGATCCAGCGGATCGGCCGGGGCCCGTGATCGCGGGTGATCACCATGTCGCCGGGGCGCAGCGTTTCAATCGCGCGCTCGCCATGCGGCGTCAGGATCCGCGCGCCGGGGGTGAAACAGATGATGTTCTCGATCTCCGAGAAGGTGACAACCGTGCCATCCGCCATCGTGAAATTGCCCGACAACCCGCCCGCTGCGTCATCTGTGTTGGTAAAAGTGATGTCGCTCGGCGTCACATCAGCGTTGAGCTGAAGCGTGTCACCGCCGGTTTCATTGCCTTCACCGCCAACGATGTTGATCGTGCCGCTGCCGGCCTCGCCAAGGTCTTCGATGATGAACAGATCGTCGCCATCGCTGCCAAAGGCCGCGTCGCCCTGTGATACGAACAGGATGTCATTGCCGGTGCCGCCATAAAGCGTGTCCTCCCCGGTGCTGCCGGTTAGCGTGTCGTCGCCCTCGTTGCCAAAGATCAGGTCATCCCCGGCACCGCCGTCGATGAAATCGCCGCTCTCGTCCGGTGTTGGCACCTTGAAATCCGCATCCACCCGCGTCGCCGCCAATGATCCGTTATCCGCGTTCACACTGTTCAGCGAGATCGACACGATCGGCTTGCTGGTCATCAGCGCATTGTCGGCATTCACCGCCAGTTCCGGGGCAAGGAAAACATCGCCCGTGGTGGTCTGAAACACCACCGCCGAGATGTTGCCGGTGGTGCCATCGGCAAAGGTCAGGGTGGCATTATAGACCTGAACCGAGTCGATGTTATACGCGACGCCGCCGATGGTGATGGTCTCGGGGGTGGCGCCATTGTCGTTGTCATCGACATTGCCAGACCCGTTCGGATCAGAGGTGACGACATCCGTCAGCCGCCCGTAAAGCGGATCGTCCAGCCCGCCGTAGGTGCCGAACAGATCGGCCATGTTCTCGGTGATGCCGTTGGTTTCATCGGGGTCGATATCGGCAAAGTTGCCAAGGTTCATCACCTGAAACGAGGTGCTGACCGTGTTGGTTCCGCCGGTGCCGGTGAAATTGGTCGGATCACTGCCGCCGTAAATCGTGTCATTGCCATCGCCGCCAAGCATCGAATCCTGGCCACTTTCGCCGATCAGCTCGTCATCATTTGTACCGCCATCAAGCGTGTCATTGCCCGCGCCACCGAAAACCGTGTCATTGCCAAGCCCTGCAAGCACGATGTCATTGCCGCCATCGGCGTCGATGACATCGTCATTGCCCGACACGCCACCGCCAATGCCATCATCCACCGCATCGCCATGGCTGTCGGAATAGCCCGCGTCGATCGTGTCATTGCCAACGGTTCCCGAAACGATGCCATCGGTGAATTCCGTATAGTTGAACGCCGGATCGCCCGCCGCGGCATTGGGATTGGTATCGTAAGCCAGCACCTGATAGCTCCGGCCCACCACCAGCGGTATTTCAGACAGCGTGTAAAACCCGGTCGCGCCACCGACTTCGACCTGAAACTGAACCACCTGAAAGGTCTGTCCGGTGACCGTATCAAGGATGGTCCAGGCCAGCTCGGCATCAACTGTAGACCCGGTCGAGGTCAGGCCGTTGACCGTGACATCGGCGGTTGCGGTCTCGCCGCCCGCGCTGTCGTCGTCAAGGGTCAGACCCTGAATGCCCGGCTCATTATCGGTGATGGTCGCACTGCCCGTCGCGAGAGCGGGGCCGGTCCAGGTAAAGCTGCTGCCGATGCGGGTCGAGAAAATACCGGCGGGGTTTGCATCGTAAAACCGTACATCAAAAACGGGCATCCCGTTCACTCCTGCCACGCGGGAAAACACGACCCGCTGCTGCCTCTGCCGCGCGGGTGATCTTGGTGCCGCCCTGCGCTTGGGGATGCTTTGACCGCTCGCGCATCCCGTTGTTTCCAAAATGGATACACAGTGTCTGCGGCGGCAATTCGCGCAATTTCAGGTAAATTTTAGACAGATTGGGGCAGGATCAGGGCAGGGCACCCTCAGGGTTGTGCCGCCCGTTGCGCCCTCAGGTGACGGCGGCGCGGGCCTGATGGATGGGATCATCCCAGAGCCGGTTTTGCATGACATCGGCCAGACGGCGCGCGGCCTCTTGCACATCATCCGCCCCGATATAAAGCGGCGCAAACCCAAAGCGCATAAGGTCGGGCGCGCGGAAATCACCAATCACACCCTGCGCGATCAGGGCCTGCATGGCCGCATAACCCTGCTCGAACCGAAACGACACCTGCGAGCCGCGCGCCCTTGCATCACGCGGGCTTGCCAGCGTCAGCATCGGACAAAGCGCCTCGACCTCGGCGATGAACAACTCGCTGAGCGCGATGGATTGACGACGGATATCGCCAAGCTCAACCCCCTCCCAGACATCAAGCGCCGCCTGAAGCGCGGCCATTGCGAGAACCGGCGGCGTGCCCACGCGCATCCGCTCGATCCCCTTGCCGGGGCGATACGCGGGTTCAAACGCAAACGGTGCCGCATGGCCGAGCCAGCCTGTGAGGGCTGGAGAGGCGCGCGTTGCGTGGCGCGGCGCTATATATATAAAGGCCGGCGCGCCGGGGCCGCCGTTGAGGTACTTATAAGTGCACCCCACGGCAAAATCCGCGCCGCATCCGACAAGATCGACCGGCAAGGCGCCCGCACTATGCGCCAGATCCCAGACCGTGACCGCCCCCGCCGCATGGGCGCGGGCGGTCAGGTCTTTCATGTCATGCAG
Organism: Roseovarius sp.; assembly: GCA_032251095.1. Lineage (GTDB taxonomy): Bacteria > Pseudomonadota > Alphaproteobacteria > Rhodobacterales > Rhodobacteraceae > Roseovarius. The sequence goes on along the minus strand of JAVVFB010000001.1, from coordinate 1,628 downwards.
CCGCCCGGTGCGATAATCCACCTCGGTGATCAGGGTCACCGCGACCTCGTCCGTGATCGCGCCCGCCACCTCTTCGGGGGCGACCACGCGCAATTCGTGACCCCGCCCAAGCGCCTTGATCAAGCCTTCGGCCATGTAAAGATCGCTCGGAAAATTGCCGCTGTCGGACAGGATCACCCGACGCTTGGGGCGCATCTCAAGGGCGGCGGCAAGCGCCTGATAGACCTTGATCGACAATGTGTCGCCCAGCACCACATGCCCCGGTTCCGCCCCGATCAGCCGCCCGATCCGGTCACCCAAAACGCCCGGCTCTGCCATCCATCCGGCCTTGTTCCAGCCAGTGATCAGCAAATCGCCCCATTCCTCCTGAACCCTTTTCTGAACCCGCGCGGCGGCGGCGCGGGGCAGGGGGCCAAGCGAATTGCCATCAAGGTAAATCACCCCCTCGGGCAGATGAAACAGCGCTTTGGTGGCGGCAAAATCGGTCATTCCGGGTCTCCTGCGCCAAGCTCGGCGCGCTTTTTGTGTGAGAGTTTGGCCACCACCATATCATAGGACATCACCAGATGCTCGCGCAGTGCCGCATCGCCAAGCCCGCCCGGCTCATGGACCTGCAACCACTTGAGCCCGCGCGACGCAAGATAGGGCGCGGGCCTGATCCCCGGCTGATCCTGCAATACCTCAAAGGCGATCTCCGAGGCCTTGAAGGTGAAGGCATCGCGCCCTTCGTTCCAACCACAGATCGCAAACACCTTGCCGCCCACCTTCCAGACATCGGCATTGCCCCATTGCACCACATGGGTGGTGACGGCGAGAGACTGGCAAAAGCTGTTGAACTCATCTCGGGTCATATTGGGCCTTTTGGGGCGGAGGCGCGGCTTTTGGCAAACTAGCGCAACCCGCAGGGCTTGACCATCGCTCTTGGGGTTTCGCTCAGAGGTGGTTAAGGTCATTGTTATCGTGACTCCGCCGAAAAGGCAGAGCAAGAACCGAAAAGGGCACCGCGATGAAGCAAGTCACCAAGGAGACCACCGACGAGGCGCTGATCAGGGAGTTTCTTGAAAAAGGCGGTAGCGTCAGCGTCGGCAAGACCAAACCCATGCCAAGCGACCTTGGCATCAGCAAGAACACCTGGAACGTCAAGCTCACCAAAGAGGAAAAAGCCGCCAAGCGCAGCAAATAGCCCTCCTGTCCCGGTGCCCGAACCTCTCAAGGACCCAGCCATGATCATTTATGCCATCAGCACCTGCGCCACCAGCCGCAAGGCCCAAAAGGCCCTTGAGGCCGCCGGTCACACGGTCGAATTCCGCGATGTGCGCAGCGATCCGATGAGCGAGGCAGAATGGGGCAGCCTGATCGCCGAGTTCGGCGATCGCCTGATTGATCGCAAATCCCCCGAATGGCGCGGGCTGAGCGATTGGCTCAAACATTCGGATGTCGAAGACCAGCTTGCGGCGAAACCCAAACTCCTGCTCACCCCGGTGATCCGCGATGGCGACACCTATTATCTCGGCTGGGATGACGCCACCGAGGCGGCTCTGCTGGCGCCGCGTTGACCCATGGCCGCAGGTGGCCAAGGCCCCGCCGGTCAAGCCATTTGCCCCGACCACCGCGGGCGATGCGCGCGC
>JAVVFB010000019.1:0-22768 GCA_032251095.1 Roseovarius sp. | reverse complement strand
CTGTTGACCCCAAAACCGCCAGCTTTCGTGACTTCCCCGCCTGGTGGGAGAAAAACAAACACCGCTTTCACAACAAGCGGATCGCAATGTTCTGTACCGGCGGCATCCGCTGTGAGAAATCCACCAATTACCTGCTCGCGCAGGGGGTGGAAGATGTCTATCACCTCAAGGGCGGCATTCTGAAATACCTGGAAGAGGTGCCGCAGGCGCAAAGCACCTGGGAGGGCGAGTGCTTTGTCTTTGACGCGCGCGTTTCGGTGGGTCATGGCCTTGCCGAGGGGCCGCATCGGCTCTGCCATGCCTGCCGCCGCCCGATCCTTCCCGAGGACACCACGCGCCCCGCATATGAAGAAGGCGTGGCCTGTCACAACTGCGCATCCGAAACCACCGAAGATGCCAAAGATCGCTTTCGCGAGCGCCAAAAACAGATAGCCTTGGCCGAGGCACGCGGCGAGCGCCATATAAAGATTGTGCATGAAGAGTAACAACCGCGCCGTCTGTCCGTTTGGCGCGGTTCGGATGTGAGTATTTGGACCAAGAAGAAGACAGGCCCCTTGCTTCTTCTTGGTCCAAATACTCAAATTACACCCTCTCAAACAAACTGAGGTTGACGGGTGCGGGTGCGCATCAGGATCAGGGCGATAATCGCGATATTGAGCGCATTCCAGATGATCCCGTTGAGAAAGGCCATGTGATAGCTGCCGGTCAGGTCATAGATCCAGCCCGACATCCAGCCGCCGAGCGCCATGCCCAAGATGGTCGACATCAGCACGAAACCGACGCGTCGACCGGCCTCCTGACTCGGCATGTACTCGCGCACAATCACCGCATAGCTTGGCACGATACCGCCCTGAGCCAGACCAAAGACAAGGCTGACCACGTAAAGCGAGGTCAACCCGCCCGAGGGCAGGTAAAAGAACAGTGCCAGGCATTGCAGCGTCGATCCAATGAGAAGCGTGCGTACCCCACCCAGCCGGTCAGCCATCAACCCCGAGATCAGCCGCGACACCACCCCGCCCAATAGCATCAGCGACAGCATTTGCGAGCCGACGGCGGGGCCATAGCCAAGGTCGACGCAATAGCTGACGATATGGACCTGTGGCATCGACATCGCCACGCAGCAGCCAACCCCGGCGAGTCCGAGCATCAGCATCAGGGTGCGCGGCGGAATACCGACGGCATTGGCCCGCGCATTCGAGAGCGTATCGGCATGCGCCCGCGCGGCCAAAGGCACCCGGCGGCGCAGCAAAAGCGCCAGCGGGATCACGACCACAACCGTCACCACCGCCAGCACAAGGTACACCGCACGCCAGCCCTGATTTGCCAGAATACCCGCAAGGATCACCGGCCAGATCGCCCCCGAAAGGTAGTTGCCGCTTGCGGTGATCGCCACGGCGATGCCCCGGCGGCGCACGAACCAGAGCGAGACATCGGCGATCAGCGGGCCAAAGCTTGCAGCGGTGCCAAAACCGATCAGGATTTGCAGCGCCGAGAGAACAACCACCGAGGGGCTTATCGCCGCCAGGCCGGTGGCGACGGAAATAAGCACCGCCGCACCACAAAGCGCGGTCGAGACACCAAAACGATCAACAATCCGGCCAATGCCGAAGTTGCCAAGCGCGAAACCGACCATGGTCATCGTATAGGGCAGAGAGGCCGCCGCACGATCGACCCCGAACTCGGCCTGCATCGCGGGCATCACCACGATGATTGACCACATGCCGACATTGCCCACCATCGCGATCAAAAGCGACACGGCAAGCCGCGTCCAGGCATAGCGGCTGTCAAGGATCTGGATATCGGCATTCATGGGCGCGACGTTAGAGCGGCCCACGCGCCCTGACCAGCCGCAAAATGCGCGTCCAAGGCGGGGCTTGGCCTTGGGGCCGGGGCGCGGTATCAGTCGGGCAAAGAGGAGCCATGCCATGACAGCCAGCCAAACGCCGACCGAGATTGCCCGAGAGGTCTTGCGTATCGAGGCCGAAGCGCTGAACGCGCTGCGCGACGGGCTTCCCGAGAGCTTTGATCAGGTGATCACAGAGCTGTTGCAGGTGCGCGGTCGCGTGATCGTTTCGGGCATGGGTAAATCGGGGCATATCGCGGCCAAGATCGCCGCAACCATGGCCAGCACCGGCACGCCGGCGCAATATGTCCACCCCGGCGAGGCCAGCCATGGCGACCTTGGCATGATCACCGATCAGGATGCGGTGATCCTTATTTCCAATTCCGGCGAGACCCGCGAACTTGCCGATATCATCGCCCATACACGGCGGTTTTCCATTCCTCTCGTGGCGATCACCAAAAAGGCCGACAGCACCCTTGCACAGCAGGCCGATCACCTGCTTGAGCTTCCCAATGCCCCCGAGGCCTGTGCCATCGGCATGGCGCCGACCACAAGCACGACCTGCACGCTGGCGCTTGGCGATGCCCTGGCGGTGGCGATGATGCGGATGCGCGGGTTTGAACGCGAGAATTTCCTTACCTTTCATCCCGGTGGCAAGCTTGGGGCGCAATTGCTCAAGGTGTCCTCGGTGATGCACCGGGGCGATGCCCTGCCGGTGGTCGCGGCCAATACCAATATGGGCGAGACCCTGCTTGAGATGACCGCCAAGGGCTTTGGCGTGGCGGCCCTGGTCGAGAATGGCATGCTCAGGGGGGTAATCACCGATGGCGATTTGCGGCGCAATCTGGATCAGTTGATGAGCCGCAGCGCCGGCGAGATCGCGACCTATAATCCGCGCAGCATCTCGCCCGATGCCTTGCTGTCAGAGGCGCTTGGCGTGATGAACACCCACAAGATCAGCGCGCTGTTCGCGGTGGATGAGACCGGTCAGCTACAGGGTCTGGTCCATATCCACGACGCCCTGCGCGCCGGGGTGGCCTAGGGGCGAACAACCGACACCACCGCGCGGTCTGGCCATCCTGCCCCGCCTCTGAGCACATGGGATTTTGTTGATTTTACAAAGGGCAGGTTTGTGGGACTTTCCCGCCGTTCTCTGCATGTGTGCAAATGATCGGTTTTGGGAAGCCATTGAACAAACGGTCGTTTTGGGGACAGATTGCAAATATAACAGGTTGTAATTCCATCTCTTTCAGGATCGTGCGCCGACGCTCATTTTCAAGAAATAGGGGCCTCAAATGAATTTCAAGCTATCTGAAGATCAGAAAACGTCTCTTTCATCAGGCTTAAAAAAACTTAATGCTGGCCCTGATGAATGGTCTGGGGTTGAGTGGCTACCTTGGTCAACACTTAGGGCTGTACTGGAAACGAAAGCAGTTAAGACTGTGTCAATCTGGCTTGTTTTCGTTCCACTACTACTGACCTTAACATCCGAATTTCCGGAGCGTTACAGCGCAGCACCGTTCGGCGGCAGCGAGGAAATATCCTTCGTGCTTAAAATACCATTCAATTGGTATTTGCTATATTTTTCCGCGGTTTGCTTCGGTATTGGGAGACTGATCTACATAGTTTACTGCCCTGATTTTATTCGGAAGTATGGGTCATCAGCTTCCGCGTCCTCGGATGGAGTTACTGCCGAGCTAGTGAAGGACTATGCTTCAGATTACCTATCCGTGAATACGATGAAGAACCCGCTTAGTCCAGAAGGTGAGCGCCTCAACACATTTCTTCATGAAATTACAGGAGAGAATAATCTTGTTGGGCAGCATTGGGATGCTGGCACAGGTGAAAACCTTATGCAAACGAAGGTCGCAGAGGCGCACATTCGTGAGTTACCCGGAACTGGCACCTACTTGAGGGCGTTCAAGCTGACTGGACAGGAAGATGAGGATCAAAAGAAATTAACCAGTATACTCCTATGGACATTTATTGACTGGCTCAATCATTCTAAAACACCGGCGCGTATACTTTGCGTAGTTCTTGTTTGCTGTGGTTTTGGCCTGCTTACGATCCCTATTTACAAGGGTTTTATACAGTTTTGTTAGCGTTTATACACAACAGTCACTAAGGGCTCCAAGCCACCATGCGATAGCGCGCATGGTGGCTTGGAGCCCTACTCCACCTCGAACACCTTGTCGCGTGAGGTTTGCCCGCGGATAAGGCGCAGGCGCGTCTTGGGCAGGCCAAGCGCCTTGGCCAAAAGCTTTTGCACGGCCGCATTGGCCTTGCCATCCTCAGGCACGGTGGTGACATAAACCCTGATCTGATCGGCCTCGGTCGTGATGCGATTACGCAAGGCCTTGGGCGTCACGCGCAGGGCGATTTGGGTGCCGGGGCGCGCGAGGTGGCTTAGATCAGGGATATCCATGCCCTTGATTAGCCGTTGATCTCGTGGCGTCCAAGTGGTTTTAAACCGCACTGCCCCTTGACCCGGCTGCCCGGCTTGCCGACATGTACCCCGTGTGAAAGATGAAAGGTTGCCATGCCCATTCCGAACCCCGCCGCCCTTGAGTTTCTGCAAACCCGGCGCTCGCGTCCGGCCAAGACGCTTGTTTTGCCGGTGCCGGGGCGCGCCGAATTGCGCCCGCTTCTGAGCGCCGCCGCCCGAAGCCCGGATCATGGCAAGCTTGAACCCTGGCGTTTTATCGTGCTGGAACGTGGCGCGCTGTTGCGGATTGCCGGGCTGATCGAGGGCGTTGGCGCGCGGCTTGGCAAATCCCCCGAGGATATCGCCAAGGCGCAGGGCCAGTTTGACATGGCGCATCTGGCGGTGGCGGTGATCGAGGTGCAAAAACCTTCCGAAAAAATCCCCGCAATTGAACAGACCTATGCGGCGGGCGCGGTCTGCCTTGCGCTTTTGAACGCCGCGCTTGCGGCGGGTTGGGGTGCCAATTGGCTAAGTGGCTGGGCAAGCCATGACCGCGCGTTCGCAGAGACGGCGCTTGGCCTTGCCACGCCCGAGCGGATCGCCGGGTTCATCCATATCGGCACCGAAGGCAGCGCGCCACCAGAGCGGCCCCGCCCAGATCTGGACCAGATCACCACCTGGGTTTCGGCATGATATTCACCAGTTTTTTCAAGGCCCTGTCGCAGATCGGCGATCGGCGCTTTCAACGCGTCCTGCTGATTGGGGTCGGGCTTACGCTGGCGCTTTTGGTGGCTGCCTATGCGCTTTTCCTCGGGCTTATCCAATGGGCGGTGGGCGATACAAGCACCCTGCCGTTTATCGGCGAGGTGACCTGGATCAACGATCTCTTGGGCTGGAGCAGCTTTTTGCTGATGATGGTGCTGTCGGCGTTTTTGATGGTGCCGGTGGCCTCGGCCATCACCTCGATGTTTCTGGATGAGGTCGCGCAGGCGGTCGAGGATCGCCATTATCCCGGCCTTGGGGCGGCAAGCACGGTGCCGTTGGGCGAGGCGCTGCGCGATACGGTGAACTTTCTTGGCATCCTGATCGGCGCCAATATCGTGGCGCTGATTGCCTATGCGATTTTCACGCCATTTGCCCCGTTCATTTTCTGGGGGCTGAACGGGTATTTGCTTGGAATGGAGTATTTTCAGCTGGCCGCCATGCGCCGGATCGGCCGCGCACGCGCACGCGAGATGCGACGCAAGAACCGGCTGGCGATCTGGGCGGCGGGCACGCTTATGGCGATGCCGCTATCGGTGCCGCTGGTCAATCTGGTGATCCCGATCCTTGGCGCGGCCACCTTTACCCATATCTATCACGCTATTGCGGCGCGCTCTTCTCGGGGCCCATCCGGTTGAACATGAAGGTATCAAGATCGCGCACCGTAATCTTACCCGACAGGATGGTGCCGCCGATGATCGCCCAGAGGATGACGCTGACCCCGGTGGTGATCCAGGCCTTTTTGCGCAGGTGATGATGCTCGGGCGATCCGGCGTGGGTGCCGGGCACGACCTCGTTCAAATCGCCCTGGGTCTGAATGCGAATCGGGATCACGACCAGAAAGGTCATGAACCAGATGACCGCGAAAAGGACGATGCCAGAGGTGATTCCCATCAGACCTGCTCCAACTCGACAAGGCAGCCGTTGAAATCCTTGGGGTGCAGAAACAGCACCGGCTTGCCGTGGGCGCCGATCTTGGGCTCGCCGGTGCCAAGCACGCGGGCGCCGGTTTTCAACAACTGGTCGCGGGCGGCCAGAATATCGTCAACCTCGTAACAGATGTGATGGATACCCCCGGCCGGGTTCTTATCCAAAAACCCGTTGATCGGGCTGTTTTCACCCAAGGGATAGAGCAATTCGATCTTTGTATTTGGCAATTCGATAAAGATAACAGTGACCCCATGGTCGGGCTCGTCCTGCGGTGCGCCCACTTTGGCGCCAAGGGCGGTGCGGTATTGCTCGGCGGCGGCGGTCAGATCCGGCACGGCGATTGCAACGTGATTGAGGCGTCCGATCATGGCTGGTTCCTTTCATCTGGTTTGAGGGTGTTATGGGGCCGCAATGGCCAACTGACAAGCGACAGGGGGACGCAACCCGCGCATTAACCCTGCGTTCACCATCCCTGCGTAATCCTGTGCGGACCCGGTTCAACAAAGGATCAGCCCGATGAATGATCTCGATAGTCTTGCGCCACAGCGCGCGCCTACAAACAGCCGCCCGCTTTTGGGCATGACGGTTCTTGCCGTCGAGGATAGCCGCTTTGCCAGCGAGGCCTTGCGCCTGATGTGCCTGCGCAGCGGCGCACGGATCAGGCGGGCGGATTGCTTGCGCTCGGCGCGGCGGCATCTTCAGGTCTATCGCCCCTCGGTCGTGATCATTGATCTTGGCCTGCCCGATGGGTCAGGGGCCGAGCTTATTGAAGAACTGGATCGCTCCGCGCCACGCGTCGGCGTGATTCTTGGCACAAGCGGCGATGAACGCGCCGCGCAAAGCGCGCTTGCGGCCGGTGCCGACGGGTACCTGCTCAAGCCGATGACCAGCCTTGGGACGTTTCAACAGGAAATCCTGCGCCATCTTCCGGCGGATCGGCGTCCGAGCGGGCCCTATGGCATCACCGATGAAAAGGTGATCCCCGATCCGCTTGCCTATCGCGATGACCTTGAACATGTCCTTAACCTGCTTGATGGCGGGCATGACGCGCCGGTTCTGGCCTATATCGCGCAGTTTCTCGAAGGGGTGGCGCAATCGGCGAGCGACGGCGCGCTTGTCCAAGCCGCAGGGCGGCTTGTCGGTAAGCGCGGTGCAGATGCCGTCGCGCCCATGGTGGGGTTGATTGAAAACCGCCTGCAAAACCGCCGCGCGATCTAGGGGCTGTTGCTCAAACGTGGGACCCGGATTTGAGCGATCCGAACATGTGAAATCATTAGGTTAAAGCATGCCGCGCGAATTTGAGTGAACGCGACATACTCTAGACGCGGGCGGCTGATCTAACCTTGTGCGGGATCACCGGCGGCCCGCACAAGCCGGGTAAGGCTGCTCAGGCTTTCGCGTTGCTGGCCCTCTTCATCAAAATTCGATGAGGCCAGCCAGATTTGAAAGGCCTCTTGCAGGGCGGGCCATTCGGTATCAATCGCGGCAAACCAGGCGGTATCGCGATTGCGCCCCTTGACCACGGTGGCCTGACGGAAAATACCCTCATAGCTCAGGCCCAACCGCTCTGCGGCGCGGCGCGATGGCATGTTGAGGGCGTCGCATTTCCATTCATAGCGCCGATAGCCCGCCTCAAACGCCCATTTCATCATAAGATACATCGCCTCGGTCGCGGCGCGGGTGCGTTGCAGCGCGGGCGAGAAGTTGATGTGCCCGACCTCGATGCTGCCCGATTGCGGCGCGATCCGAAGATAGCTTGCAACGCCGCCCAACTGGCCGGTCTCAATATTGGTGATGGCGTAAAAAAGCGGGTCCTGCTCGGCGGTGATCTGGCGCGCCCAGCGGTGGTATTGCGCGGCGGATGAAAACGGGCCGTAGGGCATGTAATCCCAGATCGCGTCGCTGGCGCTATTGGCGCGGTGCAGGTCAGAGGCGTGGCGATCAGCATCCAGCCGCTCAAGCGCCGCGTAATGCCCGACAAGCGGCGCCCCCGCGGGGGCGGGCGGTTCTGTCCAATTGGTCAGTTTCGGGCCAAGCGGGCGATCTTGCAGCATAAAAAGCCTTTTACATAAATCCTTTGGCAGCAGCATGCACCCATGCCGCGCCAAAGGTAAAGGCCCGGTTTGCGGCTTAGTCCCGCGGAATCACCCGCAGGCCAAGCTCCATCAACTGATCGCTGGTCGGATCAGAGGGCGCGTTCATCATCAGATCTTCGGCGCGTTGGTTCATCGGGAACATGATCACTTCGCGGATATTGGCCGTGTCGGCCAGCAACATCACGATCCGGTCGATCCCCGCCGCACAGCCCCCGTGGGGCGGCGCACCGTATTGAAAGGCGTTGACCATACCGCCAAAGCGCTTGCGCACCTCGGCCTCGTCATAGCCGGCCAATTCGAACGCCTTGATCATGGTATCAAGCTTGTGGTTCCGGATCGCCCCGGAAATAAGCTCGTAACCGTTACAGCTCAGGTCATATTGATAGCCCAGAACCTCAAGCGGATCACCGTCAAGCGCCTCGCGCCCGCCTTGCGGCATCGAGAACGGGTTATGGCTAAAGTCGATCTTGCCGCTTTCCTCGTCGGCCTCGTACATCGGGAAATCGACGATCCATGCAAAAGCGAACCGGTTCTGATCGGTCAGGCCAAGTTCATCCCCGATGACCGTGCGCGCCTTGCCGGCCACCCGCTCGAATACTGTCGGCTTGCCACCAAGAAAGAACGCCGCATCGCCCTTGCCAAGGCCAAGCTGCTGGCGGATCGCCTCGGTGCGCTCGGGGCCGATGTTCTTGGCAAGCGGGCCTGCGGCCTCGATACCGTTTTCACCGTCGCGCCAGAAGATATAGCCCATCCCCGGTAGACCTTCTTTTTGCGCAAAGGCGTTCATCCGGTCACAGAATTTGCGGCTGCCGCCCGAGGGGGCAGGAATGGCGCGGATTTCGGTGCCGTCCTGTTCCAGCAGTTTGGCGAAGATCGCGAAACCAGAGCCGCGGAAATGTTCGCTTACATCCTGCATCTTGATCGGGTTGCGCAGGTCGGGCTTGTCGGTGCCATACCACAGCGCGGCGTCGCGATACGAGATATGTGGCCAATGGGCATCAACCGCCGCGCCGCCACCGAATTCCTCAAAAATGCCCTGCACGACCGGCTGGATCGTGTCGAAAACATCCTGTTGCTCGACAAAGGACATCTCAAGGTCAAGCTGATAGAAATCGGTCGGCGAACGGTCGGCGCGCGGGTCTTCGTCACGAAAACACGGCGCTATCTGGAAATACTTGTCAAAGCCGCTGACCATGATCAGCTGTTTGAACTGCTGCGGCGCCTGCGGCAGGGCATAGAACTTGCCGGGATGCTGGCGCGAAGGCACCAGAAAATCACGCGCGCCTTCGGGCGACGAGGCGGTGATGATCGGCGTCTGATATTCGCGAAAGCCCTTGTCCCACATGCGGCGGCGCATCGAGGCCACAACATCAGAGCGCAGAGTCATGTTGCGCTGCATCGCCTCGCGGCGCAGATCGAGGTAACGATAACGCAGGCGGGTTTCCTCGGGGTATTCCTGATCGCCGAACACCATAAGCGGCAATTCGGCCGAGGCCCCCAGAACGTCGAGGTCGCGAATGAATACCTCGATTTCGCCGGTCGGGATCTTGGCATTGATCAGGCTGTCGTCGCGCGCCTTCACAGAGCCGTCGATTCGGATGCAATATTCGCTGCGAAGCTTTTCCACTTCGGCAAAAACCGGGCTGTCGGGATCGCACAAAAGCTGTGTCACGCCATAGTGATCGCGCAAATCAATGAACAAAATCCCGCCGTGATCGCGGATGCGATGCACCCAGCCAGAGAGGCGAACCGCGTCGCCCACGTTGGATTTGGTCAGGTCGGCGCAAGTATGGCTGCGATATGCGTGCATGGCGTCCTCTTTCGGCCCCGGTGGGGCATCTGTCATGGTCCGGGCCGATACACCTTGGCGGGGCGGCAAAGTCAAGGGCTGGTACCCGCTCATGCCTTGCAAAACCGTTTACATTAAGGGGTTTTTGGATAAAAATTACCCCGGACTTAATGGTCGAACCGAAAATGTCCGGCCAAACAACAGGTTTAAGCACACCGAATGCTCGCGTCTTTTCGGCGACAATAGATGAGGTGGACTATGTGGACCAAAGCTTTCGACAGGTTGCTGACGCATCTGATCAAACAGGGTCGGCTAAGTGTGACATTCGCCGATGGCACAACGCGCCATTACGGAACCGATGACGGACCGGCGGCGGCGCTGACGCTTCATGACCCAAGCCTGCCGCGCAAAATGGTGATGGCGCCCGATATGGCCCTTGGCGAGGCCTATATGGATCGGCGTCTGACCATCGCCAATGATGATCTTTACGGGTTTCTGTCCCTCGCGATGAGCAATATGGCGGCGCAGGGCCAACCGTGGTTTCGCCGCCCTCTCGTCCTTGGGCGCTGGATGCTGCGGCGTTTCAAACAGTTCAACCCGGTCAGTCGCGCGCAAAAGAACGTCGCGCATCATTATGACCTCTCGGGCGAGCTTTATGATCTGTTTCTCGATGAGGACCGGCAATATTCCTGCGCCTATTTCCGCACCCCGGACATGACGCTTGAGGCCGCGCAAGAGGCCAAAAAGCATCATATCGCGCGCAAGTTGCTGATCAGGCCGGGCATGCGGGTGCTTGATATCGGCTGTGGCTGGGGCGGGATGGGTCTGACGCTGGCGCGCGATTACGGCGCGCAGGTGACGGGTGTCACGCTCTCGCATGAACAGCATGGCATCGCCAATGCCCGCGCTCAAAAGGCCGGGCTTGCGGATCAGGCAGAGTTCAAGCTGATGGATTATCGCCACGTCACCGGAACATTTGACCGCATCGTGTCGGTGGGCATGTTCGAACATGTGGGCGTGCCCCATTACGGCGAATATTTCGATACGCTCAAGCGCCTGTTGACGCCGGATGGCGTGGCCCTTGTGCACACCATCGGGCGCGCCGGGATGCCGGGCGCCACAAGTGCCTGGATCACCAAGTACATCTTTCCCGGCGGCTATTGCCCGGCCATGTCAGAGGCGGCGAGCGCCATCGAGAAAAGCCGCCTGATCACCACCGATGTCGAGGTCTGGCGCCTGCATTACGCCGAAACCCTGCGCCATTGGACCAAGCGGTTCGAGGCCAATATCGACAAGGCGCAAGCGCTTTATGACGAACGTTTCTGCCGGATGTGGCGCTATTACCTGATCACAAGCGAGCTTACCTTTCGGGCCAACAAGCATGTGGTGTTCCAGTTTCAGCTATCGCCCCAGAAAGAGACGGTCCCGCTTACCCGCGACTATCTTTACCAAAAGGATAAGGGCGGCGCGCAACAGGCGGCCGAATAGCCCCCCTCAGGCAAAGGCAGGCGTGAGGGCGCGCGCAAAGCGCGCCTTCCAGAGCGCCTCTTCAAATTCGCCGCTTGCGGTGCTGTCATAGACAACGCCCCCGCCAACATTCAGCATCGCCTCGCCGTCCTCGACCATCAGGGTGCGAATGGCGACGTTGAATTCGGCCCGCCCATCCGGCGCGGCCCAGCCGACCGAGCCACAGTAAATCTCGCGCGGGGCCTGTTCAAGATCGGCCAAAATCTGCATCGCCCGAAGTTTCGGCGCGCCGGTGATCGAGCCACAGGGAAACAGCGCCGTGAAGATATCCGAAAGCCCGGTCTCGGGCATCATCTGCGCGGTGATAAGCGAGGTCATCTGATGCACGGTCTGATAGGTCTCGACCGAGAAAAGCTCGGGGACAGAGACAGTGCCGGGCAAGCTGACGCGCGAAATGTCATTGCGCAGCAGATCGACGATCATAAGGTTTTCGGCGCGGTTCTTGGCATCACTTTGCAGGAAAAACCGGCGTCGGGCATCTTCGGTCGGGTCGCTGCTTCGGGGTTGCGTGCCTTTCATCGGGCGGGTCTCGATGCGCCCATCGCCGTTGGTGCGAAAGAAAAGCTCGGGCGAGCGGCACAGGATCGCCGGGCCGGTGTCATCCTCGATCAACACGCCATGGCGCACCGGTTGCACCCGTTGCAGGGCGGCGTAAAGCGCGCCCGCCCCGCCCGTCGCGGACATGCGAATGGGAAAGGTCAGGTTGGCCTGATAGATATCGCCAGCACAGATGTAATCATGCACCACCTGAAAGGCGCGGGCATAGCGCGCGGCATCCCAGCCGGGGCGCAAATCGCCCAGACCGGCCTTGCCCTCGGGCAGTGCCCCGGCCAACACGGGCGCGTCATACACCCCGAATTGCAAAAGTGGCAAACGGCGGTCGCACGGCATAAGCGGCAAAAGGCGCGGCTCAAGGGCAAAGCCAAGCTCGTAACTGGCATAGCCCGCAAGCCAGAACCCTTCGGCGCGCGCCGCATCAAGCGCGCCAAGGGCATCGGACACCTCGGACGGATCATTGGCCACGATCCGGCGCCGCGCCTGTGCGAACTGACAGGCGGCGCCCTCGGGCCCATGATCGAAACGAATCTGCACGTTGCGCATTCCTTGACTGGTGCTGGGATATCTAGGCCGCATGATGCCAAAACACACCCTCAAAAGCGTCGGTTCACCCCGGTTTTGCGGTGCTCGCATTGCGTGACAGGACCGCCTTTGCTGCGACGGCTGGCCGCAAGCCCGCCTTTAAAACCCGCGCATCGCAGGGGATTCGCCGATCCAAGGCGGATCAGCCCTTGCACCCCGCAGGATCATGGATATAACCCGCTCCAATTTGCGTGTGCAGGCCTCTGCCTGCGCCCATTTAGCTGCCCGGGGGCCCCATGCCAAAAAGAACCGATATTTCATCCATCATGATCATCGGAGCGGGGCCTATCATCATCGGTCAGGCCTGTGAATTCGACTATTCCGGCGCTCAGGCCTGCAAGGCGCTGCGCGAGGAAGGATACCGCGTTATCCTGGTCAACTCGAACCCCGCCACGATCATGACCGACCCGGAATTGGCCGATGCCACCTATATCGAGCCGATCACCCCCGAGATCATCGCCAAGATCATCGAGAAAGAGCGCCCCGATGCCTTGCTGCCCACGATGGGTGGGCAAACGGGCCTAAACACCGCTCTGGCCGTCGCCGACATGGGTGTGCTTGAGAAATACGGTGTCGAGCTTATCGGCGCCAATCGCGCCGCCATCGAGATGGCCGAAGACCGCAAGCTTTTCCGCGAGGCGATGGACCGGCTTGGCATCGAAAACCCCAAGGCGACGATTGCCAACACCATGGAAGAATGCATGGCGGCGATTGATTACGTCGGCCTGCCCGCGATCATCCGCCCCGCCTTTACCCTTGGCGGCACCGGCGGCGGCGTGGCCTATAATCGCGACGATTACGAGCATTTCTGCAAGACCGGGCTTGATGCCTCGCCGGTCAGTCAGATCCTGATCGACGAATCGCTTCTGGGCTGGAAAGAATTCGAGATGGAGGTCGTGCGCGACAAGGCCGACAATGCCATCATCGTCTGTGCCATCGAAAACGTCGATCCGATGGGCGTGCATACCGGCGACAGCATCACCGTGGCCCCGGCCCTGACGCTGACCGATAAAGAATATCAGATCATGCGCAATCAGAGCATTGCCGTGCTGCGCGAGATCGGGGTCGAAACCGGCGGGTCGAACGTGCAATGGGCGGTCAACCCCGCCGATGGGCGTATGGTCGTGATCGAGATGAACCCGCGGGTGTCGCGCTCGTCTGCTCTGGCCTCCAAGGCGACGGGTTTTCCGATTGCCAAGATCGCCGCGAAGCTGGCCGTCGGCTATACGCTCGACGAGCTTGATAACGACATCACCAAGGTAACCCCGGCGAGCTTTGAGCCGACGATTGATTATGTCGTCACCAAGATCCCGCGCTTTGCCTTTGAGAAATTCCCCGGCGCCAAGCCGCATCTGACCACCGCGATGAAATCGGTCGGCGAGGCGATGGCGATTGGCCGCACCATCCACGAGAGCCTGCAAAAGGCACTGGCGAGCATGGAAACCGGGCTTACCGGCTTTGACGAGGTGGTGATCGAGGGCGCGACCGATGCGACCTCGGGCAAGGCCGCCGTGATCAAGGCAATCAGCCAGGCCACGCCCGACCGCATGCGCACCATCGCCCAGGCGATGCGCCACGGTCTTAGCGATGACGAAATCAACGCCGCAACCGCGTTTGACCCTTGGTTCCTTGCCCGTATCCGCGAGATCGTCGAGGCCGAAGAACAAGTCCGCCGCGATGGCCTGCCGCTGACCGAAGAGGGCCTGCGCGCCCTCAAGATGCTTGGCTTTACCGATGCGCGCCTTGCCATTCTGACCGGGCGCGACGAAGGCCAGGTCCGGCGCGCGCGCCGCAATCTTGGGGTGCGGGCCGTGTTCAAGCGGATCGACACCTGCGCCGCCGAATTCGAGGCCCAGACACCCTATATGTATTCCACCTACGAATCGCCGATGATGGGCGAGGTCGAGTGTGAATCGCGCCCCTCTGATCGCAAGAAGGTGGTCATTTTGGGTGGTGGTCCAAACCGGATCGGCCAGGGGATCGAGTTTGATTATTGCTGTTGTCACGCCTGTTTCGCCCTGACCAAGGCAGGCTATGAAACCATCATGATCAACTGTAACCCCGAGACGGTTTCGACCGATTATGACACCTCGGACCGGCTGTATTTCGAGCCGCTGACATTCGAACACGTCATGGAAATCCTGACCACCGAACAGCAAAACGGCACCCTGCATGGCGTTATCGTTCAGTTCGGCGGTCAAACCCCGCTCAAGCTTGCCCGCGCGCTTGAGGCCGAGGGCATTCCGATCCTCGGCACCACGCCGGACGCGATTGACCTTGCCGAAGACCGCGAGCGTTTTCAAGAGCTTGTCAACAAACTTGGCCTCAAGCAGCCGCATAACGGCATTGCAAGCACCGACGAACAGGCGCTTGCGATTGCCGAGGATATCGGCTTTCCGCTGGTCATTCGCCCCTCTTACGTTCTGGGTGGTCGCGCCATGGAAATCGTACGCGACATGGCCCATCTTGAGCGTTACATCGCCGAGGCGGTTGTGGTCTCTGGCGATAGCCCGGTCTTGCTTGACAGCTATCTGTCGGGCGCGATCGAATGCGATGTCGACGCGCTTTGCGACGGGGAAACCGTGCATGTGGCCGGCATCATGCAGCATATCGAAGAGGCCGGTGTGCATTCGGGCGACAGTGCCTGTTCGCTGCCGCCCTATTCGCTTAGCGACGACATGATCGCGCGCATCAAGGTGCAGACCGAGGCGCTTGCTCTGGCGCTGAACGTGGTCGGCTTGATGAACGTGCAATTCGCCGTCAAGGACGACGAGATTTACCTGATCGAGGTGAACCCGCGCGCAAGCCGCACGGTGCCCTTCGTGGCCAAGGCCACCGATTCGGCGATTGCCGCGATTGCCGCGCGCCTCATGGCGGGCGAAAAAATGTCGGCCTTCCCGTTCCGTGGCCCCTATCCCAAAGACACCAAGCCCGGCACCCTGCCGATGGCCGATCAGATGACGCTGGCCGATCCGAACATGCCGTGGTTTTCGGTCAAAGAGGCGGTTCTTCCCTTCGCGCGCTTCCCCGGTGTGGATACGATCCTTGGCCCGGAAATGCGCTCGACCGGCGAGGTGATGGGCTGGGATGTGTCCTTCCCGCGGGCCTTCCTCAAGGCACAGATGGGGGCCGGTGTTGACCTGCCCACAAGCGGCAGGGTGTTCATTTCGATCAAGGATACCGACAAGACGCCGGAAGTGGTCGAGGCTGCCCGCGTGCTTGTCGATCTTGGCTTTACCATCGTCGCCACGCGCGGCTCGGCGAGCTTTTTGCAGGAGCAAGGGATCACCTGTGAGGTGGTCAACAAGGTCTATGAGGGGCGCCCAAATATCGTTGATATGCTGAAAGACGGGCAGATCGCGCTTGTGATGAACACAACCGAAGGCGCGCAAGCGGTTGAAGACAGCCGCGAAATCCGCTCGGTCGCGCTTTATGACAAGATCCCCTATTTCACCACCGCCGCCGGATCGCATGCCGCCGCTCTGGCCATCAAGGCCCGCGAAGAAGGTGAATTGAAGGTGATGCCGTTGCAAGGCAGCAACACCTGATTATCCGGTGCAGGTCGTCAATGGCCTGCACCGCGCATGTCCTGTCGGTTTTTGACCTCGTTACGACGACTCTGGCCGCCATGCGTCATGCGCCTAGCGGCGTTGCAGCAACTGCATGAATTTTATCTATTTTACCCATTGCGCCATGGAAAATTTCGCATATGTGCTGGTCACAGACGAAATATTGACTTTGATCGCAACACCAAGGACGGAGGCCAAACATGACCCGCGACGAACTGAACCGCGAATTGCGTATGCATAGTGCAAGCTGGCCTGCCGTGTTGATCGTCTATGGGATGATCGTTGGCACGATGGCCCTGTCGGCCATGGCGATCCTCTAATCGCGCCACACGCGCCCTTCAAGACCTGTTGAAATGAAAAATGGCGGTGGGTGTCCCCATCCGCCATTTAAAGTGTTTAACACATCACCAAGCTAGACCTTGGCACTGCTGACCTTTTTGTCCTTCGGATCAATCCGGGCCGCAGCCGCATCGCCGACGTTGTCGATACCGCGCTCTTCCAAAAGCGTGGTAAGCCAATTCGGGTCCATCTCGGGCACCGAGCTTAGCAACAGGTCGGTATAGGGATGGTGGGGCGGCGTGAACATGTCGTCCTTGGGGCCCTGTTCAACCACCTTGCCATGTTGCATCACCACCACCTCATCCGCGATGGAACGCACCGTGGCAAGATCGTGGGTGATGAACATATAGGCCAGGTTCAGCTCATCCTGAAGCCGGTCAAGCAGGCGCAGGATGCCTTCGGCGACCAGCTGATCGAGCGCCGATGTAACCTCGTCGCAGACGATAAAGCTTGGCTCGGCAGCAAGCGCGCGGGCAATGCCGATCCGCTGTTTCTGCCCACCCGAAAGCTCTGGCGGATAGCGGTTGTAATACTGCGACGGTTCAAGCTCGATCAGATCAAGCAGTTCATCCACCCGGTTCTTGAGCTTGGCGCCCTTGAGGCCGGAATAGAACGCCGCCGGTCGCCCGATGATCTCGGAAATCCGCACCTTGGGATTAAGCGCCGTATCGGCCATCTGATAGATCATCTGACACTGGCGCAGCTGATCCTTGGTGCGGTCGCGGTAATCCGGCGGGAACGGCTCGCCCCGGAACAGGATTTCGCCCTTGGAAGGCGGCAAAAGCCCGGTGATACAGCGCGCCGTGGTCGACTTGCCCGACCCGGATTCGCCCACGACGGCGACGGTCATGCCCTCGTAGATGTCAAAGCTGACATCATCCAGAACCTTTTCACCGCCGGTATAAGAGGCATCGACATTCTTGACCGAAATCAGCGGCACGCCATCCTTGGGGCGATATTTCTGCGGGCTTTCAAAGCTGCGCACGGCCCAGAGGGATTTGGTGTATTCCTCTTGCGGGTTGTCGAGCATCTCTTTGGTCGAGGCCTCTTCGACCTCTTCGCCCTTGAGCAGAACCTTGATCGTGTCGGCCATCTGCGCCACCACCGCAAGATCGTGGGTGATATAGATCGCGGCGGTGTTGAATTCCTCTACGATATCCCGGATCGCGGCCAAAACCTCGATCTGGGTGGTCACGTCAAGCGCGGTGGTCGGCTCGTCAAAGATGATCAGGTCAGGGCGACATGACATCGCCATCGCGGTCATCGCGCGTTGCAACTGTCCGCCGGAAACCTGGTGAGGATAGCGAAAGCCGATTTCATTGGGGTTCGGCAGGCGCAGCTTTTCATAAAGCTGCATCGCGTCCTCTTGCGCCTCGACCCGCTTTTTAATGCGGTATTGAAGGGGCGCTTCGGTGTGTTGGTCGATGATCTTGTGGGCCGGGTTGAACGACGCCGCCGCCGATTGCGCCACATAGGCGATCCGCGAGCCGCGCAATGCGCGCCGCTCGGATTCGGTGGCGGTGGTCAGCTCCATCCCGTCAAACTCGATCGAGCCGTTCGAGATCCGCGTGCCATCGCGGGCATAGCCCATACAGGCCGCCCCGATTGTGGATTTGCCGGCACCGGATTCACCGATAAGGCCCATGACCTCGCCGCGGTGCAGGGTCAGATCGACACCCTTGATGATGTCGACCCAGGTTTCATCGGAATAGCCCTGAATCTTCAGGTCCCTGATTTTCAGAAGAACGTCTTTTTTCTTGATCATATCCGATTACCCTTTCAAGCCAGAGGAGCGGTGCAGCATCCAGTCGACCACAAAGTTGATCGCAACGGTCAGAAGCGCGATGGCCCCCGCCGGAATAAGCGGTGTGACATCACCGAACGAGATCAGCGTCGCGTTCTCACGCACCATTGATCCCCAATCCGCCGTCGGTGGCTGAATGCCAAGGCCAAGGAACGACAGGCCCGCAATAAGAAGGAACACGAAACAGAATTCCAGCCCGAATTCGGCCACCAGGGGCGCGGTCGAGTTGGGCAGGATTTCACGCCGGATCAGATACCAGGTGCGTTCCCCGCGCAATTTCGCGGCCTCGATGTAATCCATCACCACCACGTTGCCCGCAACCGCCCGCGTCAGGCGGAACACCCGAGGGCTATAGATCACGGCGACCACAAGAACGAGAATGATCTCGGAGGGATTGAAGATCACCAGCATACCAAGCGCAAAGGCGGTCGACGCCCCGGCGAGAACCGCAAGACCGAAGATCCAGCCCATGAGACTTCGTTCTGACACCGCAGTGACCACCAACAGGCCGGTAACCCCGGCAAAGATGGTCAGCAGGATGAAACTTGTGGTGTTGTTGGCCAGGTCGCCACCAAAGATCGACAGCATCAAAAGCGCGAAGATCAGCGAAGGGATCGACATGATCACATCCGAGGTGCGCGCCAGGATCTGATCAAACCAGCCCCCGCTTGTCGCCGCCAAAAGCCCGGCAAGCGCGCCCAGCAAAAAGGCCATGACCGTGCCCGCCAAGGCAAGGGCAACGGTGTTGCGCGCGCCAAAGATGACCCGGCTGAACATGTCGCGGCCAAGTTGATCCGCACCCAGCAGCATGGTTTCATCCGGTGGCGCAAAGGCCGAGGAAATGATCTGCGCCTCGCCAAACGGCGCGATCCAGGGCGCAAAGATGCCCGCAATCGCATAGGTGAAGATGATGAACATCCCAAAGCCTGCCGTCAGCGGCGCGGTGCGCAATTCCTTGGCAATGTTGGTGGGCGCGATGGCCACCAGAAATTCGCGGAAGGCATAGGATACCATCGCCGAAAGCGCCAGAAGCCCGGCACAGATCGCAACAATGCGCAGCGCGCCAACCCCGCCGACAATGCCCAGAATGAAGGAGACCAGCGTGAGGGAAAACAGCAGCAGAAACGCCGAGCGCTTGTTGTAATACGCCGCCAGACAAGACCCGCCCAGAAGCAGAGTGTAGTAGATAATGACGAAAACGTTCATGTCTCTGTCCCCTTATTTCGGATGCCGCAGGCGCGGGTTGGTCAAGATAGCCCCCACATCCGCCGCAAGGTTAAGAAGAATGAACGTCGCCGCAAAGATCAGGCAAGAGGCCTGCACCACGGGGAAGTCACGTTTGGACACCGAATCGACAAGCGCCTGCCCGATACCGGGATAGACAAAGACCACCTCGACAAGCACCACGCCGGTGATGAGATAGGCAAGGTTCAAGGCCACAACGTTGATGATCGGCGCCCAGGCATTGGGCAGCGCGTGCTTTACGATCACCTTCCATGGCGGCGTGCCCTTGAGGCGTGCCATCTCGATATAGGGCGAGGCGAGAAGGTTGATGATCGCCGCGCGCGTCATCCGCATCATATGCGCCGTCACCACAAGCACCAGCGTCAGCGCCGGCAAGAAGGTACGATGCAACAGCTCGCCAAAGGTCATGTCATTGCTCAGGCTGGCAATCGCCGGGAACATGCCCGTTTTGACCGCAAGATAGAGAATAAGGATATAGCCGAGAAAGAATTCCGGGCTTGAAATCGAAGTAAGCGTCAGAACGTTGACAACCCTGTCAAAGATCGAGTTGCGCAACAGCGCGACCAGAACCCCCAGCACGATCGAGATCGGCACCGCAATCACGGCCGCATAGGCCGCAAGGAAAAGCGTATTGGCAAATCGTGAACCGATCGTGTTGACAACACTTTCACCGGTCACGATGGAATTGCCAAAATCGAGCGTCACCGCGCCGCCAAGCCAGCTCAGGTATCGCACGATCGCAGGTTGATCCAACCCCATTTCCTTGCGCAAGGCAGCAAGGTTATCCGGTGTTGCGCCCTGTCCAAGAACCGCCTGGGCAATGTCGCCCGGCAGCAATTCGACCATAAAGAAGATAATTGCCGAGATAACCAGCAAAATCCCCAATCCAAGCCCAAGCCGTTTTGCAACGAGCCCTAGAATATCTCCCATCAGTCCCTCCTGCTGTCTGCTCTGGCATCTTCTGTTTCATAGGAACATAGATTGTCGCTCTGGCAGATTCGTTTTTTATGCTCTGGCCGAGATGTGATCATGCCCGGCTCTGGCTTATGGCTCTGGCGCAGTCTGGGAAATCAAACTGACGCGCCCGAGCAGTGAAAACCCGGCGCCGCGTGACGCCGGGTTTCTTTGTCTTGTTTAACCTTCGAACCACCAGCGGCTGGCGGCGCGGGCACCATCACAGCCCCAGCTGGCAGCGACATTTTCAGGGCGCTTCACGCCCTTGCCGCGCGCATAAACCCAGTTATTGAAGAACGGAACGATCGTGCCGCCATCATCGCGCATGAGCAGGCACATCTCGCGATACATCTCAGCCCTCAGGGTCTGGTCAAGTTCGGATTTGGCCTTGAGCAACAGCTCGTTGAAGCGCTCATTCTGCCAACGGCTCTCGTTCCAGGCGGCGTCATCCTTATAGGCCAGCGTGAACATCACGTCCGGCGTCGGGCGCGCGCCCCAGGACACGGCCGAGAACGGCTTTTTCAGCCAGACGTCGGAATAGTAGCCGTCGTTCGGTTCACGCACGACCTTGATGTTGATGCCCGCCGCCTTGGCCTGCTCGGCATAGAGCACGCACATGTCCACCGCGCCGGTATAGACGCTGTCCGCCACCGAGATGTTGACCGTAAGCCCCTCATGCCCGGCCTTCTTGAGCAACGATTTGGCCTGCTCTGGATCATAGTCGCGCTGCGGGATATCGTCGGGCCAGTAGGGTTGCACCGGCGAGAGGTGGAAATCGTTGCCCTTGGTGGCCGCCCCGAACGCGATCTTTTCGATGATCTCGTCGCGGTTCATCGCAAGTTTCAGTGCGTTGCGCACATTCACATCGTCAAACGGCGCGGTATCACAATGCATCGGCATCGTGATCGCCCCACCCGAGGGGATGTTGTCGATCGAAATATCCGGGTTGCGCTGCAAAAGCGCCAGTGTCTTGAGCTCGATCAACGAAACGCAATCCACATCCCCTGTGACCAAGGCCGTCTGGCGAGCGTTGGGATCGTTGAGGATAAGCATCTCGACCTTGTCAAAATAGGCGCCGTCCAGGTGCCAGCCGTCATGCCGGCTCAGCGCGAATTGGATGCCGAATTCACCCGACTCGATCTTGTAGGGGCCAGAGCCATCGCCGGACTGCCAGTTGATCGTGCCGTCGCCATTCGAAGGGCAGATGGCAAAGTGATAATCTGTCATCAACCAGGGCAGATCCGCGTTGCCGCGCGACAGTGAGATCACGACAGTATGGTCGCCATCCGCCTTGATATCCGTCACATCCGTCAAGAGCGCCTTGGCCGCCGAGGTGGAATCGTCGCCGCGATGGTGGTTCAGGCTGTCGATGATATCCTGCGACATCACCGGCTTGCCGCTATGGAAGGACGCGTTCGGGTTGATTTCGAAGGTCCACTGCTTGGCATCCGGTGACGCTTCCCAGCTTGTCGCAAGATCCGGGCCAAGCGAATTGTCGGCCTCGATCAGCGTGAGATAGCTGCGGTGCGTATGCGCCAGAAAAATCTGCTGACGCGAAACATAGGTCCCTGTGTCATGCGTGTCAGATGTGTTGCCATCATGAACGCCCCACCGGAAGGTGCCGCCCTTCGTCGGGTTGGCCGCAGCCGCCGTGCCCCAAAGCCCCGTTGCCGCCGAGGCGCTGACACCCGCAGCAGCCGCGTAGTTCAAAAACGACCGACGCGATATCGTCCCGGTTCGGGCCGCATCCGCGAGCCGATCCAAAAGGATCTTATCCTTTTTGTTTTTCATGATTTTCCCCTGTTTTTTATGTGATCTGTCGTTGCTGGGGAGATTTTACCATCCCTCATCCATAGCTTCCTGTTACGACGGTACGGTAGGATGCTCAAAAACGACATATTACAATGAAAACACGAAACCTCGTCGGTTTCCACCCCCTAACCACTAATCCTCAAAGTTTCGGGGCAAAGGATTTCCGATACTTTGAGGAATATCCGCGCAAAAAGCTTAGCCACGTCGCGCGCGCAGCTTTGAAAAGTAGTCGAGTCGCTTCTTTAGCTCGCGCTCAAAGCCGCGTTCGACCGGCTGGTAAAGCACCGGGCGTTTCATGGTCTCGGGAAAGTAGTTCTGGCCGGAAAACCCGTCTTCTGCGTCATGGTCATAGGCATAGCCCGCGCCATAGCCCTGTTCCTTCATCAGCGCGGTGGGCGCGTTCAGGATATGCTTGGGCGGCGGCAGGCTGCCGGTGTCGCGGGCGGCGCGCATCGCGGCCTTGAAGGCCATGTAGGCGGCATTCGATTTCGGCGCCAGCGCCAGATAGACCACCGCCTGCGCCAGCGCCAGCT
>JAVVFB010000199.1:0-6118 GCA_032251095.1 Roseovarius sp. | reverse complement strand
CTACGCTATTCGCTGGCAGAAAGCGCCGCATAAGTGTAGGCTCTGTGCATGACATTTGCCCGACAGGATCACGAAAGCGGCCTCGACACGTTACCCCGGATGCCATCCTGGGTCACCTCCGCACGGTCCGAAACCCTTGAAGATGTTGCGTTTTTGTCAGGTTCGGCGCTGAACCACCTGCATCTTGTGTTGGGACGCGTGGAGGTGCCCCACGCCTTGTTGCGGGACCGGCTCGCGCTGCGCGCGGCCGAGGCGTGTGTCGCGTTTTCCGGGCGGTCGGAGCGGGCAAGGGAGTTGCGTGACGCGGTGCACCTGTTGCGCCCTGGCGATCTTCCCGGACCAGCGGGCGAAACCTGCCTGGTCTGGCGGCGCGCTGTGGAACGGTCGCTGTCGATCAAGGCTCTGGGTCGAGCCTTGCCGAGCCTCGAGCCGGGTCAGATCGCCACGTGGCTGGATGCGGGGCAGGGGGCGCCGGTCAGCCGCGCCGAAATGGTGCTGGAGGCAGTGTTGACGGAAGCGCCGCGGGCCGAAGTGCCTGCGCTGATCCTCGCGGATGCGGCTCTCGCGAAGGCGTTTGGCTGGGATCATCTCGTGCCGCTGCTGGCCGGAGGTCTGAAGCGCGCTGACCTGCGCAAACGGGGAGACGATCTGCATCTTGCCTGCCATCGGGCGCTTATCGCCTCGGCGGTCGAGGCTGTGCGGCAAGCCTCTGACCTCGCGCGTCGGGCGGCGCATCTGAAGGCGGTTGCACCTAAGCTGCGGGCCAAGGGGGCGGGGGAGGCAGTCGAGATATTCCTGACCCGCGATGCGGTGGTGCCGTCGGCGCTGCCCCTACCGGATCGCGCCGCGCGGCGGCTCTGCGACCGGCTGGTTGAACTCGGTGCAGTGCGCGAGCTGACCGGGCGCGACACCTTCAGGCTTTACGGGGTGTAGGGATGGCGAAGGATCGATCCGACCCAGATCTTGACCGCGAGTTGTCCGACCTGCCTCCGGAGTTGCGCTGGCAGGAATGGATGCGCCGCATCGAGGCGGTGCTCTTCGCGTCGGCTTCGCCGGTGCCGCGCGAAGACCTAGCCCGCGTGGTGGGGCAGGGGGTCTCGGTCGACCTACTGGTCGAGGATCTTGCCGCAGATCTGGATGGGCGGGCTTTCGAGATTGGCCAGGTCGCCGGGGGGTGGATGTTCCGGACGCGGTCCATCTACGCGCCTGCGATCCGCGCCGCGGCGGACGTCGGTGACCAACTGCTGGGCCTGAACGACTTCGACGTAGCGATTTTGGCAGCCATCGCCTACCATCAGCCCATCACCCGCGACGGGCTCAAGGATATCTTCGGCAAGGAGATCAGCCGCGACCTGATCGGGCGGTTGCATGCACGCGGTCTCATTGGAACCGGGCCAAGGTCCCCAAGACGCGGGGCGCCCTATACCTTCGTCACCACAGAGCAGTTCCTTGTCGCGTTTGGGTTGGAGAGTCTGCGCGATCTTCCAGATCGCGAGCAGCTGGTAGATGCGGGGGTTGTAGGGGAAGTGCCATGGGTCGATTTCGGGTAACGCGTTGCCGACGGGCCGTGTTGCACAGATCAACTTGAGCGCGGAACGCGCCCTACCCGAGACGGATTTCAGGCGGTGCGTTGGAAGTTCGGCCGACCAAGTTCAGTCATCCGGTTAAGAACCCGGACGCCAATCTTAGCCTCTGTTTTCTGATTGTTGAAGGTGCGCGCCTTGAGCTTTGACCCGATGACGGTCTTCCAGCGACCCATTAGGGTTTCGTCCCGGCTGCGCTGATTGTAGCCGGATGACTTCTGCCATGCTATGCGCCCTTTGCTTTCAATCTCGGCGATATGGCGGTCGCGTGAGGTCGGATGCTGCGCCGCGTCCGGACTGAATACTGCGTTGTTGGGAGGCGGAATGATGACTTCGATCATCGACCCAAAACGAGCCGCAAGCAAATCAGATGTTGGTTTGCCGTCATATGCACCGAGCGCCAGAAACAGGTCAACTGGGCCGTAGACGTGATCCAACAACCCTGGCAGAGCAGTCGGATCTCCAATGTCATCCGTGGTTAGATCAGAGCAGACGATCTCACCGTTAACAAGATCGAGACCAAGATGTAGCTTGCGCCAAGTCTTGCGTTTCGCCGTGGCTTTATGCTTCTCCTCTAGCCAGCCGCCCTCGCCAAATATTTTGAGTCCGGTGCTGTCCACGACCAGTTGCACTGGTTTATCACTCTTGGATTTCGGCTTTGGGCGCAACGTCAGCCCATTGCCCCGGCGCGACAAAGTGGAGAAATCAGGCACTGCAATTCCCACTCCCAGCAGCGTCGCGATTGAGCGCATCAAGCCTTGAGTCTGCCGCAGCGGTTGCTTGAAAACCATGCCCAGTGTCAGGCAAAGCTCGATTGCCAGATCAGAGTAATATGGCTGACCACCAGGGGTTGTTCGACGTGGAGCGGCCCACAGCGCAAGCGCGTCCTCGCTGATCCAGACCGTCAGATCCCCGCGCCGCCGCAGACCCTCGTTGTATGCAGACCAGTTGGTTACCCGCTGCTTTTGCTTCGGAATTTTGTCACGCCGATCAGCGTTGAACTTGTGCGGCATTTATAGCATCCTCAAGAGAATAAGCCGTGACCAATATCAGCCGAGTGGCGCTCCGTGCAACAAGGCTATCAGGAGGCCATTCCCGCCAATAGCGACGCCCATCCCGCGTCAGCGGGTTCGTTCAATCCGGTAAATATCAGATCAGCGAAAATCTGCCAAAGTAGTGCTAGCGACAAGGCATTCCCTACTCATCGTTGTGGGCGGAAAGTGGAAGGTCGCCGCAGTCGTGAAGGCCTCGGGGACCGATGGAATGAGCGGACCTTGGACGACTAGGGTCAGGATGCATTGCTTTTGGTGGGCGTCATGCTTTTGACAGGGGTCGACAGGATGCTCGAAGCGACCATTCTTGACATAACCCCGCTACGGCTCATTACCTTCACCACGGGGTTCTAACACTCCGATAACATGCGCAATATATAAGTTAGAGTGGATCGCGTGACTGCAAATGAACGCGATACTCTCTCACGGAAAGCTGGCTCCTTTTTAAATTACAGAACTCTTGCTGACCTCTGGCGTTCAAACGTCCTAAAGTGGTCTACGTGATTGGCGGTTAGATTCGCTGATCGTGGGCTTAATTTATATCGTGATAGTCTTGGGAGGCACATGCAACAAGACCGCCAAGGGCTCTGTTGCAAACTCACATGCGGGTTGCCATGTTTGGGTCGGTTTTCAGTGCGAGGATCAAGCTATGAACGATTTCAAAGGGCGGCATTTCTCAGGTGAAGTCGTGCTTTGGGCTGTTCGCTGGTACTGCCGGTATGGCCTCAGCTATCGTGATCTGGAAACCATGATGGCGGAGCGCGGTGTGTCTGTCGACCATTCGACCATTTACCGCTGGGTGCAACGCTACGCCCCCGAAATGGAGCGGCGGATGCGCTGGCAGTGGCGGCGGCCGATGTCGGATAGCTGGCGCGTTGACGAAACCTACATCAAGGTGCGCGGCAAGTGGACGTATCTGTACCGGGCGGTTGATAAATTGGGGAACACCGTCGATTTCTACCTGTCTTCAACCCGCAATGCCAAAGCCGCGAAACGCTTTCTGGGCAAGGCCATTCGTGCCTGTAAAAATTGGGAGAAACCGTCCAAGATCAACACCGACAAGGCCGGATGCTACACCCAGGCGATCCGCGAGTTGAAGAAAGAGGGTAAATGTCCGCAGGACGTGGAACACCGCCAGGTCAAGTATCTGAACAATGTGATCGAGGCCGATCACGGCAAGCTCAAGCAGCTGATCAAGCCGGTCCGGGGTTTCAAGACGATGAGGACGGCCTACGCCACAATCAAGGGTTTCGAGGTGATGCGCGCCCTGCGAAAAGGCCAGGGCCGCGCCTTCAACCTGACCCGCGACCCGATTGGCGAAAAACGCATGATCGAACGCGCCTTCGGTCTCGGGCCATGTGTCATGACCGAGGCAGTGACGCTGATTGAAGAGCATTTCAAAGCCGTAGCATAAGTGTGCCCAATGGAGGGGTAACTGCGTCATGTGATAAAGTTTGCAACAGAGCCCTCTGGCAAACGGTCAGACGATTTCATCCATGACCATGACCCGCCGAAGCGAAAATGACGACGACTATATCGAGATCACATTTTCCCCGGACGCTTCGCTCTCACCTTTCAAATGAAGCGCTTGATCGCATTGCCCACAGCGTTAAACGCTAGGGGACCAGTCATCAGCGTCTGGGGCTCAAATCGTACTGGTTTGTCCACCTTCCCGGATTCTGAATGAATGGTTCCTTCTTTAGCGGACATCTGTGGCCGGACGGAGCAGACATCTATGACCAAGCGGGGTGGATAAATCCGACTAGTGTCGGCCTATTGAAATAATTGATTTTCAAGGCAATATTGCACCTATCGAAAGGATTCCCCCATGTTTGACAAAAAAGAAAGTGCCGCCGGTAACATTGTCCAGCTGCGACCGCCCAAAGCAGGCCGCGCCTCAGAGAAAAAATGGGGCAAACAGGTTATGGACCTTGGGTTCTGTATTGTTCCTTCCCTGCTTCTCAGGGCGCAGCAGAGGCTCGGTCTGAATCCCACCCAGCTTGCCGTGCTAATGCAGCTTTGCGATTTCTGGTGGGAGGACGCCCGCAAACCGCACCCTGGCAAGAAACTTCTGGCCGAGCGTTTGGGACTGAGCGAGAGACAGGTCCAGCGATACGTTGCGGAGCTGGAACAGGCCGGGTTGGTCGAGCGCGTTGAACGTTACGCAGCGCATGGTGGAAAGATGACAAACACCTACGATCTGAGCGGTCTTGTGGCACGCCTCAAGAAGCTCGAACCGGAGTTCCGCAAGGTTGAGGAAGACGTGAAAACCGAGCGCAAAGCTGTGCAAAAGCGCGGCTACAAGCCGAAACGCAAACCATCTGCTACTGCAAGCTGAACAATTTCAATGTCTTGGAAAAGCTGAGCCCCGGGCGCATACCTAGGGCAGAGGCGGGTCCGGGGCTAACGAGGCATATATGACCAGTCCCACCCCGAATGTCAAGAATTTTGACCTGAATGAAGAGATACTCGATGAGCTGGAAGCATCGTTATCGGCGGATCGGCTTGGTACGTATCTGTCCGCCACAGGTGGTGATCGTGCCCAGGCTGTTAGGCTCTATACGTGGAACACAGCGGTCAGTGCAGCCTTCTACGGACCACTTCAAGCCCTTGAGGTGGCTCTTCGCAACGCGATGAGCCGCGAACTGACAAATGCATACGGGCCGACATGGTATGACAGCACCAAGACTGGCCTCGACAGCGGCTGTCTTGCGCGGGTCGAGCAAACCAAACAGGGGCTACGAAAGGACAAATATCCCGACGATGCGCCTCATGTGATTGCCTCGCTGTCCTTCGGGTTCTGGGTGTCTCTGCTCGGCCCAGGCGGTTACATCGACTGGAAGACGAAGACGAAAGCCAACTATGAGATGACGCTCTGGCGTCCCGCTCTCAGACGCGCATTCCCGCACGCAACCAGCATCTCCCGCAAAAACGCGCATACGCCGTTGAATTATTTGCGCACCTTCAGGAACCGGATTGCCCACCACGAGCCGATTTTCACCCGGCACCTTGAGAAGGACTACGAGAGCATCCTAGAAGTTGCTTCGTGGATCGCCCCTCATAAACGCGCATGGATTGAGGCCCATAGCAGGGTGGCGGACCTCATTGATACACCCCGTGATGCGGAAAACCTCAAGTTCTAGCTGCCCCTCAAGGCTGGATGCTTCGCACAGCCGTGAGACACAATACGCTTGACTTAACGCAATTTTTATCATCAATTATCCATAAAAACGCAATATCGAAAGAATCGGAGCAGTCATGGGGCACATCGTCAGAACCCGTTTCCCCGTCGCCATTTATCGAGGTCTGATCATCGACCTTGAAGACAGGATGCGGGGTGAGGCCCAGAAAGCGCACCGTATGATCCAGGATCACTCCGGCCTCGACTCGCGGCGCGCAAGGGCTCTTGAAGGCCTCTCCCGGTTCCACATGATGGAG
Source organism: Roseovarius sp. (assembly GCA_032251095.1). Taxonomy (GTDB): domain Bacteria; phylum Pseudomonadota; class Alphaproteobacteria; order Rhodobacterales; family Rhodobacteraceae; genus Roseovarius. The sequence goes on along the minus strand of JAVVFB010000199.1, from coordinate 45 downwards.
AAAGGGTTTCAGGAGGTCTGCGAACTTCACGGTGGCGAGATGCTG
>JAVVFB010000198.1:0-6136 GCA_032251095.1 Roseovarius sp. | reverse complement strand
TGTTAACAATGCAGGTGGGTCAATTTTAGATGATCATAACCCACCCAAGTGGGTCACTTTTGCATGCTGATTCACACCTGCGCCAAAGTGACGAATTGTCATTGCTTGGGGCATGCACTAAGCAATGCCGAAAAAGAAAGGCATCACATGACTGTAGACGAAAAACTCGATGGTATCCTGTCCACAATACTCGCCCGGAACCCCGGTGAGGCCGAATTTCATCAGGCCGCCCGCGAGGTGTTTGAAAGCCTTGGTCGCGTGGTTGCAAAGCGTCCGGACTATCTTGAGGATGGGCTGATTGACCGGCTGTGCGAGCCCGAGCGCCAGATCATCTTTCGTGTGCCGTGGACCGATGACAAGGGCCAGGTCCATGTCAACCGTGGCTTCCGTGTGCAGTATAATTCCGCGCTTGGCCCCTATAAGGGCGGGCTGCGGTTCCACCCATCGGTGAACCTCTCGATCATCAAGTTTCTCGGCTTCGAGCAGATCTTCAAGAACGCCCTGACCGGCCTGCCGATCGGTGGCGGCAAGGGGGGGTCGGATTTCGATCCCAAGGATCGTTCGGACGGCGAGATCATGCGCTTCTGCCAGTCGTTCATGACCGAGCTTTACCGCCATATCGGCGACAAGACCGACGTGCCGGCAGGCGATATCGGCGTCGGCGGGCGCGAGGTCGGCTGGATGTTCGGCCAGTATCGCCGCCTGACCAACAGCTTCGAGGCCGGCGTGCTGACCGGCAAGGGGCTAAGCTATGGCGGCTCATTGGCGCGCACCGAGGCGACCGGCTATGGCACGGTCTATTTCGTGGAATCCATGCTCGAGCGGCAGGGCAAGACCATTGAAGGGCATCGCACCGTCGTATCGGGCTCGGGGAATGTGGCGATCTATGCGATGGAAAAGGCCAAGAAGCTTGGCGCGGATATCATCGCCTGTTCCGACAGCAGCGGATACGTCGTGGATGAAGAGGGCATCGACCTTGATCTCGTCCGCGAGATCAAGGAAGTGCAGCGCGGCCGGATCAGCGACTATGTAAAGACCCGCAAGGATGCGAAATTCATCGCCACCGGAAAGGGCGTCATCTGGGATGTGCCTTGCGACGTTGCGCTGCCCTGCGCCACGCAGAACGAGCTGACCGCGCGGGATGCCAATGTGCTGATCAAGAACAGCGTGCAAGTGGTTGCCGAAGGCGCGAACATGCCCTGCACGCCCGATGCGGTCGAGGCCTTCCGCAAGGCTGGTGTCCTCTTTGCGCCGGGCAAGGCAGCCAATGCCGGCGGCGTCGCAACCTCGGCGCTGGAGATGCAGCAAAACGCCAGCCGCGACCGCTGGACGTTCGATCAGACCAAGGACCGGCTGGGTGTGATCATGCGCAATATTCACGACACCTGCGCCGAAACCGCAGAGGAATATGGTGAGCCCGGCGACTATGTGCTCGGGGCCAATATCGGCGGCTTTATCCGGGTCGCCGAGGCGATGCGCGCCCAGGGCGTGATCTGAATGCAGGGCGGGGCTTCGCGGCCCCGCCCTTTCTCATCCATCCAGACGCGGCCTCCAATCCTAGACGGGCGTCTTGACAATGGCGCTCGGCACGCCCTTGGGACCAAGCGGGCGAATGGCCCCGATCAGAACCGCCGCGATTACTCCGGCAATCATCTCAGCCCTCCTCGCTTTCCTGCACCAGCATCATGTTTTCGGCCCCGAGCGCCAGATCAGAGACCTGCCCGAAATGCCGCACCCTTAGCCGTCCCTTGCGATCAATGAGCAGCAGCGTCGGCGTCCCTTCGAGCGCATAGGCCGCCATGGTCTGCGGCAGCGGGCCGCCCTCTCCCGCCGTGTCAACCGCCACCGGAAAGCGGATGCGGTATTCGTGCAGGAAGGCGCGCAGCGCAACCGGCGTCATCGCCGCGTGATGCTCGAACACACAATGCAACCCGATCACCGCCACATCCTGCGCGCGAAAGGTCTGGGCGGTGCGCATCGCCTGCGGCAACCCGTGGCTGACACAGCCGGGACAGAGCATCTGAAAACACTCGATGGCGACAACCCGACCGCGCAGACCGTCGAGCGTTAGCGGCTCGGGCGTATTGAGCCATTCGGAGGCGAGAAACGGCGGGGCGTAATCGGGCATGGTATTCCCTTTTGTCTGGGAACCGGCGGCGGGGATGCCACCGCCGGTCATTGGTTATTGGCTGACCCGACCCCGGGCAGGCTCAGATCTCCCGAGGCCACGTCGAACACATCCGTGACGCACAAAAGCGGCGCATGCACATTGGCATTCACCCGAAGCCCTGCGGTTACGCCGTCAAACCCCGCAGCCTCAACAACGCCGATATCGTCGAAGGCCGCCGCGATCTCGATGGTCTCGCCTGAGATCAACGGATCCCAACCGGGGCTGTCGATCAAGAGCGGCAGGCCGGGCCAGGTGGCGGGCAAGCGCAGCTTCGTGCCGTCGGGAATGTCGATCACCTTGAGCGCGCCCGCGCCGCAAGCGTCGTCTGGCCCGAGAACAACCCAGTGACTGTGCCACAGATCCCCGTCATTGCCCCGGTCGCCATCGCGGTTCTCGTCGTAAAGCGGCGTGTCGTCGAAATCGGGATGCGCGGTCGCCACCATGGCGAGGATGCCCGCCCCGGTGTCGAACCCGACGCTGCCGGCATCAAGCGTGGTCGGCCAGACATAGGCAAAGACCTGCGAAACCGCCAGCGCGCCGGTGGGTGTCGGGCGGTTTCCCCCGCCGCGCCAGAAACGGCCATGTGAAAGACGGATACTCTAAAATGCCTGAAACCGTGCCAACCCCGGAGGAATACGATCATCAAGGGCATGACACGGGCAGGGTGTGTCGCGATCGCGCCCTGAAAGGAGCGCAATCACCACCATCTCTTGTTCGGGGGCGGCACCCGATGGCCGCGCCCTGCCCTTTCTCTTCAGGCCTGTGCTCAGGCGCTCAGGCGGCTGATCACCACGGTGACCTCAGGGCGCTTGCCAACTTCGTTTTGCGTGCTCTGACGCGCAACCCGGCGCAGACCCTCTTCAAGCTTGTCATCATCGGCCAGCGTCTTGTCATTGGCGCGCCCCAGAAACTGGCTCAAATCTTCTTCAAGAACATCGACCAGCGGCGCATTGTTGCGCCCGGTGGTCGCAAGGCCCATGGTTTCGCACCAGGGTTCGCCAAGCGGATCATCGTCTTCGTCCAGGATGATGTTGATCATCACATGCCCGTTCAGTGCCATGCGAATGCGGTCGCGCACCACGCCATCCATCGCCCCGATCTGAACCGAGCCATCAAGATAGGTCCGCCCGGTCTCGATATATTCGGCGACCTTGGGCTTGTTGCCGCTCAGGTCAATCATCATCCCATTCACCGCCAGAATTCCATCAAGCCGGTTGGCCTTTGCAAGCTTGACATGTTCGCGCAGGTGGCGGTGCTCGCCATGCATCGGGATCACGGTCTGCGGCTTGATCAGCTTGTGCATAACGTCAAGATCGGGGCGGTTGGCATGGCCCGAAACGTGATATCGGTCATCGCCCTCGATCACATCGACGCCAATTTCGCTGAACTGGTTCATGATCCGGATCACGCCGCGCTCATTTCCCGGAATCGTCTTGGACGAGAACAGGAAGGTATCGCCCTCTTTCAGGGTCATCCCCTGATATTTGCCATTGGCAAGCTGGGCACTGGCGGCGCGCCGCTCGCCCTGGCTTCCGGTGACGATGAGCATGACGTTTTCACGCGGCAGGGCCTTGGCGTCTTCCGGGCTGATGGTGTTGGGAAAGCCCTTGAGCACGCCGGTCTCGACGCTGGCCTCGATCATCCGGCGCATCGCCCGCCCCATAAGACAGACCGAGCGTCCAGCCCGTTCACCGGCCTCGGCAAGGGTTTTCACCCGCGCGACGTTGCTGGCGAAAGTGGTACAGATGAACATGCCCTTGGATTGCGCGACCAGTTCGGTGATCGGGGTGGCCACCGTCGCCTCGGAGCGACCTTCATTGGTGCTGAACACATTCGTGGAATCACACACCAGCGCCTTGACGCCCGGCGCGGCAAGGCTCGCCCACAACTCGTGATCAAAGGCTTCGCCGACCACGGGGGTTTGGTCGATCTTGAAGTCGCCGCTATGCACGATCCGCCCGCCCGCACAGTCGATCACAAGACCGGAGCTTTCGGGGATCGAATGCGAAATCGGCACAAAACCAACGCTGAACGGGCCCACCTGGGTCACTTCGGGCCAGGGGGACACGGTCTTGACGGCGCTTTCGGGGTGGCCGTATTCACTCATCTTGCGGCGGGCAAGGTTCGAGGTAAACGCACGCGCATAGATCGGCGCGCCAAGCTGTTCATAGCAATGCGCCACGGCGCCAAGGTGGTCTTCGTGCGCATGGGTGATGAACACCGCCTCAAGCTGATTGCGCCGCTCCGCCAACCAGGTGATGTCTGGCAGGATAAGATCCACCCCCGGCGTCCCATCCATATCCGGGAAGGTCAGGCCGAGATCCACCAGGATCAGGCGTTCCTTGCCGGGCTTGCCATACCCATAGACATAGGCATTCATACCGATTTCACCCGCCCCGCCGAGGGGGAGGTAGATCAAACGTTCACTGCTCATGGGGTGTCAACCCTCCTTGTTATATGCGTCGATCACGGTCAGCCCGCGCATCGTCAAATCATCTCTGAACACGTCGAACATCGCGTGCCCCTGCTGGAACAACGGCGCCAGCCCGCCGGTTGCGACCACTTTCATGGCGCGGCCTCTCTCGGCCTTTATCCGGTCACATATCCCATTGATCAGCCCGACATAACCCCAGAACACGCCCGATTGCATGCAATCCACGGTATTGGTGCCGATGACGCGCTCAGGCTTGGTGATATCCACATGCGGGAGGGCGGCCGCCGCCTCGTGAAGCGCCTGAAGCGACAGGTTCACCCCCGGCGCAATCACCCCACCAATATAGGCACCATCGCTTGCGACAACATCAAACGTCGTGGCGGTGCCAAAATCCACCACGATAAGATCGCCACCGTATAGATCGTACCCCGCCACCGTATTCACAAGCCGGTCCGGCCCGACCTGCGTGCCCGCGTCCACCCGCACATCCACCGGCAGGCGGCACTCGGGCTTGCCCACCACAAGCGGGCGACAGTTGAAATAACGATCCGAAAAGACCCGCAGATTGAACACCACCCGCGGCACCGTCGAACTTATCACCACAGATCGGATATCGGCCTTGATGCCAAAATGGATCAGAAGCGTTGAAAACCAGACGAAATACTGATCCGCCGTGCGCTGATGCTCGGTCGAGGTGCGCAGCGTGCAGAGAAACTTCTCGCCATCCCAGATCGAAAAGACCGTGTTGGTATTGCCGCAGTCAATCGCCAGTAACATCGCCCGCCTCCTCGCTTAGAAAAATACCTCGGCGGCGGCAATCGCGTGGCGCCCCTTGGGGGTTGATAGAACAAGATTGCCCGCGCCGTCCACTGTCTCAAAGGTGCCGGTGACCTCTTCGCGGCTGGTGCGTGCGGTGATCACCTCGCCCAATCGCGCCGCGCGCGCAAGCCAGGCGGTGCGGATCGGCTCGAAGCCATAGGTCACGAACTGCGCCTCAGCGCGGGCATAGGCCGGGGCCAGAAGATCAAGAAACGCCTCGGGGGTGACCGCCACCCCGGTGCCTGACAAGACCGACACCGGGGCGAGCGCGCCGGGCTCGACCGCGCGCGCCTCCGGTGCCTCGCGCAGGTTCACCCCGATTCCGATGGCAAAATGACTGAACCGCGCACCGCTGCCGGCACTCTCGAGCAAAATTCCGGCCAGTTTGCCACCGTTCAACACCACATCATTGGGCCACTTGAGCGCAAAAGCCTCTGCCCGCCCGGTCACCGCCACCAGCGCCTCGAACAACGCCAGCGAGGCCACGAAAGAGCGCAGCGCAACCCGGTCCGCCGTCTCCCCCGGGCGCATGACAAGGCTGGCGGCAAAATTGCCTTTTGGGTCGCGCCACGCGCGCCCGCGCCGCCCGCGCCCGGCGGTCTGCTCAAGCGCCAGTATCCATTCCGGCCCGGCCAGCCCCGGCGCGATGCGCGCCGCCTCGGCATTGGTGCTGTCCACTGTTGCCAGCACACGCCGCCCATAGCCTTCGGGCC
>JAVVFB010000197.1:0-6146 GCA_032251095.1 Roseovarius sp. | reverse complement strand
CGAGGATATGATCAACACCGTCGTGCGCCAGATCGCGTTTTACGACTTTGAATGCAAGCTTCACGCAGCGCGCCGGACCGGCGAGCTTACTCCCGACGATATCAACGCGCTCTGGATGTCGGTGCAAGCGCAAAGCCTTGGACCGGCGTTTGATTTCATGGAAGGCTATGAAACCTTCTGGGCCTATATCCCGCATTTCGTGCATTCGCCGTTCTACGTCTATGCCTATGCCTTTGGCGACGGGTTGGTGAACGCGCTTTACGCGGTTTACGAGGAAAACCCCGAGGGTTTTCAGGAAAAGTATTTCGACATGCTCAAGGCTGGCGGGTCAAAGCACCACAAGGAATTGCTTGCGCCGTTTGGCCTTGATGCCAGCGACCCGGCGTTCTGGGACAAGGGCTTGTCGATGATCTCTGGCTTTATCGACCAGCTTGAGGCGATGGAAGACTAAGGCCGCACCGCTCGCGCGCTCGGCAGCTTGAGCGCCATGTCGCGCAGGAAACCGGTGCCTTCGCGCCCGGCCTGCGAGATGATGCCGTTCAACACGCGGATTGCATCGGGCGAGGTGACGGGCACGAAATGATTGAGGCTGTTGCCATCGGCCAGTTCGGTGAAATCAATCACTGTCACATCCGGGCGGGTGACCTTTTCGGCCTCATCGATCACCCCAAGGCGCGGTTTGCGACCGGTGATGAAACCCGAAAGGCTTAGCGCGCGATCCTGCTTCGAGATGAAGATCAGGAAGGGTTGCGGCAGCTTGCCGATCACCTCGGCCTGACGATCAAACAGATCCGGGTCGATATCCGGCGACATCAGGGTCACGCCGCTGACGCGCGACAAAAGCCGGGTGTTGCCGCTTAGCCTGGCCTGACGCAGGGCCTCCATCACAAGATTCGAGCCCATCGAGTGGCCAAGAAGAAACACCTTGTCGCCGGGCCGCGCCGTCAACCGATCAAGCAACGTAACAAGATCGTCGCGCGCAAACAGCACGCTGTCGCGATCATAGATATAGCCGCGTGGATCACCCGCCGAGGGCCACGAGAACAAGAGCGCGGGCATGTTGGTCGAGAAATCGCTCTGGATCTGGGCCAGCCGATACATCGATTCCGACAGGGTGTTGTTATAGCCATGCACAAAGACCAACGTTTCACGCCCCGGTATTGTGCGGCGGATATCGGCCAGCATTTGCCCCGGCCCGTCAAACACTTTGGTGCCGGTGACAACAAAATCGGTGGCGGCGTCCGGCGGGCCATCGGGCCACTCGATCGCCCCGGTTTGATGGGTGGGGGGCACGGAAATATCAGTGCGGAAATACTTCATCCCGCTGGGGCGCTTATAGCCAAAGAACGGCCCCGTGCGGTCCAGGTCGCGCTCTGTCGCCACGTAGATCGATTGGACTTGGGCGTCGGGGTGCGGCGCGGCGCGCTCGGCTGTCATCCGCTCGGAACAGGCCGAGAGCGTCAAAAGCAGCGCGCAGAGGGCCAGTGTTATGCGGCTCGGGCGCGTGCGTGCCGCCGCATCCCCGCCCCCCCTGCGCGCCGCCATTTCCATCGCATGCCCCATGATCCATAGCCCCTCGCCTTGCGGCAGAACCTACTTGGAATCACGGCGCACACCAAGCCTTATGCAGAGGCGAGCATGCCTTTTTCCTGCGCAAGCGCGCGCATCCGCTTTTGCAGTTTTTCAAAGGCGCGCACCTCGATCTGGCGGATACGCTCGCGGCTGACGTCATAGGATCCGCTCAGATCCTCCAACGTGACCGCCTTTTCGCTCAGGCGGCGTTGGGTCAGGATATCGCGCTCGCGTTCGTTGAGCACATCCATCGCCTCGCTCAGCAATTCGCGGCGCGCGCCAAGTTCGTCGGCACGTTCGTAATCACCGGCCTGATCGGCATGTTCATCCTCAAGCCAGTCCTGCCATTGCATGGTGCCCTCGCCCTCGGAGCCAACCGTGGCGTTCAAAGAGGCATCCGCCCCGGCCATCCGCTGGTTCATGCTGATGACTTCGGCCTCGGTCACGCCAAGGTCGGTCGCGATTTTCTTGACCACATCGGGGCGCATATCGCCATCTTCAAACGCACCGATCTTGGCCTTGGCCTTGCGCAGGTTGAAGAACAGCTTTTTCTGCGCACTCGTCGTGCCAAGTTTCACCAAGGACCAGCTGCGCAGGATATATTCCTGAATGCTGGCGCGAATCCACCACATGGCATAGGTCGCAAGGCGAAAGCCGCGCTCTGGGTCAAAGCGTTTGACCGCCTGCATCAAGCCGACGTTCGCCTCGGAAATCACCTCGGCCTGCGGCAAGCCATAGCCGCGATAGCCCATGGCGATCTTGGCCGCCAGACGCAGGTGGCTTGTGACCATCTTATGCGCCGCCTCGGTATCCTGTTCCTCGGCCCAGCGTTTGGCCAGCATGTATTCCTCTTCCGGCTCCAGCAGCGGGAACTTGCGGATTTCCTGCATATAGCGGTTCAGCCCGCCTTCTGGTGTCGGAGCCGGCAGATTTTTATAGTTGCCCATGGCTTCATCCCTCTCGATGTTTATATCGTTAACATTGACCTAGGAAGTCACGCCGCCCCTTTCAAGGCTTGGTAGGTCATATAGTTTAACACATATCTAAAGGCTTTCCGTCGCTGAAAATTGATTTTACTCAGTTTCCAGGGACGCGCCGACCGATCTATCGCCCCTGAGCGCTTCGATCAGGGTGCTCATATCGGCAGGCAAAGGCGCCTCGAACCGCATTTCTTCGCCGCTCACCGGATGGATAAAGCCCAAAATCGCCGCATGCAGCGCCTGACGCGGGAAATTGCTTGCGGCTTCGATGCCCGCCAAAGACAGTGCCTTTTCCGACAACTTGCGCCGCCCGCCATAGACCGGATCGCCGATCAGCCCGTGCCCGGCATAGGTCAGATGCACCCTGATCTGATGAGTGCGCCCGGTTTCAAGCCAGCATTCCACAAGGCTCACCGTGGCCGGGGTGCCAAAGGTTTCAACCACGCGGGCGCGGGTCACCGCATGGCGCCCGCCCTGAAACAACACCGCCTGACGCTGGCGGTCGGTCTTGTGGCGCGCGAGCTGGGTGATGATGCGAATCACATTGCCCGATTCGAAACTGACGCCGCGCACCCCGCGCAGGCGCGGATCGCTGGCCTCTGGGGCGCCATGCACGATGGCACGGTAATAGCGCTCGACGGTATGGGCCTCGAATTGCGCCGCAAGCCCGTGATGCGCCGCGTCGGATTTGGCCACCACCAAAAGGCCGCTGGTGTCCTTGTCGATCCGGTGCACGATGCCGGGGCGCTTGGCGCCGCCCACCCCCGAAAGGGTGTCGCCGCAATGATGCAACAGCGCGTTGACCAGCGTGCCCTCGGGCGTGCCCGGCGCGGGATGCACCACCATGCCGACGGGCTTGTTGATCACGATAAGGTCGTCATCCTCATAGACCACCTCAAGCGGAATATCCTGGGCGCCGATATGGCTTTCGCGGGCTTCGGGCACGGTGATCTCGATCACGTCACCCTCGGCGACACGGGCCTTGGCGTCTTGCACCACCGCGCCGTTCACCCGCACCAGCCCCTCGGCCATCAGCCGCATAAGCCGGGTGCGCGACAGGTTCGCCGCCTCTGGCACATCGCGCGAAAGCGCCTTATCAAGGCGCGCAGGCGGATCACTTTCGATCTCAAAGCTAAGCGGGGCCTGGCCCATGGATGATACCCCTCAGCCGGTCAACCCGGCGATGCTGAAATTTCTGTTGCGGCTGGTCACGACGCTGACCGCCACGATGATTGTTGGCCTTCTAGTGATCATTGCGCTGTTTGTCATCCGCTTCTGGGGCAATGACACACCAAGTCTGCCAGAGACGATCGCCCTGCCCGATGGCGCGCGCGCAGCGGCCTTTACCCAAGGCACCGGCTGGTATGCGATTATCACCACCGATGACCGCATTCTGATTTATGACCGCACCACCGGAAATCTGCGCCAAAGCGTGACGATCGAGCCGGGTCAATAAGTCATTGGGTGTGATGGTACCGCCTCCCCGGCTTGAACGGGGGACCTCTGGATCCACAATCCAGCGCTCTAACCAACTGAGCTAAGGCGGCACTGGGGGGCGAATTAGCTTTTCCCGCGCCCGATTGCAAGGCCCTTAGAGTGTGATTTCCGCGGATTGTTCAACAAGGATCTGCCAGAACGCGCAAACCGGCCTTGTACAAGGCAAACAGCGCGACGGGAAAAGCTCTGATCCACTCAAGTGTCAAACCGCGAAGGCGCTTGCCAAGCATGAGGTAAAAGAGTAGCTCATCGCCTGTTTCAAGGAGGCAACCATGGGTATCAACAGCGAAAGCGATATCGAAGCAAACCTGCAAATCGGACCGACCGATCAAGGCATGGTGCGCCTGTTCGTTGAAGGACAGGGCGTTGAAATTCCAATGGATTTCACCCCCGAAGAGGCCGAGGAAATCGCATCCGAACTGGTCGCGTCGGCCAAGGCCGCGCGCGCCAAATCCTCATAATCGCGGGTCAAGCACCGATTGCAGACGCCGCGCCGCATGGCGGGCAAACCGGCGCGTCAACGCCGCACGCCGGGCCGCGGCAAGCCGGGTTTCAGGCCCCAAGCGAATGATCTCGGCGCTATAGGCATCGGCCATGATCAGCCCGGTGCCATCCGGCAGCAACTCTACCGGAAACTCCGAGTCGACGGCCCAGAAATACCGGTCACACCATTGCAGATAGCCCTGCCATTTGCCGTCCGACATGAAATCGGCGCGGCTTGACTTGCACTCCACAACCCAGATTTCCCCCTTGGGGCCAAGCGCGATCACATCCACACGCCGCCCACGTTCAGGGGTAAATTCCAGAATGGAATCAAAGTCATGACTGCGCAGATGGCGGCATACGCCGCGCGCCAAAAGTTGCCCAGGTTGCAAGGGTTGATCGCTGATTTGCTCCATATGTGAATTATGAACAAACCACGAACGCAATCAACCCCTTGTCGTGGCGCTCTGCAAGCCCTACCTATGGGCTGTGGCGGGTGCTGCCCTTCTCGTGAACGGTTGCATTCCGGTGGCCTTAAATAATTCCGAGGGAGCTGGCTCTGTCCGGACCGTGGTCCGATTATCCGGTGCCCACCTGTACATACAGGTCCTCGGGAATGAGATAACCAAACGGCTGTGTGCGGGCCCGCCACACCTTTACGGCCTTGCATGATACTGCGGTGATCAATGGCGCCTACGCGCCCTGAAACGCTCGCTTAGGGCATGTTGCTCAAAAGTGGGAACCGGTTTTGAGCAATCCGAACATGTGAAATCGATAGGTTAGAGCATGTAGCGTGAATTTGAGTGAACGCGACACGCTCTAATGTCTGCGCAACGGCTGCGAGGGGCTTTTGCGGGTCGCAGGAACCGGGATCACAGCATATTCGCGCTGCATGATCCTCTGACGGTGGCCGCCGCGCGGCTCGTCATCATCATCATCCTTCATCCGCATGACGGCAATGCCAAATTGAACGCCCGCAAAGACAATCCCATTGGAAATCCAAAGGATAAGCACCGCAAGCAGCCCTTTGTCAGAATGACTGACCAGATGCCAAAGATTTGCGATATTGAACCACAAGAGCATCGCCACAAAAAGACCGGCCAAGCCAAATCCAATTGCCACATGAGTAATGTAAAGGCGCACGAGCTTGGGCATAACGGCGAATCCTCTGATATCACCAGCGAATATAGGCGATTTCGAGCATATTCCCAAGGGATTGCCTAATTAAATGTAAACACGCGCGCTTTTTCGCCGCCAGTGGTCTATAGGCTCGGCTCAAACCAGATCAGGTGCGCTGCTGAAAAGTCGAGGAGCCTCCGACGGGGATAGCCGGATGCTTACAAAAAAGCAGGACCATCTCGTTTGCTTTCGGTCCGACATATCTGATCTTCTTCGTGTTGAAGGTCAGCAAACGACAAATCGCAGCTTGACCGGGCTTACATCATGCCGGATGACTCTTGGATCATTCAGCGAGCATATGGTGGCGGTGAGGGGCATCGCGTTTATCTGCAACCACCGCTGGACTGCCCAGGCTGCAAAACTCTTGTTGGTAGCGAAAAGCTGGTATTTGTACGCCCGTTTGAAGGCGTGAAGGACTACGAGCCTAAATTGAAA
>JAVVFB010000196.1:0-6199 GCA_032251095.1 Roseovarius sp. | reverse complement strand
CCATCGCGCCGGGCAAGGTCTTCGCCGATGTCAAAGGCCACCTGCATATCGGGCGAGGACAGGATGATCCCCGCCATCCGGCCATAGGGAGGCACGCCCGCCTGGCGGCGCGCATCGGCCTCGGCGCGCCAAAAACCGTTTTCGTCGCCTGCCAGAATGGCGCGGATCACCGGATGCTCTGGCTGAAAGGTCTGTAACAGGGCCGTGCCGCGCCGCTCGGCCCGCCCTGCCCGCCCGGCCACCTGGCGCATGAGTTGAAAGGTTCGCTCGGCGGCGCGCAGGTCTGATCCTTGCAGGCCAAGATCGGCATCAATCACCCCGACCAGCGTCAACAGCGGAAAGTTGTGCCCCTTTGCCACCAGTTGCGTGCCGATGATGATATCGGCACCGCCTTTGGCGATCTCTTCGATCTGTTCCTTAAGCGCGCGCGCAGAGCCGAAAAGATCCGACGACAGCACCGCAATCCGCGCATGCGGAAACAGCAATGCCGCCTCTTCGGCCAGCCTCTCGACACCGGGGCCCACCGCCGCCAGCCGATCCTCGGCCCCGCAAGACGGGCAGGTCGTCGGTAAGGGCGCGCTTTCCCCGCATTGGTGACAGATCAGGCGCTTTTGAAACCGGTGCTCGACCATGCGCGCATCGCATTGATCACAGCCGATCTGATGACCGCAGGCACGACAGATCGTGGTCGGCGCATAGCCCCGCCGGTTGAGGAACAAAAGCGCCTGTTCGCCCTTGGCGATCCGGGCATTGGTGGCTTCCTGAAGGCTGGGTGAAATCCAGCGGTTCGACGGCAACTTTTGCGTCCGCATGTCAATCGCCGCGAGGTCCGGCATCACCGCCGCCCCAAAGCGCGCGTTCAACTCAAGCCGGTCATATTTGCCCGCCTCGGCATTGGCCCAACTCTCAAGGCTTGGCGTGGCCGAGGCCAGAACCACCCGCGCGCCGCAAATCGCCGCGCGCAGCACCGCCATGTCGCGGGCATTATAAAGAACGCCATCTTCCTGTTTGTAAGAGGTATCGTGTTCCTCATCGACGATGATCAGGCCAAGGTTCTGAAACGGCAGGAACAAGGCCGAGCGCGCGCCGACCACCATCTGTGCGCCGCCCTGTCCGACCATCTTCCAGGTGCGGCGGCGTTCGGTCATGGTGACCCCCGAATGCCATTCCGCCGGGCGCGCACCAAAGCGCACCTCGACCCGGTTGAGAAATTCGGCCGTGAGGGCGATTTCCGGCAAGAGCACAAGCGCCTGACGCCCTTGACGCAGGGCCTCGGCCACCGCCTCAAGGTAAACCTCGGTCTTGCCTGATCCGGTGACGCCGCGCAAAAGCGTGGTGCCATAGGTATCCGCGCGCAGCCCCTTGCGCAGCGCCTCGGCGGCGGTCTCCTGATCTTCGGTCAGGGATTTGGACGGCAGGTTGGGATCAAGCCGGGCAAAGGGCATGTCGCGCGGCGTGTCTTCCTCGCGCACCGCGCCATGGCCCACCAACCCCTTGACGACCGAGGCGGTCACCCCCGCCTGATCGCTCAGCTCCTTAAGGGTAAAGCCAAGCCCACCATAGCTGCGCAGCACCTCAAGTACGCGGGTGCGCGCGTCGGTCACGCGATTGGGCTCGCCCTCGCCAAGACGATAGACCTTTTGCATCGACGGCGGGTTGCTCAGCCCCGGCGCGCGCGTCGCAAGCCGCAGCATCGCGGGCATCGGCGTGAGGGTGTAATCGGCGGCACGGCGCAAAAACTCCTGCATTTCAACGCGCATCGGCGCCACATCCAGCACCCGGATGATGCGGCGCGCCTTCTTGAGGTCAAAGCCGCCCTTGCCCGACCCCCAGACCACACCCAACACCTTGCGCGGGCCAAGCGGCACCTCGACAAAGGCCCCCGGAAGACAACCGCCCTCGGGCGCCAGATAATCCAGCGGGCGGTCAAGCGGCTGCGCCGTCAGAACCGCAACAAGCGCGCCTTCGTCAAAGAAGTCAGGGGATGACGGCGGCAACGCGGCTTCCTCTCTCTGAGGGGGTTTCGGTGGGCTGATCTATGAGGTAAACGCTTGTGACAGAAAACCCAACCCGCGCAGAGGCACCCCTCATGAAATTCTTCGTCGATACCGCAGAAACCGATCAGATTGCCGAACTCAACGATCTTGGCATGGTCGATGGCGTGACCACCAACCCCTCGCTGATCCTGAAATCGGGCCGCGACATTCTCGATGTGACCCGCGAGATCGCCGAAATGGTCGAGGGCCCGGTCAGCGCCGAGGTCGTCGCGCTCAAGGCCGACGACATGATCGCCGAGGGCCGCAAGCTTGCCAAGATCGCCGAGAATATCGCCGTCAAGGTGCCGCTGACATGGGATGGCCTCAAGGCGTGCAAGGTGCTCTCGGGCGAGGGCAACATGGTCAATGTCACGCTGTGCTTTTCGGCCAATCAGGCGCTTTTGGCGGCCAAGGCGGGCGCGACATTCATCAGCCCCTTCATCGGGCGGCTTGACGATATCAACCTTGATGGCATGGATCTGATCGCGGATATCCGCACGATCTATGACAATTACGGCTTTGACACCCAGATCCTTGCCGCCTCGATCCGCTCGGTCAACCATGCCTATCAGGCCGCGATGATCGGCGCCGACGTGATGACCGCGCCGCCCGCCGTGATCAAGAAGATGGCAGAGCATCCGCTGACCAATCAGGGGCTTGAAACCTTTATGGCCGACTGGGCAAAAACAGGGCAGCAAATCCTGTAACCCGTGCTATAACACCAAAAAACAAGACCGAGGCCGACATGAGCAGCAAGCCGGAAATGAATGACGCGCTGCGCGAACGCATTATCGCGCAGCCCGACGTTATTCTTGAAGATCAAGACCTTATGCGCGCCCTCATTGCCGCGAACGAGCGGGCGATGGGCGGCAATATCGTCGATCTGCGCGGCATTGCGATGGATCGCCTTGAGGCGCGGCTTGACCGGCTTGAAGACACCCACCGCAGCGTGATTGCCGCCGCTTACGAAAACCTTGCGGGCACAAATCAGGTGCATCGTGCGATTTTGCGCATGCTTGACCCGGTCGAGTTCGAGACATTTCTGCGCGATCTTGGCGGCGAAGTGGCGCATATCCTGCGGGTCGATTCGATCCGGCTTGTGCTTGAATCGGTGCAAAATGACAGTGACCCGGCGGTGCGTCGCCTTGGCGATGTTCTGTCGGTGGCAGAGCCGGGTTTCATCAAATCCTATCTGACCGGCGGGCGTGATGTGCCCGCAAGGCAAGTGACCCTGCGCCAGATCAACGAAGGCGATATGCGGATTTATGGCCGCGACGCCACTTTCGTGCGCTCCGAGGCCTGTCTCATGCTCGATTTCGGCTCCGAGCGCCTGCCCGGTATGCTAGCCATGGGCGCCGAAGACCCGCATCAGTTCAGCCCGCAACAGGGCACCGATCTTCTGGCCTTCTTTGCCGGGGTGTTCGAGCGGTCCATGCGGCGCTGGTTGTCATGATAAGCCCGGCCGCCCGCGATTCGTTGCAGGGTTGGCTGGCGTCACAAAAGGCGCTCAAGGGCGCCTCGGACAACACGCTTGATGCCTATTCGCGCGATGTCGCGGGGTTTCTGGCCTTCATGAGCGAACATCACGGCCAGCCCCAGGGCTTGGGCGCGCTGGCAAAAATCAGCACCGCCGACATGCGCAGCTGGATGGCCTTTACCCGTGGCCATGATGTTGGATCACGCTCGCTTGCGCGCAAGCTTTCGGCGGTCAAAAGCTTTTATCGCTGGCTGTCAGAGCGCGAGGGGTTTGAACCCACCGCCGTTCTGGCCACCCGCTCGCCCAAGTTTCAGCGCAAGCTGCCGCGCCCTTTGTCGCCCGAAGCGGCAAGCGATGTGATCGACACGCTTGAAATGCAATCGCTGACCCCATGGATTTCGGCGCGCGATCAGGCGGTCGTGACCCTGCTTTACGGCTGTGGCCTGCGGATATCCGAGGCTTTGGGCCTGAGCGGGGCGGATCTTCCGATCAACAGCACGTTGCGGATCATCGGCAAGGGCAACAAGGAACGCATGGTGCCGGTGATCGCCCCGGCCCGCGAAGCAGTTGAACGCTATGTCGCGATCTGCCCCTATGAGATCACCCCGCAAAGCCCGGTGTTTCGCGGCGCGCGCGGCGGCAAGCTTAACCCGCGGGTGATTCAGAAGGTGGTTGAAAAAACCCGGGAACAGCTTGGCCTGCCGGCCACGGCCACGCCGCATGCCATGCGCCACAGCTTTGCCACACATCTTTTGAACGCCGGCGGCGATCTGCGTGCGATTCAGGAATTGCTGGGTCATGCCTCGCTTTCGACCACGCAGGCCTATACCGGCGTCGATACCGCCCGCCTGCTTGAGGTCTATGCGCGCGCGCATCCGCAGGGGCGCGGCTAATCGGTTTTCATTCTCACGTAATAGTTAAGTTCAATTACAGTCCAAACATGCGAGTGTCTGCACTGGATCAACCGCTTATCTCGTGAACGAAATGGAGAACTACTATGAAACGCCAGCTTTTTGCCGCCGCGACTCTTGCAGCCAGCCTTTTGATGGGCCAGACGGCAGTGGCCTCGGAGTGCAAGGTCGATGTTGAAGATCCGTTTGATCTTGAGGCGGCCGCGATCACCGAAATTTACGACTGCATCAAGGCCGAGATGGTCGAAGGTTATACCAAGGGCGACAACGAGGTGGCCGCCGCCTATCGTGACTGGACGGTCACATCGACCCGCCCCGCCGTGGCCGGCGCGCATGGCAACCGCCTGTTGCAGACCTTTGCCAATGACGCGGCCGCCGAGCAATACCTGAAATTCGCCGACGAGGACGTGGTGATGCCAGTCGGCTCGGTTCTGGCCAAGGAAAGCATCACGATCAGCAAAAAGAAAAAGGCCGCCGTCACTGGCCCGCTGTTCATCATGACCAAGGTCGAGGCCGGTAGCGCCCCCGAGACCGCCGATTGGGTCTATTCCGCGGTACAGCCCAACGGCAAGCCGATGAAATTCAAGCAAAGCTTCTGTCATGACTGTCACGTGTCATGGGAAGCACAGGATATGATGGCCTATCCGCTGGAAGAGGTTCGCGTTTCCAACTAAGGCCGCGCGTGTTGCAGTCTGGCCCAGCCCCTTTCGGGGCCGGGTTTTTCTTTTTGCATCTTTGGCGCCGCTGGTTCATTAAGCGGCCATGACCCCTCGTTTTTGCGCCTTGCTTGTTCACCTTTTGACCGCCACCGGGGCGGTTTTCGCAATGTTGGCGATGTTGGCCGCGATTGACCGGGAATGGGAATTGATGTTCCTGTGGCTGGTCGTGGCCTTTGCCGTGGATGGCATCGACGGCCCTTTGGCGCGCAAATTCGACGTCAAAACCCACGCGCCGGAATTCGATGGCGTGTTGCTTGATCTGATCATCGACTATCTGACCTATGTGTTCATTCCGGCCTTTGCGCTGTTCAAATCCGACCTGTTGCCGGGCTGGACCGGATGGGTGGCGATCATTGTGATCACCTTTGCAAGTGCGATGTATTTCGCCGATACCCGGATGAAAACGCTTGATAATTCGTTTTCCGGCTTTCCGGGCTGCTGGAACATGCTGGTGCTTGTCATGTTCGCGCTCGAGCCGAATTTCTGGATCATCCTGACCTTGGTCACGCTGTTGTCGGTCGCGATGTTCCTGCCGCTCAAGTTCATCCATCCGGTGCGCACCGAACGCTGGCGCTGGATCTCCTTGCCGATGGCGCTTGCCTGGACGTTCTTTGCCGGCTGGGCGGCCTGGGTGCATTTTGACCCGCAAAGCTGGGCACATTGGGGGCTGGTGATCACCAGCGTCTATTTGATTTTCGTCGGCATCGTGCAGCAGATCTTCACGCCGCGCGGCGACGTCTGAGCCGTCAGCGCCTCAGATGAGCAAGCCCGCCGCCCCCTCGTGGCGCAAAAGCCAGACCTTGGTTTCAACCCCACCCTCACCGGAATAACCGCCAAGACCCGAGGCCGCCAGAACCCGGTGGCAAGGAATGATCACCGGAATCGGATTGCCGCCACAGCCCGCGCCAATCGCCTGCGCCGAGGCGCCCATACGGGCGGCGAGATCGCCGTAGGTGGCGGTTTCGCCGTAAGGAATGTCACACATCGCCTCGCAGACCCGGCGCTGAAACTCTGATCCCGCCGGGTTTAGCGGCAAGTCGAACCGCGTCAGACCTC
>JAVVFB010000195.1:0-6218 GCA_032251095.1 Roseovarius sp. | reverse complement strand
TTTTGAGCGCTCCGAACATGCGAAATCAATAGGTTAGAGTGTGTCGCGCGAATTTGAGTGAACGCGACATGCTCTAGCCCCAAAGGCGCGCCGTTTGCGCCTTGCCCTTGGCCTGCATTTTGACGGGTGTATCGTCGGCGAACAAGGCTGTCTTTTGCGCCTCAGAGGCGGCAGCAATTTCGGTGTCTTCCTGCAGATCGAACGCCAGCTGATCCATGGTTTCGGATTTGCTGCCAAAACGGGCCTTGCGATGTGCCGCCAGTTCCTTCTTCAGCTTCTCGATCTGATAGGCCTGCGCCTTGATTTCGGCCGCCATCAACTCGCTGACAGCGCGCAGCTCAGTGGGGTCCTCGGCCAGCAGTTTCTCCGTTTGTGCGGCCAGCGTGTTGAAGCCGCGCCGCATATCCGTGACGCCCGCCGCCAGCCAAACCCGCGTGTTGCTCGGCACCGGGATCATGCCGTCAGCCCACGCACCAAGCCCACGACCGAGGCCAGCGACGGCGGGCCTTCCACCAGAATACGGCGCCCATCCGACAGCGCGATGTTCACGCGCTGCGCCAAGACAGCAGGACCAGGATCGGCCGCCACGTCATTCATTCGCGCGGGAGCGGAGGGGCCTTCCTTCGCAGGTGGCTCAATCTCGACGGGAAGGAAAACGCCTTCAAGAGCCATACTCTCCTCTGGCGACGGTCCGCTCTCCACCAGCGCAAACCGGGGATCCTTCAGCCATTTGAAAATCAGGTTCGCGTTCATCGAATAGCGCCGCGCAACCTGGGGAACCGAAACGCCCGGCGTCAACGTCTGCGCGCAAATCGTGCGCTTCTCGTCATCCGACCAGACCCTCTTCTTCAAACCCTTCTTCCCCGCCATCACCGACCTCAAGATGTCCACTATCGATGGTGGACACTATCACCCAATCCATCACCCAGGCAGGACAGTCAGACCGGACGGATACGAGCTTCTCGAACATGCGAAATCAATAGGTTAGAGCATGTTGCGTGAATGCGAATGAACGCGGCACGCTCTAGAAAACCCCGGCAGGAGCGACCCGCCGGGGTCATGCGATTGTCCACCAAACCTCTCGGGGATCAGGCGTAAAACAGGTCTTTGAAGACATGATAAGCGATATCGTCGCGACGGATGCCCATGCGGGCAAGTTCTGCGTCGGATTTCGCCTCGAGCGCCTCAATCCGATTGCGACGCGATGTGACATGGCTGTGACGCTCAAGGCCACGCTCCAAGGCCGCTGTGAATTTTTTCCAGCCGTCGCGCAGAGGCGATGCCGGGATGTTCGTTGCAATATTCGCCATTGGAAACCTCACTTGCTTTGGTGTTCAGGTTTCCTCCCTGCCCTCAAGTTAGGTCAGCGCCATTGACGTTACCACCGCCAATTCGGAATGGCCGGATTGCACCCCATGCATCCCGGCCAACAAGCCTTATTTTCTTTTGCTGTTCTTGCCACGCGCGGGCATGGCCGGCGGCATGGAGGGTTTGCGGTGGGCCTTGGCATAGGCCGGAACCGGGGCCGGTTCGCTGGCCTTGACGGTCGGTGCGACCGGCGCGGCAGGGGTGGCTTTGACCTCTGCCTTGACCGGGTCCTGCGTCGGAACGGGTTGCGCTATCGGTGCCGCTTTGGGCGCTTCGACTTTCGCCTTGGCCGGGGCTTTGACGACCGGAGCCGGCGCTTTGGCCACCGGCTTGGCGAGCGCCGCGTTGGCAACCGTCGGTTTGGCAGTGGCCGCGCGCGGCGCGCGAGCTGGGGTCGCGGCTTTTGCCTTCAACTGACCTCCAAACGGTCCAGCCTGCAAGGTGGCCTGTCCAATGACCTGCGCCACGCGCAGGTTGCTTTCGATCATGTAACCGGCAAACCGCAGGCCGGCAGCGGAAAGTTTCAGCGGATAGTCGGGGGCAAGCATATCAGTATCCTTTTGAGCCAGTGCAGAAGCGCATTACCAGCGTCGAGTGACACGAACGTAACGCAAGGCAACTCGTCGATGCCACCGAGTTGACCTAAGGTCAATTCGATTAACACAGCATACGCGGGAAACTGCTTAAATTTTACACGCAATGGCAGGCAAACGGGCAGATCACCCTGCCCTAGAGCATGTTGCTCAAAAGTGGGACCCGGCTTTGAACTTCTCGACCATCCGAAATCAGTAGGTTAGAGCGTGTTGCGTGAATACGAATGAACCCGACACGCTCTAGCGCCCGTGAACCAGCGTGTGAAACAACTTGGGATCAAGGCTATCCGAGGCAAAGGTCTCGCCCTCGGTCAAAACGCTGACCGCGTCATGACTGTGCAGGCTTTCCTGATGGCTCGCGATCACCCGGAAATCGCCGATCCGCGGATCAGCCAGCAATTGCTCGCAAAACAGACGCGCGGCATCCTCGACAAAAATCGGATTGGCGGCGTTCAGTTCGGCAAAGGCCTGCTCATCCTCGCGCTTGACCATGACCTGTGTCTCGGTCGGCACGGCGCGGCGGGCCAGCTCGATCAGGTCCTCGAACCACAGGCAATCACCCGTCACCACCTCGACAGAAAGCCGCGCAACCGAGCGCTGCGAATGTGGCGTCGCAAGTTGCCCGCGCGCCGCGCGCGCATGCTCGCTCAGCTCAAGCGAACAAGGGCAGGTCGAGGAATAGACGTAATCAAGATGCATGAACTTGCGCCGCACACCGCCGGTTTCCACCAGCTCCATCGCGATATCGTAATATTGAAACCCCTCCAGCCCCGAGCGCAGCGAACGCACCCGCGCCGGATAGGACAGGCGCATTTGCAAGCGCGCATCGACGCTATCGAGATCGGTGATGTAATCGTTAAGCGCGGCTTCCATCACCTCGAAACTAAAGGTTTTCTCGGCGTGCTTGTAAAAACTGCGCATGATCCGGGACATGTTGATGCCCTTGCGCTCTGCCTCAAGGCTGACCGTGCCGGTGACCGATGTTTCAAGCGTCAGATCGCCATTGTCGCGGGTGTGAAAGCCGATCGGCAGGCGGAAATTGGAAATCCCCACATGCTGAAGATGCTGTTTGGTGCCGCGGATAAGCGAGCTTGGCCCGTTCTGCAAATCCGGCAGCGTCGCGCGATAGGGCGCATCAACCACGAAATCCAACGGGTATTGCCGCGACAGAACCGGATAGTTCGACACCTGCCCCGATGGCAGCAACCGTGCGATGGACGGGTCAAGATCGGCCACCTCTTCCGGCGTGGCCGTTTGCGCCCAGACCCGCAACAGCGCCAGCGCCTCCTTGGCTTCATCTCTGTCCGGCGCGCGGTTCATATCAGACGGGTGCACATTCATCGCAGGGTTTCCTTATCCGTGCTGCCAGACCTATTACATAGGACGGATCGACAAGAATTGCCAATTTCGTAATGATTTACGGCAAAAGCGTCAAAACGGATCAATCATCGCCTGTCAAAACAGCATGGACCCCGCCCACCCCTAGCCAGAAACCGCCAGCGCGCGGCCGATATCAGCAATCAGGTCGTCAGGATCTTCCAGCCCGACACTCAACCGCACAAGGCCCGGCGTGATCCCAAGACTGGCCTTTTGCTCGGCCGGAAGACGTTGATGCGTGGTTGTCGCGGGATGGGTCGCGATGGATTTGGCATCGCCCAGATTGTTGGAAATCAACACGATTTCAAGCGCATTCAGGAACCGAAACGCCGCCTCTTGCCCGCCCTTGAGGTCAAGCGCCACCACTGTGCCGCCGCTCTTCATCTGGCGCATCGCAAGCGCGTGTTGGCGGTGGCTTGGATGGCCGGGGTAAATCATTTGCACCAACGCCTCATGCCCCTGCAGGGCCTCGGCAATCGCCAGTGCGGTATCGGCCTGTGCGCGCACCCGAAGCTCGATTGTCTCCAACCCCTTGAGCATGATCCAGGCGGTAAACGGCGACATCGAGCCGCCGGTATGCTTCATATAGGGTTCCAGAGTGCCGCGAATAAAGTCGCGCGTGCCAAGCACGACCCCGCCAAGGGCGCGCCCTTGCCCGTCAATATGCTTGGTGGCTGAATAGACCACCACATCGGCGCCCTGCTCGATCGCATTCGAAAACACCGGCGTGGCAAAAACATTGTCCACGATCACCAATGCACCCGCGCCATGGGCGATCTCGGCGACGGCCGCCATATCAACAACATCCAGCGTCGGGTTCGCGACCGATTCGAAAAACACCGCCTTGGTGTCCGGACGGATCGCCGCCCGCCATTGCGCAAGATCGGTGCCATCGACGAATGTCACCTCGACGCCAAACCGCGCCAGCACCTCTTCCAGCACGTAAAGACAGGACCCAAACAGCGCCCGTGCCGCCACCACATGATCGCCCGCCCGCAAGCAAGAGGTCAACGCACCGCTGACCGCCGCCATGCCGCTGGCGGTGGCAAAGGCATCCTCGGCCCCCTCAAGCGCTGCGATCCGGTCT
This sequence comes from Roseovarius sp., assembly GCA_032251095.1. Taxonomy (GTDB): domain Bacteria; phylum Pseudomonadota; class Alphaproteobacteria; order Rhodobacterales; family Rhodobacteraceae; genus Roseovarius. The sequence goes on along the minus strand of JAVVFB010000195.1, from coordinate 1,793 downwards.
TCGAACATGGCCACGGTCGGATTGCCGTAACGAGCATAGATAAACTCATCCGGGCCCGCCTTGATAAAGCGCTCCTCGGCCGCCTCGGCGCTATCATAGACAAACCCCTGCGTGAGGAAAATCGCCTCGCTCACCTCGTTATACTGGCTGCGACGGGTGCCGCTGTGCACCATTTTGGTGCGCCGTTTCCAAGTCTCGCTCATGTTGGTCCTCCGGGCGTCATCGCCCACAAAAAAAGCCCCGACGCGGCCAAGCGAAAGGGGGCTTTCATCCTGACCTTTTAGCGGTTTGTTTAACGTGGCCCGCAATCCGGTAACAAATCGCCACAGCGACTGAACTACCGCGCGCCGCCACAGGCGTCAATACTGCCGTGCAGGTTTCACACAAGCACGCTCACGGCCAAATGCGCTCCCCCTGCTTCTTCTTGGCAAAAATACTCAAATCCACCAGCGCCACCGCCACACCGATCAGGCGGGCAGGGTCCTTGCCTTCGGGCTGAAAACGGTCATTCTACCCCCAAGCAACCCCGAGACAGGAGACAGGAATGCCCGCCCAAAAGGACCCGATTGATCTCTACTTCTGGCCCACGCCGAATGGCTGGAAAGCCTCTATCGCGCTCGAGGAAATGGGCCTGCCTTATACCCTTCACCTGATTGATATCGGTGCCGGGGATCAGTTCACGCCAGAGTTTCTCAAACTCTCGCCCAACAACCGCATGCCCGCGATCACCGATCCCGAGGGGCCGGATGGCGCCCCGATAAGCCTGTTTGAATCCGGCGCGATCCTGCAATATCTCGCCCGCAAGACAGGAAAATTCCATGGCGCGACAGAGCGCGACAGGATTGCGGTCGATCAATGGCTTATGTGGCAAATGGGCGGCGTCGGCCCGATGGCGGGCCAGGCGCATCACTTTCTCAAATACGCCCCGGCGATGGACCCGCCCCATGACCTGCCCTATGCCAAGGACCGCTATCGCAACGAGGTGGCGCGGCTTTACGGCGTGCTGGATCGGCAATTGGCCAGGACAGAATTCGCGGCGGGCGATTTCTTTTCCATCGCCGATATGGCGATCTGGCCGTGGGCCTCGCTCTGGGAAGGCCAGCAACAGACGCTGGAGGATAAACCGCATCTAGCGCGGTGGCTCGACACCGTTGGGGCGCGCGACGGCGTGATCCGGGGGCGCGCCCTTGCCGCCGAGAAACGCCGCAACATTCAGGATAGCCGCAGCGCGCAAAACGTCTTGTTCAAGCGCCCGTAACGGGGCGCGGCGTCTCGTCGTCCGGCGCATCGGGCGGCAGGACCATGAGCACCATGAACCAGTAAAACCCGTGCAGGAAGAGCACGAAAATCGGCATCACCGTGATCCACACAGCGAGCGATTCACTGCTGATCAGGATTTCGTTCACCGCAATCACCATCGCCGCCACAAGCGCATTTACACGCAACAGGCTGACGGTTTCATAAACCGCATCGCCCTCGGCGTCTTTGGGGGTGACACGATCCATCACCGCCCCCTCGCGCATCATGCCCAGCACCATAACCACCAGAAAGAACAGTGCCACGGCGCTGATGCCACGCTGTGTGAAATACGGATTGTTGAGCCAGAGTTGCAACGCCGACAACAGCAGGAGAATGATCACCGGCCAGCGCAGCATTCCGGCGCGCCCGCCTGTCGTCTGATCAAGGCTATGGGCGGCCTGCGGCAGGTTGCGCCAGATCGCATAGGCCTGTGCCACCACGACCGAAAGCACAAAGGTCTGATCCTGCGGCACATCCATTCGCCCGAGCACGAC
>JAVVFB010000194.1:0-6392 GCA_032251095.1 Roseovarius sp. | reverse complement strand
CACAGTAACGGATCAACTTGCGCACTTCGTAGTGGCGTTCGCCATTGCGGCATTGTTTCTGGCGGGCGGGATCGTTGGCGGGTTTATCGCCGGGGCGTCCTGCGGGCTTATCCGCGAAGTCACCGAAGCAGGCGGTTCGCGGATTGCGCTGTCGGAATTGCCGCCGCACTTCGCCAAACTCGATCCTTGGATTGACGTGGCGTTCTGGGCCTTGGGTGGAGGGGTTGCAGCATGGACGCTGAATTAACAAAAGCCATTGCGGATGTAATCGCAGGCCGCGTTAGCAGTATCTGCGCGCCGGGACGATGGAAAGTCCATCGCGAAGGTGATAAGGCGATTATTGAAACCCGTGGCAGAAGAAGTGCTAGAGAGCAATGAAACGCCAGACGCTACCGACATTGGATAGGCAATGACAAGCAGATCGCCCACAACCGGAGAACAACTTGTCGCGATGCGCAAGGACATGGAGCGTATCGCAGATGCTTTTGAGCGACTTGAGCGCGCACACATAACTGAAGTGGCAGCGATACGCGATGAAGTGAAGCTGCTGACAGAAGCGCATACAGAAACCAAAACGCGGGTTGACAAGGTGCTGGGCAACGTCCGCGCATTCGGGGCCGGTATGGCGGCGGCATTTACGCTAATAGGCGGGGGCATCGCAACGGCTGTCGCGCAACTGTTAGGATGGTTTAAATGATCCTTTTCAGCAGGCTGGCCGAGCGTTTGCGTTCAATCGCAGCCAAGCCCGCGAGGCGCGCAGCGTCCGATAGGCCACCACAAGTTTCGGACACATTCAACCGCGCAGCATTTTTCGCTGCCCTGCGCGGCGACAACCTGCGGCACACAAAAGAAAGCCAAGTCACCGGCACTGAATCGGTATTGGACGCGATGAAGGGGATGCCGACGAGCTGGGTGGCCTATGCATTGGCGACGGCGTGGCATGAAACCGGCGGTAAAATGGTGCCAGTCACCGAAAGCTTGAATTACAGCGTTGCGGGGCTGCTCTCCACATTCGGGCGTCACCGCATCCGGCGCAACGATGCGGAGTTTCTTGGGCGCAAGGATGGCGAAGGGCCGCTAAGCCTTTCCCGCCAACGCGCAATCGCCAACATTGTCTATGGTGGCAAGTGGGGCGCTGATAAATTAGGCAACGTGCTTCCCGATGACGGCTGGACGTATCGTGGGCGCGGGAAGGTGCAGATAACCGGACGGGTTAATTACAGCCGCGCGCAAGAGGCAACAGGGGAGCCGTTAATCGAAAAGCCGGAGCTGGCGCTAAGGGATGATTTATCATCATGCATCATGGTGGCGGGGATGACGGAGGGGTGGTTTGCTGGTGACAAGGCGGGGCGGCACAACCTTGCACGCCACCTGCCCGATGCTGTTGCCACGGGGGCGCAGTTTATAGGGGCGCGGCGCATCATTAACGGACAGGATCGGGCCAGCAACATCGCGTCGTTGGCGCTGCTATTTCAGGACGCATTGATCGCAGGAGGTCGGAATGAAAAAGCTGCTTAAGGATTGGTTTACCGCGCCGGGGAATAACAATTACGAAGCGGGCCGCGCACTGTGGTTTGTGTCGGTTGTCGCTGCCATTGGGTTTACAGGGGCGCACCTCTATCAGAATGGTGCGTTTGACATTCTCGAATTTGGAGGCGGCATGGCTGCATTAATAGCAGCGGGCGGTTGGGGCGTCGGTGCCAAGGATATGGCGGGCGCGAAGGCGTTGGCATCGTGATAATGGCAGCATTCACATTCATCGTGGCCAGATGGCAGTTGGCGCTTGGCGTTTTGGGCCTGCTGATTATGTCGCACGGGCTGGCGTATTGCGAGGGCCGCAGCGACGGCAAAGCCTCAATCAAGCTGGACTTGCGTGAAAAGCAGGTTGAAGCCGCGCAGGAAAGCATGAAGCGCGTTGCCGAAGGTGATATCGCCGGTGCCGAGCGGGCCGAGAAACAAGCACAGGAAACCGCCGCCGCGATCCGCGCGATAGAGGAGGCCGAAGCTAATGATGCGAATGCTCTTGATTCCCTGTTTTAGGTGTCCGGTGTATGGGAGTCACCCTACTTGCCAATCCTCGCACCGGCACGAGTAGGAGGCCGACAAGTCCCCCGACCCTAGCGGAGCGCCAGCCTTGGCAAAAAAGGATTTAGCAAATGGCTAGCAATATGTCAAAAATATCAGCTTTCCTCACCATGTTGGTGCTAGCGGCCTGTGGTGATCCGATAAAGGTTGGCCTTCCACCGCCGCCTGCAAGTTGGCTAACCTGCGAACCCCTACCCCAGACACCTAATTTAAGCCCGCTGGAGCGCATTACACTGCCCGATGGCCGTGTTGTCTATCTAGCAGGCGAAACTAACGCCAGGGATGCTGCAATCGCCCGCTACATTGTGGCGGTGCGTGGTGTGCATTTTGAGTGCTGGAATAACGCGGCCAAGGTGCGCGGGTATTTCGGGGGATGATGTTACTGCGACGGTCTTGCAAGTGCCCACTATGAGACGTGGCCCGCCGCAGTAACATCTAGCATCGCGAAACGGGGAGAGCCCCCTTTTCAGTGCCGACCGGGTATGTCCCAATCCAAAACACCGCCGCAACGCCTAAATCATAGTCTTTCGTTTTTCTGCTTGCAACAAAAAGGTGAAGAGCATTGCCCGATCTAGCACAAGCGCAGAAGGATGCTCTCAGGCATTGTCCGTCATCCCGTTGTGCTCGATGCCGTCAATCTTGCAGTCAGTCACCGGAATGCCCCCACAATTCATCAATGCCAAACAGTGAGCAGATCGGATTGTGATAAGAGCCAACGCGCTGGGTGCAGTAACAACGCCCGTCATTCGGTAACATCGGGGGTCTCCTTTTTTGCGTCACAGTGATCTCATGGTAAGCGCTACCTGTTCCAGTCCCTCAACTTTCGCCATCGGAACCTTGTTATCGAAATAGTGGAGCGCATAGCTGTTCGCCCCGACGATCTCGCCGTCGCAGTCAACAGTCACAGTGCAGTAGCCCGAATAACGGCAGCAGCCTTGAATTTTGTCGTAGTGTGCGATGATGACGTGCATATGCCCGTTGCGAGCGCCGAAGCCGCCGCGAACAGGATAGACGTTGCCAACCATGTCAGGGCCGGGGGCAGGAATGGGCACGTCTGTTTGTATATCAACCCTCATGTCGTTTCTCCTTCATGCCACGCCCACCCGTTCGCATTGGCGATAGCTTTGGCGCTCTCCATCAAGGCGAGTGTCATGGTGCGATCCTCTTCGTGATTACCCCAATGATCGAGCGCGGCTGTGAGGGTGAACCACCTGCATCCCGCGCCGATATAGGCGACACCTTTGACCTCAGCGATGCACTTGCGGTAGCCGTCTGCCCATCCGATATCGACAGGGTTGCGCGCCCCTTCGCCGATGACCGCTCCTTCGCCGATGCTGACGTCTTGGCCGATGCGCGCCCGTGGGCCGATGCTGACGCATTCGCCTATGAACGCCCGTGGGCGGATGCGCGCCCCTTCGCCGATGAACGCCCGTGGGCCGATGCTGACACGTGCGCCAGCATCGATCCATTCAAGCCCTACGGGGGCGATCTGCCATCCGCTTTCGTCTTTATCCCATGTGGCGACGATTGCACCGATGTCAGTCCATTCTGTCATGTCATTTCTCCCTTGTCCTGCATAGGTTCAGACGGGTGGCTGTTGCTTGGGGTGGTTAGCCTTTCAGTAGCAGCTGCGTAGAGATGCGGGTGGCGCTCCCGCGTAAGTCTCCATGCCCGCGCATCATGCGGCTCCATCGGAAGCAGTGGGCCAGTTGGCGATGTTTTGCGGGTGGCGAAGTGAAGAAGCGCTGTCACTGGCTTTCTCCCAACGCGCCCCGGAACGCTTCCAGTTCCTCCCCGATCTGCTTGCCGGCGTAAGGGCGACCACGCAGCAATTCCATTTCGGCAAACATCGGGACGGTATCCTCGACCATCTGGTCAATCGCGGCCACTAGCTCCGCACCGGCCACGCGCAGTGTTGCGACTTCTGTTTCGATAAGGTCACGCGCCCTCTCAGATATTGCAGGTTCAAGCGCCATGTCGGCTAGTGCGTGTGCGTCACTACTCACAGGGGCAACGTCTCTGATTTCTTGCAGCGCAGCGCGCAGCGCGGCACATTTCTCATCCAAAAGCTTGATTGTATCATCTCGGCATTCGATGCCATCCGTGTTGAAATCATCATCCACTTCCAAGCGCTCTCGCAGCCGCGCAATCTCCGCATTCGCGGCATTAAGTTCACATTTCAACTGTTCTGTGGTGCCGGTTCCGTCCCAATCGTCAAGCGCAGCAAGCGGCCAAAGTTGGCACGATCCCGGCTCAAACAGGCTCTCAACATTATAGCCCTCGGGTGTTTCTGCCGTGCTGTAGAAGCCTACGACGCGCCCGCGCCATTTTGACCTTTGTCGCTTCTGCACGAGGTCACCAATAGACCATCGACGTGTTTGTTCAGTCATGTCGCTTCTCCTAAAGTGCTGTTTTGAACGCGGCCCACACGCCGCCAATGACTGCCACCCAAAAGGCGGCTAACGCGATCAAAGCGATGATCCAGAATTGACGGCGGGTCATGGTTTCTCTCCAGCGTGCCAATTCCTCAGCGTGTGGTAATACCAACTATGGAGAAAACCGCGCGCGGCGGCGGCGGGGTCATGGTCATCATGGATGTGCCGGTGCAGCCATATGGCGCGGCCTGATCGCCCGTTGCAGTCCGTAAATGGATGCAGTGTTTCATAGGCGCAGTGTTGCTCCCACGGGTTTTTGATACCGATGATGCGGAGCAATTCGGCCTCGACATCCGGCCCGCTCGGTGGGGCAGTGTGGTTGCCGACGCGGACGCATGGGACACCGGGTCGGTTGCGCAAAATCGCATCCGGCTGGCATACGCTCACAAACTCAACAAGAGACGTGATAGATATGTCTTGGCCAAGGAAATCGTGATGCGCCTGCTCAACTTCTGGCGAAGTGTAGCGAATACCTTCGATCATATTGCTTTCCGACGCGAATGCGAGAACCATCGTATCCCGGAGCTCGCTTGCGCTTCTAGGCGTGATCATTCTCATCTCCCTTTGCAAATCGCATTTCGATCTCGGCTTTGCGCGCGGGCCACCAGCCGGGCAGATTTCCGCGAGCGTCCATCGCTTCCCATTCGGCGGCGGCGAGCGCCTGGCTAAGCGGCGATAGCGACTGCCGTGCCGTTAGCCCGCTTGGGTGCGCTCGACCGCATGGCCGCTTCATATATGCGTCAATTTCAGCCATGACGCGCGCATCCATACGGTATTGTTGTCCGCCCCGACTCATGTCATTTCTCCTTCATGCCACGCCCATCCCAATCACGGGACGGCCAGCAGGCGATAACTGCGGCTGCTATGATTGTGATGATCGCGAGTGTCATTTCGCACCGCCTAACCCGCCTTCGCGGACATTCTGGATAGCCATAATATCGCGCGCCACCCTAATTGCGATTGCATGGCGATGATCCGCAATCGGTTTGCCGTCGCGCATCACAAGCGGGTAGAGGACGCCTTCAATCACCGCCTCGCGCTCGGCCTCCGATGCATCAGGGCGCAATACGCTATCAGCATAATCGTGGGCGCAGGCCAAGGTGTTAACACCATCGGCGCAATCCATAATGCAGGCAAGGTGCTCAATAAGCTGTATTTGCCCGACTGCGCCGAGGCGTTTGAATACCGCTTCCAATTCTGTGAGTGTGAATGTCATTGCGTTTCTCCTTTACCCAACCCTTTTGCCGCAAGCGCAAACAGCAGTCAAGCTCAAAATTACACGAAAAAGCTCTTGCAATAACAAATACGCACGGCTAACGTTAGGGCATGGAAAACAACATCACACCCCAAAAAGTGCGCGATGCGGCGCTTGAGGCGCGCATAACGCTCTCCGAGTTTCTTGACCGCGCTGGCGTGTCGAGATCGGCATTTTACTCATGGGAGCGCACCGGGCAACCGCCGAAACGCGCGCTGACTATGGCCCGGATAGCCGACGCGGTGAATGAGCGATGAAAGTTTTAATCGCCTGCGAATATTCAGCCACCGTCCGAGATGCTTTCCGAGCGCGAGGCTTTGACGCATGGTCGTGCGACCTGTTGCCGACCGAGGGCGACCCCCGCTGGCATATCCAGAGCGATGTGGTGGAAGTCGCCCGCCGTGATCATTGGGATTTGATGATTGCCCATCCACCATGCACGCACCTCGCGGTTTCAGGCGCGCGTCACTTCGCCGCCAAGCGGGCGGATGGAAGGCAGGAAGCAGCGCTTGGCTTTGTTGCCGACCTTTTCAGTGCGCCGATCAAATATACCGCTCTCGAAAACCCTGTGTCTATTATCAGCACCCGTTTCCGCAAGCCTGATCAGATAATCCAGC
>JAVVFB010000193.1:0-6394 GCA_032251095.1 Roseovarius sp. | reverse complement strand
GAGGCAAGCGAGATTTTCCGCGACCTCGATCTGACCAATATCACCGCAATCACCGCCGATGGCAGTTTCGGGCTGCCCGATCAGGCGCCGTTCGACCGGATCATCGTGACGGCGGCGGCCGAAGACCCGCCAGGGCCCCTATTGGCGCAGTTGAAAATCGGGGGTATCATGGTCGTGCCCGTGGGCCAGTCCGATGCCGTGCAGCGGCTGATCCGGGTGACCCGCCTTGAAACCGGGTTTGACTATGACGAATTGCGCCCGGTGCGCTTTGTGCCCCTAGTCGAGGGGCTTGGGCGCGACGGCTGAGCCGGTTTCGTAATGGACCGAGTTGTAAGTTTAGGAACCAAGCCCCGGCCAACAAGGGGCAGAAAATGAGGATAGATCGAGATGCGTCATTTCCTGCGATCCGCGCCGCTTGTGGCTGGCATGGCTGTTTTTCTGGCCGGTTGCGAGCAACCGCTTGATCTGGACATGCGCGGTGCCTTTGGCAATGCGCCCTCCACCGCCGAGGCCGCCCGCAACGCCACCCAATCGCGCCCGCAACCCGACAGCCGTGGCATCATTTCCTATCCCGGCTATCAGGTCGCGGTGGCGCAGCGCGGTGATACGGTCGCCACACTGGCGCGCCGCATCGGGGCCAACCCACAGGAAATCGCCCGCTTCAACGGCATTCAGACCGGCGACCCGCTGCGCCCCGGCGAGGTGATCGCCCTGCCCGGCCGCGTGGCCGAGCCGAGCGGCGGGCCGATCCTGCCGCCTACGGGCGTGGATATCTCGACGCTGGCCAATGGCGCCATTCAGCGCGCCGATGCGCAAAAGGTTGAAACCTCTGCGCTTGAGCCGGCACCGCGCGTCGGGGTCGAACCCGTGCGCCATCAGGTTGCGCGCGGCGAGACCGCCTATACGATCGCGCGGCTTTACAATGTCTCGATCCGAAGCCTCGCCGATTGGAACGGTCTCGGCCCCGATTTCGCCGTGCGCGAAGGGCAGTTCCTGTTGATCCCGGTGGCGCTTCCGGGCGAAGCCGCAGCGCCCTTTGATGCGCGCGAAGCGACGGTCGTAACCGCGCCGGGGGTCGGATCACCCACGCCGACGCCGCCGAGTGCCGCCAAACCGCTGCCCGATGAGGTGACCGTGCCCAAGGCCGCGCCGATCAAGACCACCGCCGCCCCCGATCTTGGCAAGACCCAGACGGCGGCGAAACAGGGCCGCATGGCCTTTCCGGTCAAGGGCGATATTGTGCGCGAATATGCCAAGGGCCGCAATGATGGCATCGACATTTCGGCAACCCCCGGCGCCACGGTCAAGGCCGCCGATGACGGGCTGGTGGCGGCGATCACCGAGGATACCAACGGCATCCCGATCATCGTGGTCAAGCATGCGGGCAATCTCTTGACGGTCTATTCCAACGTCAGCGGGCTTGCCGTGGCCAAGGGCGACAGCGTGAAGCGCGGTCAAAAGCTTGCGGAAATCCGGCGTGACGGAAGCGCGGCGCTGCATTTCGAGGTGCGCGACGGCTTTGATAGCGTCGATCCGATGCGCTATCTCAATCCCAGTTAAGCGATCAGCATAGCGCGAAATACAACGGGCCGGTCTTGACTGACTGGCCCGTTATTTTGTCGGCGGCGGTGCTGCGCAATGCGCCCCCGTGGCCGCAAGGCCCGAGCCAAGCGACATGAGCGGCGGCGCAGCGTAAGGGTTGAGCGGTTCAGAATTAGCGAAATCCAGCCCCAGAAACACCGCAACACCCAAGAGGGTGATGAAAACCACATGCCCGCGTGTCATATGCGCGCCTCCAGCCCCAGAAGCGGGCGCAGCTTGATGCCGACCCACGATCCGGCAAAGGCCGCGACGAACCAGACCCAGCCATGCGCCGAGCCGGTGCCGATCCCGCTAAAGAACGCGCCGATATTACAGCCAAAGGCGAGCCGTGAGGAATAGCCCAGAAAAAGCCCCGCGATGATCACCGCGATCCAGGCCCGCGCCGGGTAAACCCCGATCGGCGAGCCAAGCCCCGCGCGCCACCACGCCACAAGCGCCGCGCCAAAGATCAGCCCGAAATCGGTGAGCGATGTGACGTCGGTGAGCACGCTTGACGTGATCCGCTCTGCATTGCCCGGTGCCGCCCAGAATGGCGAGCCAGAGAGGTCCGCACCCAGGGCCACCGCGCCTTTGGCCACCCAGAGGCCAAGGCCGTAAACCACGCCCCAGGGCTGACCTGCGACCGCAAGGTGCAGCACCGCCAGCCCCGCCAATGCCGCCACCGCCAGCCAATAGCGGCGCGGGATGCGCCAGCTGTCTTTCGCGCCGAACAGGATCGCAAGCACGCCAATGCCCGCCAGCCCCGCCAGCGTGATCGCAAGGCCGCTTGTGCCGCCAAGCGCGACCACCGGCAGACTTCCAAGCGAGGTCCACCATGTCAGGTGATAGGCGCCGCCAAAGCTTCCGATGGCGAAAAACGGCAGGGCAAGCGCCGCCACCGCATTGCCGCTTCCGGCGTTGACAAGCGTGCCCGAGCCACAGCCCATGACGATCTGCATCGAGGCGCCAAACACAAAGGCCCCGCCGATCATGGCAAGGCCGATCGGCGCATGGGCGCCCTTGATCTCGGCGCCGTTGCCCGCGATCATCGGAAAGGCAAACATCGCCACGATGGCGATACAGATAAGTTGCGCCAAAAGCCCCGAGGCATCGCGGTGCAGGATCATCCGCCGCCATGGTCCGGTAAAGCCAAAGCGGAACCCCTCAAGCGCAAGGCCAAAGCCCATCCCGATCGCCAGAAGCGCGCCATAGCGCGGCCCCGCCACCATGGCGAGGCCTAGGAGAAGGGTCGCTACGCCTGCCAGCACAAGGCTGCGCGATATGAAACCGGGGGGCGATGGCGGCAGCATTGTGGTGGTTGTGGACATGTTGACCTCAGTATTTACCGGTGATCTTGTTCAGCATGTTCTGGAAGAGCCCAGGGACATTGGCCATCGCATGGCCGCTTTGCGACCACCCCACCATGGATTCGGGATAAAGTTTCACCCCGTCGATGCCGGCAACCTCGCTAAGGGCGAACCAATTGGTCGCGGCCCAATGGCCGGTGTTGCAGAACGACACCAGCTTGTCGCCCTGCTCAAAGCCGTTTTCCGCCGCCAGTGTGCGGATCAGATCGGGCTTGATCAGCGTCGGGTCATCCGGGCCAAACCACCGGTCATGAGTGAAGTATTTCGATTGCGGCAGGGTGCCCGGCTTGGCGGCGGCGGCGTGCTTGGCCTCGCCTTTCCAAAAGCTTTCCGGGCGCGCATCGACAAGCTCGGCCGAGGTCTTGCCATCGACGATATCCTTGATCTCGTCGCGGGTGGCGAGCCATTCATGCGAATAAGTCACCGTGATATCGCTTGGGCTCACCGGTTCGGGCGCGCCTTTCTGGACGCGCAGACCGGCCTTGAGCCAGCCATTCATGCCACCGTTCAAGATAGCAAGATCGCTGACGCCGCTTGATTTCAAGGTCCAGTAGACCCGCGCGGCGGCCCCAAAATCGGTCTGGTCGCGGCCCTGATGCACCACGACAACGGGGCGGTCGGTGGTGATGCCAAGCCCGCGCAGCACCTCGGTCATCTTGTCTTGCGGCACAAGCGAGCCGGGATTGTCGCTCGGGCCACGGAACTGTCCGTAAGAGGCCGAGACCGCCCCCGGAATATGGCCTTCAACGTAGGCGCCACCGCGAATATCAAGCACGACCGGGTTTTGATCGGCCATCGCCGCGTCAAGCGCCGCCGGGTCGATCAGCGGGCCTAGACCGGCGGCCAGTGAGGCCATGGGTAGAACCGCCACAGCGGCAGCAAGGCAGGCATTCTTGAAGCTATGGAACATGGTAGATCCCCTTGTTTATCTGCCGCCTAACCTACGCCTGTGACAGGGTAACGACAAGGTGGCGCGCGCGGGATACAACCTGTATTGCGCGCCATAAACTCCAGCATCGGCGCGATGAACAGGTCGGGACGCTCGATCAGGCCAAGATGCTTGAGCGCCGGCACGATGATGGTTTCAAAGAACAGCATCCCCGTCGCCGCGCGCTTGCCAACATGGAGGATCGTGGCGCCCTCGGCCTCGGCCTGCGCCAACTCGCGCTCGATGGTCTCGATCTGGCCCATGGTGCATAGCGGGCCCATCTGGGTGGCCTCCTCCATCGGGTCGCCAATCACGATATCGCGCGCGATGGCGGTGAGGCGGGCAAGCAATTCATCCGCCACATCCGCATGCACGATAAGGCGCGAGCCCGCGACACAGCTTTGCCCCGAAGCCCCGAAAATCCCCGCCACCGCGCCGTTGACCGCGCTTTCAAGATCGGCGTCGTCAAATACGATAAAGGGCGATTTGCCGCCCAGTTCCAAACTCACCTGCGCGAAATTCCGGGTCGAGTTCATCAACACATGGCGCGCCGCATTCGGCCCGCCGGTAAAGCTGATGCGCGCCACAAGCGGATGGCTGGTCAGCGCCTTGCGGCAGGGGTCGCCATGGCCGGTAACGATATTGACCACCCCGTCGGGAAAGCCCGCCTCGGCCAGCAATTCGCCAAACTCAAGGATCGCGACGGGGGCGTGTTAGCTGGTTTTCAACACCACCGTGTTACCGGCCGCAAGCGCCGGGCCGATCTTGACGGCGGTCAGGAAAAGCTGGCTGTTCCAGGGCGCGACGGCGGCCACAACGCCAAGCGGTTCGCGGTTGGTAAAGACGAACATGTCGGACTTGTTGATCGGCAGGGTCTCGCCGTTGATCTTGTCGGCGGCACCGGCGTAAAAGTGGAAGAATTCGCTGATATATTTCGCCTGCCAGCGGGTTTCCTTGAACATCTTGCCGGTATCGCGGGTCTCTGTCTCGCCCAAACCCTCGGAGCGCTCGGGCAGAAGATCGCCAAGGCGGCGCAGGCACTGGCCACGCGCACTTGGCGTCATGCGCGCCCCAGGCCCCTCATAGCAGGCGCGATGCGCGGCCCGAACGGCGCGGTCAACATCCTCTGAGCGTGGCCTCGGGGGCGGTGGCCCAAACCGCGCCGGTGGCCGGGTTGAAGGTGTCAAACCTGCCCTCGTCCGAGGCCGCGACCCAGGCCCCGTCAATCAGCATCTTATAGGGTTTCATCATATCTCGCCCCTTGTCATTCTGCGGCCAGCGCCGCGCAATCCGTCGGCACAACACGGTGATAGCCGCCCTCGCGCCAGGCCAGGGGCCGCGCCTCGCCATCCAGAACATCATGCACCGTGCCGATCACGATAAGGTGGCTGCCCGAGGTCACGCATTGCTGTACCTCGCAGAAAAACCCGGTCGCGCCATCAATCAGCGGCGCGCTGACCGTGGCGCCAAGACGCCCGGCGGGGCCGTCGGTGGTGACCACCGTCACCGTGGCTGCAACCCGGCGCATCGCGTCAATAAAGCGGTCGCGCTCTACAAGGGGTCTGGTCTCTTGCAACATCGCGTTTCCTTTCGCAGATTTAAAGTCTCGGTAAAGGTTCATCCAGGACTGGCATAATATTTCAATTCTTGATAACGAAGTTTTTTGCTTATTAGGTGCAATAAATCTGAATTTAGTGCGCCGCCATGAACCTGACCGCCCTGCAAACCTTGCTGGCCATCGTCGATACCGGCAACTTCATGCGCGCCTCGCAAAAGCTTCATGTGACCCAATCCACCGTGACCGCGCGCCTCAAGACGCTTGAGGATGAGCTTGGTCAACAGCTTTTGAACCGTCAGAAATCGGGCACCACCCTGACGCCTGCGGGGACCAAAATTTTGCGCTATGCGCGTGTTATCAATGGTTTATGGCGGCAAGCGCGGTTTGAAACCGGCCTGCCTGCGGGGCTTAGCTCGGTCTGTACCTTTGGTTGTGACCGCGAATTGTGGCATGGGCCGGGGCGCGCGTTTTTTGACGGGGTTGTCTCGGGGCACCCGGAAATGGCGGTCTCGGTGCATCAGGGCAATGGGCGTGATCTTGAGGAATGGCTTGCCTCGGGGATGGTCGATGTGATTCTGACCTATGAAACCGTGACCCATGGCGCACAGAGCGTGCATGCCCTGCCTCATGAAGAGCTTGTGCTGTATTCCGACCGCGCCGACACGCCGATCAAGGCCGACCCGTTTTACGTGTTTGTCGATCACGGCGAAGACTATCGGCGCAGCCATGGCGAAAGCTATCATGACGCCGGCATCGCGCGGATCAGTTTCGACAGCTCGTGGTGGGCGCTTCAGTTCCTGCTTGATCGCGGCGGCTCGGCCTATCTTCCGCGCGCCTTGGCGGCGGCGCATGTGGAGGCCGGGCAGTTGCATGAGCTGACCGAGGCGCCGGTTTATACCCGCAAGAAATACCTGATCGTCAATGACACGGCGGCGCAGAACTGGGAGTGGTTCGCGCCCT
>JAVVFB010000192.1:0-6452 GCA_032251095.1 Roseovarius sp. | reverse complement strand
GCTCAAGGTGCGTGTTGGCCTTGAGGCCGTCGTTGAAATTGCCGGTACATTCCAGCACCACATCAACGCCCTCCCAATCCAGCTCGTTCATGTCATAGGTCGAAAACATCTCGATCGGGCCACGGCCCAGATCCATTGTGTTGTCGCCAAGTGTGATCGGATGGGGGAAACGGCCATGCACCGAGTCATAGCGCATCAGATGCGCGGCGGTCTCAAGCGGGCCGGTGGCGTTGACCTTGACGACCTTGATATCCTCGCGCAGGCTCTCTGAGATATGGGCGAGGGTGGCGCGGCCGATACGGCCAAAGCCGTTGATGCCTACTGTGACGGTCATGGCAGACTCCTGTGGATGAGATTGGGGGCGATATAGACGCAAGCACCATTGGCGGAAAGGTGGAAAAGGCGGATTTCACTTGAAATTCAGATTGTTAGCGTTAACCGTGACTGCAAAGCCAATCCACGTCGCGATGATTGCGCTAACGCCGTTTGCGGCCGTGGCAAGGCGCGTGGCCAAAGCCCGGATTGCGAGTGCTTGATTCACCTCAAGGCCAGAGCGGCGCCAATGTGTTTGCATGGTCCACTTGCATGGGGTTGTTTGCATCATGACGAAGCTTCTGTTTTTGCCGGTGATCCTTGGGCTGCTTGTCTTTGGCTTCTGGATCAGCCCGGATTTTCAGGAGATCGCCGCCGGCGTGGCGATTTTCCTGTTTGGCATGCTGATGCTTGAGGATGGGTTCAAGCTGTTCAGCGGCGGCTATCTTGAACGCGCCCTTGACATGGCAACCGGCTCCGTCACCCGCGCGCTTGGCTTCGGGGCCATCGCCACGACGATCATGCAATCAAGCTCGCTTGTGTCGGTGATCACCATTTCATTCCTCTCGGCGGGGCTTATTCCGCTTCTGGCTGGGGTCGGCATCATTTTCGGCGCGAATATCGGCACCACCACGGGCGCCTGGCTGGTGGCGGGGTTTGGTCTCAAGGTCAATATCTCGGCCTATGCGCTGCCGATGCTGGCGATCAGTATCGTGCTGGTGTTCCAGCGTTCAAAATACCTTAAGGGTGCTGGCTATGTGCTTGCCGGACTTGGTTTTTTATTCCTCGGCATCCATCACATGAAAGAGGGATTCGAGGCCTTCAAGGATCAGCTCGACCTGACCCGTTTTGCCATGACCGGGGTTTTGGGGCTGATGGTCTATACGCTCACCGGGGCGGCGGCGACGGTGGTGATGCAATCCAGCCATGCCACCATGGTGCTGATCATCACGGCGCTCGGCGCCGGGCAGATCAGCTATGAAAACGCCCTGGCGCTTGCGATCGGTGCCAATATCGGCACCACGGTCACCGCCATTATCGGCGCGCTGAGCGCGAATTTTCAGGGCAAGCGGCTGGCATTGGCGCATCTGATGTTCAATCTGCTGACGGCGGGGGTGGCGCTGATCTTCATTGGCCAGATCCGCCTGGTGGTGGATATCACAAGTGTCTGGCTTGGCATCAATGCCGAAGACCATGCTATAAAACTGGCGGTTTTTCACACTATTTTCAATCTATTGGGCGTCGTTCTTATACTGCCCTTCATCCATCGGCTCGTGGCTTTTCTAGAGCGGGTGATCGTTCAGCCGATCCAGGATCTGAGCCAGCCGAAATATCTCTCCGAGGCGGTGGATGAGTTCCCCCAGACCATTCAGGTCGCCCTGCGCAAAGAGGTGCATCACCTCTACGAGAACGCGGTCGAGCTGATCGTGCACGGGCTGAACCTGCACCGGACAGAACTTTTTAAAACCAAAGATATAGCGGCCACAGTTGAGGCAAGTCGCACGGCAATGGATGTCGATCTTGACACGCTGTACGACCATCGCGTCAAGACGCTCTATTCTGCGGTCATCGAATTTGCCACCCGCGTCGGAAGCAAGGACTTGCCCGCACCCGCAATGGCGGATGTCTACCTGATGCGCGATATCGCCGGACAGATCGTGCGCGCGGTCAAGTCGATCAAACACATGCGCCGCAACGCCACGCATTTCACCCAACGCCCACAAGGTGAAGTCACAAAGCTTTACAACGGCTTGCGCACCGAAATTGCCCGCATTCTTGTCGAAATCCGCGCCCTGGACATGGCCGAGCCCAAGGACCGCACAAGCCTTTGGCTTGATCAGGAGCGTATCCAGGTTGAAACGAATGCCCGCAACACCAACCAGACCGTTGATCGCCTGATCCGGGATCATCACCTGAGCGCCAGCATGGCCACCTCGTTTCTGAACGATTCAAGCTATGCCTATGGCGCCATGCGCGATCTGCTGGATGCCGCGCGCGCCTATTATATCGACGCGGCGGGCGCGCGCGATACCGGGGCCCTGGATCAGATTGGCGCGCGGCCCTGAAGCCGCCGCTCGTGCTTGACAGGCCAGAGCTTGAGGGATACCCAACGGCCTTTGTTCTCAACCGGGGTCAAGATCAGCCATGGCACAGCGCGGTCCCGTTTTGGGTCTGGATTTCGGCACCTCGAACTCGGCGGCGGGCTATCTGCGCGATGGCAAGCCGCAGCTGATCGAGATGATGCCGGGCCAGACAACCCTGCCGACCACGTTTTTCTTTGAATTTGACACCCGGAAAACCCTGATCGGCGAGGCGGCCAATCGGGCGCTGCTTGACGGGATCGAGGGCCGGTTCATGCGCGCGCTCAAGCGGGTGCTTGGCACGCCGCTGATGCATGAAACCCGCCAGATCCTGAACGAGCGCGTGACCTTTGTCGAGATCATCGCCCGCTTTCTGAGCCACATCAAGACCCGCGCCGAAGCACAGGCCGGGGTGACGTTCGATCGCGTGCTCTCTGGTCGCCCGGTGGTGTTTCATGGCGCAAACGATCCGCGCGAGGCACAGGCCGAGGCCGACCTGCGCGCCTGTTATCTCGCCGCCGGGTTCAAAGAGGTGGATTTCCTGCCCGAACCCGAGGCCGCGGCCATCGCCAGCGGCGCATTGGAGACTGCGGGCGAGATCGGGCTTATCGTGGATATCGGCGGCGGCACCTCGGATTTTTCGGTGTTCCGATCCACCCGCGGTGGCGTGTCGGTGCTTGCCAATCACGGCGTGCGGATCGGCGGCACCGATTTTGATCGTGCGATCAGCATCGAGCGGGTGATGCCCCTGCTCGGCAAGGGATCAGAGCTTCGCAAGGTGATGGGGCCGGGCCGCTCGCCGGTGCCAAACGCGATCTTCAACGATCTCGCCACATGGGAGAAAATCCCGTTTCTCTATACCCCCCAGAACCGCCGACGGGTCGACGAAATGCGGCGATTGGCGCTTGAGCCGGAAAAGCTTGCGCGCCTCGCAACCCTGCTTGAAGATGAGCTTGGCCATGAGGTGGCCTTTGCCGTCGAGCGCGGCAAGATCGCGGCCAATGCCGGAGAGGGCACATCGGTGATTTCGCTTGATCCGGTTGAACGTGGTCTTTGCGCCGCCCTGCCGCCTGATGTGCTCAACGCCTGCCTGTCATCACAGGCGCAGGTGCTTCGCGCGGGCCTGCGCGAAACGCTGTGCCTTTCGGGCGTCAGGGCGCAGGGCATTGACCGGGTGATCTATGTGGGCGGCTCAAGCCTGATGTCGATGGTGTCCGAGGCGGTCAAGGCAGAGTGCCCCGATGCCCGCCCGTCCTTTAGCGAGGTGTTCACCGCCGTGACCGATGGTTTGGCGATAGCGGCGGCGCGTCGCTAAGGTCAGTGAAAAGCCCCCGAATGCGGTGGCATCCGGGGGCTTTGATCTTTGCAATGCTCACAAGGTTAGAGCAGCGATTTGACCTTGGCCGCCACATCCTCGGCGGTGATGCCGAATTCCTTGTAAAGCGTTGGGGCAGGGGCCGAGGCCCCGAAATCATGCATGCCGATGAAACCGCCCTTATCCCGACGGCCACGCTCGCCATAAAGCCAGCGATCCCATCCAAAGCGAATGGCCGCCTCGACCGCGACCCGCACCGGGCCACCGGGCAGAACGCGCTTGCGATAGGCCTCGTCCTGCTCCTCGAACAGCTCCCAGCAGGGCATCGACACGACCCGCGTACCGATCCCGTCCTTTTGCAGCAGATCGCGCGCCGCCATGGCGATTTCCACCTCGGAGCCGGTCGCCATCAGGATCGCCTCGCGCTTGCCGATCGCATCGGCCAGAACATAGGCCCCCTGCGCGGTCATGTTCTTGGTCTTATGCTCGCGGCGCAGCGTCGGCAGGCCCTGACGGGTCAGCGACATCACCGAAGGCGTCTGTTTCGAGGTCAGCGCAAGTTCCCAGGCCTCGGCGGTTTCAACCGTGTCACAGGGGCGGAACACCCAGGTGTTGGGCGTGGCGCGGCTGATTGCGAGATGCTCGACCGGCTGGTGGGTGGGACCATCTTCGCCAAGGCCGATGCTGTCGTGGGTCATGACAAAGACGGTCGGGATTTTCATCAGCGCGGCAAGCCGCATTGCGGGGCGCGCGTAATCGGTAAAGCACATGAAGGTGCCGCCGTAAGGGCGGATGCCGCCATGCAGAACCATGCCGTTCATCGCCGCCGCCATGCCATGCTCGCGGATGCCCCAATGGACATAGCGCCCCTTGCGGTTGTCCACGTCAAACACGGTCATATCGCCCGAGCGGGTGTTGTTTGACCCCGACAGATCAGCCGAGCCGCCAACGGTTTCCTGCATCACCGGGTTGACCACCTCAAGCACCATTTCCGAGGATTGGCGCGTGGCCACCTTGGGGGCTTCTTCGCTGATCTGTTTCTTGAGCGCCTTGATCCGCGCCGAGAGTTTCGCGGGGGCTTCGCGCTCGAAGATGCGGGTGAATTCGGCCTGGCGCGGGGCTGACATTTCCGCCAGACGGGCGGCCCATGCGGCCTGTTCGGACGCGCCGCGCTTGCCGATCTCTTCCCATGCGGATTTGACATCGGCGGGAACCTCGAACGGGCCATAGGGCCAGCCATAGGCCTCTTTCGCCGCCGCAAGCTGTTCGGGATTTGTCAGCGCGCCGTGGCCCTTTGACGTATCCTGTGCGGCATGGCCAAGGGCGATATGGGTCTTGCAGGCGATCATCGTCGGTTTATTGGTTTTCTTCGCCTCGCTCAGGGCCGTATCAATCGCCGCCGGATCATGGCCGTCGATTTCAAGCACCTGCCAACCGCTGGCGCGGAAGCGTTTTACCTGATCGGTGCGATCGGCAAGATCGACGGTGCCGTCGATGGTGATGTTGTTGTTGTCCCAAAGCACGATCAAGCGGCCAAGCGCGTGCCGCCCGGCAAGGCCGATCGCCTCTTGGCTGATGCCTTCCATAAGGCAGCCGTCACCGGCGATCACATAGGTGTAGTGATCGACAAGCTTGCGCCCGAAGCGCGCGCGCAGCATTTCCTCGGCCATGGCAAAGCCGACCGAATTGGCAATCCCCTGACCAAGCGGGCCGGTGGTGGTTTCGATGCCCTTCGCGTGGCCATATTCGGGGTGGCCCGCGGTGATCGCGCCCCATTGGCGAAAGTTCTTGACCTGCTCAAGGGTCATGTCCGCGTAGCCGGTCAGATGCAGCAGCGAATAGAGCAGCATCGAGCCATGACCCGCCGACAGGATGAAGCGGTCACGATCCGGCCAGTCGGGGTTGGCGGCATCAAACTTGAGGTGTTTTTCATAAAGCACCGTCGCCACATCGGCCATGCCCATGGGCATGCCGGAGTGGCCGGAATTGGCGGCGGCCACGGCATCCAGCGTCAGGGCGCGAATGGCGGTGGCTTTTTTCCAGTGATCGGGATTGGCAGTGCGCAGGGCGGCGATATCCACGGGATGACATCCTTTGAAGTGGCAACAGATGGGCGTTGCATAACAGCCCGGCCCCAAAGATCAAGCATCGCCCCGCGCAATGGCGGGCGAATAGCGGTAAAGGGGGCGCATTTTGTCTGGCGGTTCGCTAGACTTGCACAAAACCCGCCTGATGTGCGATTCGATGAGGGCAGGGCAAGGATATGGGCAAAGACAAGTGAGGAACCAAGGCGATGAGCCAGATAGACGAGCTGGAAGCGCGGATCACCGCAGCGCTTGACCGCATAGCGCAGGGTCTTGAGGCCCGACAGGACGCCGGACCCGAGGGTGCAGGCGATGACGTCGCGGCACTGAAGCAGCAGCTTGCGGACGAAAAGCTGGCCAACGCTCAGCTTGAAGAGCGGGTCAAGACGCTGCGCGACAAGCTGGCGGCGGTCGAGGCCGCAAATGAGGCGGGCCAGTCAGAGCAGTCACAGGCGATGCGCAAGCTTGATACGGACCTGCAATCGCTGCGCAAGGCCAACCAACAATTGCGCGATAACAACAAGGCGCTGCGCGAGGCCAATCAGGTGGGCGAATTGCAGCCGACCACGCTGGTCTCTTTCGCCGCGGATGTGGCGCTGGTTTTCGACGGCAGCGATGCGGCGGCGCTGGCGCGGTTTGGTGCCACGCCGGAGTTGCTGG
>JAVVFB010000191.1:0-6492 GCA_032251095.1 Roseovarius sp. | reverse complement strand
TTGCAATCGTGACCTATGGCAATGGCTGTTACCTGAGCCATCAGGCGATGGCTGAGCTTGGCGAGGGGGTGCGGGTGGTCGATCTGCGCTGGCTTGCGCCGCTTGCGGAAGAGGCGCTTGTCGAGGCGGTCGAGGGCTGTGACCGCATCCTGATCGTTGACGAATGTCGCCGCACCGGCGGGCAAGCCGAAGGTCTCGCCGCGCTCTTTGGGGAACGCCTGAACGTGCCCGTGGCACGCGAGGTGGCCGAAGACAGCTTTATCGCCACCGGCCCGGCATATGGCGTCACGATGCCGTCAAAGGCCTCGATCATTGCCGCCGCAGAGCGGATGTTGCGGCGATGAGCGGACCTGGAAACCTCTGGCGGCAAAGCGCGGCCGAGACCTTTCAAGCGCTCGGTTTTCAGGGCGATCTTGGTGTCGATCTGGTGGTGATCGGCGGCGGCTTTACCGGGTTGTCGGCGGCGCTTGCGGCCGCCGGGCAGGGCGCCGAGGTGGCCGTTATGGAGGGCAATACCGTTGGTCACGGTGGATCGGGGCGCAATGTCGGGCTGGTCAATGCCGGGCTTTGGCTGCCGCCCGATGAGGTGTGCAAGGCCCTTGGCGAAGGCCCGGGCGAGCATCTTAACACGGTTCTGTCCGAGGCCCCGGATGCCGTTTTCAAGCTGATCACAGAGCACGATATCGCCTGCGAGGCCAAACGCGCGGGCACCTTGCACCTTGCGCATGGTCCGACCGGCGAGGCACATCTCAAAACCCGGCTTGCGCAGCTTGAAGCGCGCGGTGCGCCGGTGCGCTATCTCGCGGCGGATGAGGTGTCACGGCGCACGGCAAGCGAGGCTTTTGGCGGGGCGCTGTTTGATCCGCGCGCCGGCACGATTCAGCCCCTTGCCTATGCGCGCGGTCTGGCGCGGGCCGCAGTAGAGCAGGGCGCAAGGATCTATGAAAACAGCCCCATTACCGGGGCCGAGCGACGCGGCGGTCAATGGGTGGTCACAAGCCGGTCAGGCAAGATCCGGGCGCGTCGCCTTTTGGTGGCGACCAATGCCTATCATCAGCAGGTGGCGCATATGGCGCTGCCGGATGTGCCGGTGGTGCAGTATTTTCAGCTTGCCACCAAGCCGCTCGGCGACAACCTTGCCGGGGATATCCTGGCGGGGGGCGAGGGGGCGTGGGATACCGGGCTGATCATGACCTCGATCCGCCGGGACGAGGCCGGGCGCGTGATCATCGGTGGCATGGGGCGCGACGTGCCAACCCATACCAACTGGGCCGAGCGCAAGCTGGCCAAGCTCTATCCGCGGCTGGCGGGAACGCAAATCGAACACGCCTGGAGCGGCAAGATCGCCATGACGCAGGATCATCTGCCGCGCATTTTACGGCTCGGGCCCGAGGCTCTGGCGGTGTTTGGCTATTCCGGGCGGGGCATCGGCCCCGGAACCGTGTTTGGCCGCGCGGCGGCACTGGCGCTGCTCAAGGACGACGAAAGCGGCCTGCCGGTCGCGGCGGTGGATCGCTATAGCGAACGGTTTTGTGGCTTCAAGACCGTGTTCTTCGAGGCCGGGGCGCGATTGGTGCACCTCACGGCGGTGCGCGGCTAGGCATTGGCGCACAGTCACTGTTTGTTGACCTCTTGCGCATTGCGCCGCCGCGATTTGGGTATACCTGCACAGGCCATATCATAGCCCGGAGCAGAGCATGGCCTATCAGCATAGCGGCATAAGTTTCACCCAAGGCAGCCTTTTGCGGCATGTCACGGTCATGTCATTCACCTCGAGCATCGGCTTGATGGCGATCTTCGCTGTCGATCTTCTGGATATCGTGTTCATCTCGATGCTGGGGCGCGAAGAACTGGCGGCAGCGGCAGGCTATGCCAGCACGGTGATGTTCTTTGCCAGTGCGGTGAACATCGGCCTGTCGATCACCGCGGGCGCGCTTGTGGCGCGGGCCATGGGCGCGGAAAACGGGGTTGATGCGCGTGAATATGCGACGAGTGTAGCGGTGATCGCGATTATCGTGGGCATTCTACTGCCGGTTCTGGCGCTGCCGTTTATCGGCGATATCCTTGGGCTGATCGGGGCCACGGGCACGGTGGCCGATCTGGCGGCAGGCTATCTTTGGATCATCCTGCCGACAACCCTGGTATCGGGCCTGTCGATGGTCGCCGTGGCGGTTCTGCGCTCTTATGGCGATGCGCGCGGGGCGATGTATCCGGCGCTTTTGGGCGGGGGTGTCAACGCGGTGCTGGACCCATTGTTGATCTTTACGCTTGGCATGGGGTTGAACGGTGCGGCACTGGCCACTGTGGTGGCGCGGCTGGCGACGATGGCCCTTGCAATCGGTCTTGCGGTGTTTCGCTATCAGGCCTTTGCCATGCCACGCCCGCAATGCGTTGCGCGCGATTTCCGCGAGGCCGCAGAGATCGCCTTGCCGGCGGTGCTTGGCACCATTGCCACGCCGGTGGGTGCCGCCATCGTGACGCGGGAAATGGCGAAATACGGCCATGATGCGGTGGCCGGCATGGCGGTGATCAACCGGATGATACCGGTGGTGTTTTCCGTCGTCCTGGCGCTCTCTGGCGCGATTGGGCCGATTTTCGGCCAGAATTTCGGGGCAGGGCGTCTTGATCGGGTGCAAGAGACCTTCTTTGAAGGGCTGAAGTTTCTGGCGATCTACGTGCTGGTGATGTCGGCGCTGTTGTTCGCGCTGCGCGGTCCGATTGCCGGGCTGTTTGACGCCACCGGGATGATGCGCTCGCTGTTGTACCTCTATTGCGGACCGCTGGCGCTTGCGTCGTTCTTCAACGGGGCGATTTTTGTCTCGAACGCATCGTTCAACAACCTTGGGCATCCGGGCTATTCCACCGGTGTCAACTGGGCGCGCCAGACGCTTGGGACCTTACCCTTTGCCATGGCGTTCGGGGCGATCTGGGGCGCGCATGGCGTGTTGATCGGGCAAGCCGTGGGCGGCGCAGTCTTTGCCGCCATCGCGATCTGGCTTGGGTTACGGGTGATCCAGGCGCCGTGTCGTGATCCGCTGAGAGGGCAATTCACATGCCCGGAGATGCGCATGCAGGTCATATCGAACCGATCTTACAGGTAGCGCCTTGGTGAAAGTCAAAATGCGCATAATCAGTATTATGTAAATTAATAAAAGCAAACCCATCGGTTTAGATCAATGAAATCGCACATATTTACGTTCCTAATCAACAACTTACATTCAATTCCTCATGTATTTCTGACGGGTATATCCGCTGAAATTGGACAAATTGCACCCCTTCCCATGGTCCGCCCACAAGCCACCGGCCAAAATGTAAACGATTTCAGTGCCTAGCGGTCTCGACAGGTTAATGATTAGCAGTTTATGACTCAAATCTAGGAGAACTGACATGACAGCAATTCTGATCCTGAACGGCCCGAACCTCAACCTCCTTGGCACGCGCCAACCCGACATCTACGGCCATACCACCCTTGCCGATATTGAGGCCATGTGCCGCAACAAGGCAAAGACGCTTGGTATCGAACTGGGCTTTATGCAGAGCAATCACGAAGGTGCGCTTGTCGATGAGATCCACGCGGCGCGCGGGCGTTATGACGGCCTTGTCCTGAATGCCGGTGCCTATACGCATACCTCGATTGCGCTCCGCGACGCGGTCAGCTCGGTCGAGTTGCCGCTGATCGAGCTTCATCTATCGAACACGCATGCACGCGAAGAGTTTCGCCATGCCTCCTATATTGCAGGCGTTGCCGTCGGCGTGATCTGTGGTTTTGGCGCCAAGGGATATGGGCTTGCGCTTGAGGCCATGCTTGGCCATCTGGAGAGCAGCTGATGATCGAAGCCGAAAAGGTCAATGCGCTGCTGAACTCTACCAGCATGGAAGAGTTATGGAGTCTCCATACAAAATATATGGCCGACTATGGGTTCGACAGGTTGATTTACGGCTACACACGCTATCGCACACCAACCTCCCTCGGAAATCCTGATGATTTTGTAATCTTGACCAATCACAGCAACAAATACACAGATGTTTTCATCGGCGGTGGCTTGTATTTTCATGCCCCCATGGTGCGGTGGGCCCTTCAAAACGATGGCGCCTGCTCGTGGTCGCGCCTGAAAGAGATGAACGCCAACGGCAAGATGTCAGCGGAAGAACAAAAGGTATACGAATTCAACCGGGCGCAGAATGTAGAGGCCGGCTATTCGATCAGCTTCAAATCGCTATCACCACGCACCAAGGGGGCAATTGCCCTGACGGCACGCCCGGGTATGACTCAGAGCGAAGTTGATGATATGTGGCAGAGCGTTGGCGAAGGCATCCTGGCGCTGAACAACCTTGCGCATCTGCGTATCCTGTCCCTGCCCTATACGGCACCGGGCCGCAGTTTGACGTCGCGACAGCGCGAAGTTCTGGGCTGGGTTGGCGATGGCAAGACGGTTCAGGACATCGCGGTCCTGATCGGACTCACCCCGGCGACCGTCGAAAAGCATTTGCGGCTGGCACGGGCTGCTCTGAACGTTGAAACCACGGCGCAAGCGGTCCTCAAAGCTGCATTTCAGAATCAAATTTTCATTCTTGAAAAATAACGCACTTAATAACAAGAGGTTATAATGAGGTATGGAATTCCATACTTCCATGACCCTCGGTAAAAGAGCATGATGGCGACGTTCCGTGAGTGGTGGCTTTATAGCCCGGGAACATGGGGATGGTTCTACCTTAATATTGTGGGAAACACTGTCCTCTCCGGTCCTACCGGATGTCGGCCGTCGGCCCTTATTTTTCTGGGTTGGCGGTCGGCGCTAATTGACTGTCGTTTCATCCCCAATAAACGGCTGGTCGAATTAGCGGTGTTGCCCTCATGGGCAGCACCGCTTTTTTCGTGGTGCGGCCCAAATCCAAAAGGGCGCCCCCGCGAGAGGACGCCCGTTGAAAGATCAGGAGATCGCGGGCCTTAGCCCTGCGCGACCTTGGCCACTTCGGCGGCGAAATCTTCTTCTTTCTTCTCGATGCCTTCACCTACTTCAAGGCGAATGAACCCGGTGATCTCTGTGCCGGCTTCCTTGGCGGCGGCCGCCACGGTAAGGTCAGGGTTCATCACGAAGGCCTGGCCCAGCAGGGTCACTTCGGACATGAACTTGGCCATGCGACCGACGATCATCTTTTCGATCACCGCATCGGGCTTGCCGGATTCGCGGGCGATCTCGATCTGAACCTGCTTTTCCTTTTCGACAACCGCCGGGTCAAGCGAGGCCTCATCAAGCGAGGCAGGGTTGGTGGCGGCGATATGCATCGCAACCTGACGACCAAAGCCCGCGTCACCTTTCAGAGCGACCAGTACGCCGATCTTGCCCATGCCATCGGCGGCGGCATTGTGCACGTAGGACACAACCGTATCGCCCTCAAGCGCGGCGATGCGGCGCACCGACATGTTCTCGCCGATGGTGGCGATCTTGGCGTTCACGGTATCGGCAACGCTTTTGCCGCCCATGTCAGCCACCAGAAGCGCCTCAAGATCAGCCGCGCCAAGGGCGGCCTTGGCGATTCCGCCGACCATGCCCTGAAACTCGGCGTTTTTCGCAACAAAATCGGTTTCCGAGTTCACTTCAACGGCAACCCCACGGCCACCTTCGACCTGAACCGCAACCAGACCTTCGGCCGCGGTACGGCCAGATTTCTTGGCCGCTTTCGCAAGGCCCTTGGTGCGCAGCCAGTCAACCGCGGCGTCCATATCGCCATCGGTCTCGGTCAGCGCTTTTTTCGCGTCCATCATGCCTGCGCCCGTCGAGTCGCGCAGTTCTTTTACCATTGCAGCTGTGATCGCCATCTTGGCTCTCCTCAAATCAGTCAGGGATTGAGGGCAGGTTGATACCCGGCCCTCATGTCAATGTCGTGACGTCGCTCAGCCTTCGGCTGCGGCGGTCTCGGGAGCTGCGGCCTCGGCCAGAACCTCTTCCATCGGCGCCTCTTCCATCGCGCCAAGGTCAACACCGGCGGCGCCCATCTGGGCGGTCATACCGTCCAGGGCTGCGCGGCTTACCAGATCGCAATAAAGCGCGATGGCACGGGCCGCGTCATCGTTGCCGGGGATGATATAGTCGATACCATCGGGCGAACAGTTGGTGTCGACGATACCCACAACCGGGATACCAAGCTTGTTGGCTTCGGCAACGGCCAGGGCTTCTTTTTTCACGTCGATGACGAACAGAAGGTCCGGCACGCCGCCCATTTCACGGATCCCGCCAAGCGACGCCTGAAGCTTGCCCTGGTCACGTTCCATGCCAAGACGTTCTTTCTTGGTCAGGCCTTCTGCGCCGCCCTCAAGGGCTTCGTCGATCTGCTTGAGGCGCTGGATCGATTTCGACACGGTCTGCCAGTTGGTCAGCGTGCCACCAAGCCAGCGGTGGTTCATGTAATACTGTGCACATTTATCGGCGGCATCGGCAATCGGCGTAGCGGCCTGACGCTTGGTGCCGACAAACAGAATGCGGCCGTTCT
>JAVVFB010000190.1:0-6599 GCA_032251095.1 Roseovarius sp. | reverse complement strand
ACCCACAATCGCGACGACCCACGTCAAAAGCAGTTCGCCGACGCCATCCTTGCATTCATGCGTGAAACCATCCCGCAGGACCGGACGAAATTCCGCGACAAGGTCTCAGACAGCTTCCGCGTCATAACCCACGAGAACTTTCGGGTTTTGAAGTAGAGGCGGTATAGGCTTTCAACCCACTTGGCGGCGCGCGCGGTGATACGGGCCTGGAATGAGTATTTGGAGAACGATGAAACAGGGGAGCGTGAGGGGTTTTGAAGCACGTCACGCCGCGTCTTTCGTCTCTTGCACTAAAGCATGCGCGATAGCGCATTCCGCTGGATCAGACCGGTTGGGTGCGCCGCCCGCTAGTTGGTGGCCGATCCGCCGACCGTCAAGCCGCCGATCAAAACCGTTGGTTGGCCCACGCCGACCGGCACCCATTGACCCTGTTTGCCGCAATTTCCCATGCCGGGGTCAAGCGCCATATCGCTGCCAAGCGCGCGAATTTGCTTGAGCGCTGTCGCGCCGTCGCCAATCAGCGTGGCACCCTTGACCGGGGCGCCAACCTTGCCATCCTTCACGCGATAGGCTTCGGTGCAGCTAAAGACGAACTTGCCATTGGTGATGTCGACCTGCCCGCCGCCAAAGCCCACGGCATAGATACCGTCCCTGAGTTCGGCCACAAGATCTCTGGGCTCGGCCTCGCCGCCAAGCATATAGGTGTTGGTCATGCGCGGCATCGGCGCATGGGCATAGCTTTCGCGCCGCCCGTTTCCGGTGGGGGCAACCCCCATCAGGCGGGCGTTCTGGCGGTCCTGCATGTAGCCGACCAATATCCCGTCCTCGATCAGCACGTTTTTGCCCGATGGCGTGCCTTCATCGTCAAAGGTGAGGCTGCCGCGTCGATCCGGGATCGTGCCATCATCCAGCACCGTCACGCCCGGCGCCGCAATTCGCTGGCCCATCAGCCCGGCAAAGGCCGAGCTGCCCTTGCGGTTGAAATCACCCTCAAGGCCATGGCCGATTGCCTCGTGCAACAAAATGCCGGGCCAGCCGGGGCCAAGCACCACGTCCATCACCCCCGCGGGCGCAGGCTCGGCGCGCAGGTTGACAAGCGCGATGCGCAGCGCTTCGCGGGTCTTGGCCTGCCAGTCGGCGGGGTCGAGCATGCCATCAAGCCCCACGCGCCCGCCGCCACCGGCACTGCCTTGTTCGCGCCGCCCCTGTTCATCGACGATGATCGAGACATTGACCCGCGTCATCGGGCGCGTGTCGCTGACCTCGGTGCCATCGGCGCGCAGGATTGTGACCTCTTGCAGAGAGGCGGCAATCGAGGCCGAGACCTGCACCACGCGGGCATCAAGGTCGCGGGCGAAGGCGTCAATCTCGCGCAGGGTCTCAAGCTTGACCGGAAAGCTTGCCCCGGCAATCGGATCGGCATCCGTGTAAAGCCGCCGGTTGGTCAGTGCGGGCGCCGCAGCCAGCGTGCCGCCACCTGCGCCCACGGCCAGCCGCGCCGTTTCAACGGCGCGGGTCAGGGCCGCCTCGGTCACCTCGGAGGAATGTGCATATCCCGTGACTTCGCCGCGCACGGCCCGCAGGCCGAATCCTTCGGTCGCCTCGTAAGACGCTGTCTTGACGCGACCATCGTCAAACAACAGCCCTTCGGAGCGGTGCCGTTCCAGAAAAAGCTCGCCATCATCGGCGCCTCGTGTGGCCTCTTGCAGGCGCGCAAGCGCCGCATCGCGGTCCAGAAGCGTGTCAAATGGGCGAAAAGGGGTATCGGTCATGGAGGCATATGTCCTATATGGCGGCGATGAGGCGAGGACGATTAATTTGATCTAAATCAAAAAAGCGTCTGTTTGCCGCAATGGTCTTTCTTGTCGTCTGGGGCATAATATGGTTTTAAACGGCACTGAGACAATGGGATTCCGCCTTTGGGTGGGTCGGCCCGTACAAAGATATATGAACCGCTTCAACCGATCAGGGGTTAAAATGCGACTAACTTCAAGCCTTATGGCCGTTCTGGCCGCCCTTTCCGCCCTTCCTGCCATGGCGCAGGACGGTCTAGAGATTGTCGGCAAACCCACAAATGGCGAGACGGGGTTCCAACCCGCCGCGACAGAGCTGGCCCGCGATCTTCAGTGGCTCGACGGGATGATCAACGTGATCATCATCGCGATCGTGGTTTTCGTGACCGTGCTTCTGGCGATTGTGGCCGTGCGCTATAACCGCCGCGCAAACGCGACCTCGGCGACCTTCACGCATAATTCCCCGATCGAGATTGCATGGACCATCATCCCGATTGTCATTCTGGTGTTTATCGGTGCGTTCTCTCTTCCGATTCTGTTCAAACAACAGGAAATCCCCGAGGGCGAAGTGCATATCAAGGTCACCGGTTATCAGTGGTACTGGGGTTATGAATATACCGACCATGATTTCGGTTTTGACAGCTACATGATCGGCGCGCCGGCAACCGGCGGTGAGAACCGCATGAGCCCGGAGGTTGAGGCACAATTGATCGAGGCGGGCTATAGCAAGGATGAATTCCTGCTGGCCACCGATACTTCGGTTGTCGTTCCGGTCAACAAGGTTGTCGTGATGCAGCTGACAGGCGCCGATGTGATCCATAGCTGGACCATTCCCGCCTTTGGTGTGAAGCAGGATGCGGTTCCCGGCCGTCTGGGCCAGCTTTGGTTCAAGGCCGAGAAAGAGGGTATCTATTTCGGTCAGTGTTCAGAGCTTTGCGGCCAGGCCCATGCCTATATGCCGATCACCGTCAAGGTGGTGAGCGAAGCCGAATACGAAAAATGGCTTGATGGCGCGATCGAGGAATATGCCGGCACGCCGCGCTCGGTTGACGTGGCATCGGCCAACTAAGCCCACAGGGTTGCGCGCACTCTGCGCGCATCCATTCCAAACGTGACCCTTAGGGGCCAGCGGAGAGCCATATGAGCGACGCGACCATCAACACCAACACCACCGCCGAGACGGCGCAGCCCGGCGAGGCCGAGTTCGGCGATTTCTTCGCCCTGCTCAAGCCGCGGGTGATGACTCTTGTTGTGTTCACCGCGTTTGTTGGCCTTTTGGCGGCGCCGGTTGGCGTGCATCCCATCGTGGGTCTGGCGGCGATCCTGTTCATTGCCGTCGGTGGGGGCGCCGCGGGCGCGCTCAACATGTGGTGGGAATCCGATATTGATTCGCTGATGAAGCGGACCAGCAAGCGCCCGATTCCCGCAGGAAAGGTCACCCGCGATGAGGCATTTGCCTTTGGCGTGACCTTGGCGGTGATGTCGGTCGTGATGCTCTGGCTGGCCACCAATGCGGTGGCGGCGGGCCTTTTGGCGTTCACGATCTTTTTCTACGTGGTGATCTACACCATTGGCCTCAAGCGCTGGACGCCGCAGAATATCGTCATCGGCGGCGCGGCCGGGGCGTTCCCTCCGATGATCGGCTGGGCGGCGGCGACCGGATCAATCAGCATCGAATCGGTGTTGATGTTCGCGCTTATCTTCATGTGGACCCCGCCGCATTTCTGGGCGCTCGCGCTGTTCATGAAGGGCGATTACCACAAGGCAGGCGTGCCGATGCTGACCGTGACGCATGGGCGCAAATCAACCCGCAGGCATATCCTCGCTTACACTGTCCTGCTGGCCATTCTTGCGGTCGGCGCGGCGTTTACCGGGATTGGCGGGCCGGTCTATCTTGCGGTGGCTCTTGTGTTCAACGCCATGTTCCTGCGCGATGCCTATGCGATCTGGCGGCGTGACGAAGCCATGGCCGAGGCAGATGATTACCGTGTCGAGAAGAAGGCGTTCAAGCTGTCGCTGTGGTACCTGTTCGCCCATTTCACCGCGATTCTGGCCGAGGCCGCATTGGCGGGCTTTGGTCTTGGGGGCTGGGCATGAGCTTTCGCGAAGAGCATGAGCTTCACAAGCGCCGCTTTGGCCGCAACCTTGGCCTTGGCCTTGTGCTGGCGATTTTCGTGGCACTGGTGTTTGGCCTGACGATTGCCAAGGTGTCGGACAACGATTTCAAGGTTCCCGCCAAACAGGGAGCGACGAACTGATGGCGGTGGATGCGAAACTCAAGACCGCCACCCGGCTTGTGGGTGTTGTGGTGCTTATGGGCGGGCTCGCCTGGGCGTCGGTGCCGTTTTACAATTGGTTCTGCAGGGTGACCGGCTTTGGCGGGACTACCGGCGTTGCCGCCGTCGCCAGCGATACCGTGCTTGAGCAAACCATCAAGATTCGCTTTGACGGCAGCAAGGACCGCAACATGCCATGGGAATTCAAGCCCGTCGTGCATGAGATGGAATTGAAGATCGGCGAGACCGGCCTTGCCTTTTACGAGGCCTATAACCCGACCGACCGCGTTGTTGCCGGCTCTGCCGCCTATAATGTCACCCCCTACGAGGCGGGTGGGTTCTTCACCAAGATCGACTGTTTCTGCTTTACCGAGCAGGTGCTGCAACCCGGTGAACGGGTGCAAATGCCGGTGACGTTTTACGTTGACCCCGAAATCGTAACAGACAGGGACGCAAAATACGTGCATACGATCACCCTGTCCTATACGTTCTACGAAATTGACCTGCCTCAAGAGGCCCGGGCGGCGCTTGAGCAGAGCAACACAACCGATACACAATTGAACTGAGCCTTCGACGAGGGAAAATACAAAGATGGCACACGAAAAAAATCACGATTATCATATTCTGCCCCCCTCTCTCTGGCCGCTGCTCGGCTCTTTGGCGGGGTTCGTCATGCTGTTCGGCGCGGTCCTGTTCTTCCACGACCATGGTCCGTGGATGCTTTTGGCCGGGCTTGTCGGCGTGCTTTACGTCATGTTCGGCTGGTGGGCCGATGTGGTGAACGAAGGCGAAACCGGCGATCACACACCTGTCGTGCGGATCGGCCTGCGCTATGGCTTCATGATGTTCATCATGTCAGAGGTCATGTTCTTCGCCGCCTGGTTCTGGAGCTTCTTCAAGCACGCGATGTACCCGATGGGCCCGCAAAGCCCGATGGTCGATGCGGTCTGGCCGCCGGTTGGCATCGAGACATTCGACCCCTGGCATCTGCCGCTGATCAACACGTTGATCCTGCTTTGCTCGGGCTGTGCGGCGACATGGGCGCACCACGCACTGGTGCACGAAAACAACCGAAAGGACGTGAAATGGGGCCTGATCATCGCGATTGCCCTTGGCGCGATCTTCACGGTCTTTCAGGCCTATGAATACAGCCATGCGGCCTTTGGTTTCTCGGGCAACATCTATGGCGCCAACTTCTTCATGGCGACCGGCTTTCACGGCGCGCATGTGGTTATCGGCACGATTTTCCTGTTCGTCTGCTTGCTCCGTCTGCAACGCGGTCATTTCACCCCCGAACAGCATGTAGGCTTTGAGGCGGCGGCCTGGTACTGGCACTTCGTCGATGTGGTCTGGCTGTTCCTGTTTGCCGCTGTCTATATCTGGGGCGGCTAAGCCCGGCGTCGGCGCGGAATGTGGTTGAACAATCCGCGCTGAACGGCAAAACATCAAGGCGCGCACGGTGGTGCGCGCTTTTCCTTTGACGGAGGCCCGCGGTGCGCCGCTATATCATTCCTGTGATCTTTGGCTTGGCCGGGGCGGCGGTTCTTGTCGCCCTCGGCAGCTGGCAGCTTGACCGGCTCGCCTGGAAAGAGGCGATTCTTGCCGATATTCGGGCCCAGATTTCCGCGCCGCCGACGGTGCTGCCTGACCGCCCCGACATCAACGATCACCGCCATCTTCCGGTAGAGGTCCGCGGAACGCTCGGTGACACGGCGCTGCGCGTGCTTGTCAGTCAAAAACAGATCGGCGCAGGCTATCGCCTGATTTCCGCCTTTGACACCGGCGCGCGTCGGGTGCTTCTGGATCGTGGGTTCATCTCGGTGAATGATCCGCTCCCGGCCCCGCCCGCGGGGATGATCGAGGTCATCGGCAACCTGCATTGGCCAGATGAACGGCTAAGCTCGACGCCCGAGAATGACGTGGCCAAAAACATCTGGTTCGCGCGTGATCTTGCGCCGATGGCCGACCTGCTCGGGACCGAGCCCTATTTGATCGTGGCCCGCAAGATCTCGGTGACCGAGCCGGGGGTGACGCCGCTGCCGCTGGACATCAGCGGCATTCCGAACGATCACCTCAACTATGCAATTACGTGGTATTCGCTGGCGGTTATCTGGCTGGCGATGACCGGGTTTTTCCTGTGGCGGATGCGGCAGGCAGAGAAAGGCAAGATGACGTGAAATATATCTCGACACGGGGCAATTCCCCCAAGCTCAACTTTGAAGAGGCGATGTTGAGCGGGCTGGCGCGCGATGGCGGGCTTTACCTGCCCGAATCGATCCCGGAAATGAGCAAGGCCGAGATCCGCGCGCTTGAGGGACAAAGTTATGAAGAGGTCGCGTTTCGCGTGATGCGCCCGTTTCTGGGCGATGCCTTCACCGACGCCGAGTTCCGCGGCATCATCTCGCGCGCCTATGCGGGCTTTGGCCATGCGGCGCGCGCACCGCTGAAACAGCTTGAGAGCGGGCATTTCCTTTTGGAACTGTTTCACGGCCCGACGCTGGCCTTCAAGGATTTCGCAATGCAGCTGATC
>JAVVFB010000018.1:0-23987 GCA_032251095.1 Roseovarius sp. | reverse complement strand
TGTTGCGTGAATTTTGACTGAACGCGACATGCTCTAGAATGCCTTGAAGGTCAGCGTTGTTTCGGTCCGCTCGATATTGTCGATATCAAGCAGGTTTTCGTTGATGTAATGCCCGACATCGGCATTTTCCGGAATGTAGAGCTTGAGCAAAAGATCAAACGGCCCGCTGATCGAGTATAGCTCTGAATGGATCTCGCGCAGGGCGATGGCCTCGGCGACGCGATAGGACGTGCCGGGCTTGCAGCGGATATTCACGAAAACACAGCGCATCTGAAAACCTCTTTTGAATGGTGGGGTAAGTTAACCACCGATTGCCCCCTAAGGGAAACCGGGAAATGTGCCTTAGAGCGTGTCGCGTTCATTCGCATTCACGCAACACGCTCTAACCTATTGATTTCGCGTGTTCGGATCGCTCAAAACCGGTTCCCACTTTTGAGCAACATGCCTTAATCCTCGATCCGGATCACGGTATTGGCGCGACCGTTCTCAAGCACCATGTCAAACAGCGCCTTGGCGTTCTCGGGGTGCAGGCGCACGCAACCGGCCGAGGCAGGGGTGCTAAGGCGGTCGATCTGGGTGGTGCCATGGATGGCGTAATTGCCGCTGAAAAAGATCGACCACGGCATCGGCGCGTTCTTGTAGAGCGTCGAATAATGCATGCGCTTCATCGATTGCACGCCATAGGTGCCGATGGGCGTGCATTTACCCGCCCGCGCGGTCGAGACCGGCCAGTGATATTGCGTTTGATCATCAAGCGACACGGTCATTTCCTGATCCGAAAGATCAATGCGCACGTCAACCGTCCCGGCCAAGGCCGTCAGTGGAAGCAAAAGAATGGCGAGCGTGGCGAGGGCGCGGATCATAGTGTCATGTGACGCGCCCGCGCGCCGCGTTCGATTGCGGCGGCATGCAGGCGGTCGATGTTGAGCTCATAGCGCAACTCTTCCAAAAGCCGCAGCTCGCGTTCGTTCAGCGTGCCATCCGCCGCGCCTACGTCACAGGCCAGGGCATAGGCGGTCTCGTTAAGCCGTTCCGGCAGGTCCGAACGAATGAGGCCAAACAGCGCATCAAGCCCGTCTTCGACGCTGAAGAGATCAAACACGGTCCGTGACACCACGCCAACCCGGTCCATATCGTAATCCGCAAAAATCGGCAGATTGTTGACGGCACTTTCGATTTTCACAAGTTCGGCGGTGCGCATGTTTTCATCAGAGGCTGAAACGGCAATCATGACGGCCACAAGGCAATCCTGCGGGGTAAGGGAATGTTCGATCTGCTCGGTCATTGGGTGGCCTTTCAGGCTTGCGCTGTTGCGGTGCAGAATATTGACTGTTGCGCGCCCCGGCAATAGGTAGCGGCGATGCCTTGTCGGTCTTTCGGCAGGGCGAATCCTGGAGAGTACCCGATGTCTGATCTGCGCGATGCTGCTATGAATTCGAAAGCCTGGCCTTTTGAAGAGGCGCGCCGCGTGCTCAAACGCTATGAAAAGGCGCCGCCGGACAAGGGCTATGTGCTGTTCGAGACCGGCTATGGCCCGTCTGGCCTGCCGCATATCGGCACCTTTGGCGAGGTGGCGCGCACCACGATGATCAAGCGCGCCTTTGAGGTGATAAGTGATATCCCGACGCGGCTTATCTGTTTTTCCGACGATCTTGATGGCATGCGCAAGGTGCCCGGCAATGTGCCCGATCCCGAAGCGCTTGCCGCGCATCTGCAAAAGCCGCTGACAAGCGTGCCGGACCCGTTTGGCACCCATGACAGTTTCGGCGCGCATAACAATGCCATGCTGCGCCGGTTCCTTGATACCTTCGGGTTTGAATACGAATTCATCTCGGCCACCGAATTTTATGGCTCTGGCCGCTTTGACGAGGTGCTGCTGCGCGCCGCGCGCGAGTATGACAAGGTCATGGCGATCATGCTGAAATCACTGCGCGAAGAGCGCCAGCAGACCTATTCGATCTTCCTGCCGATCCACCCCGAAACCGGCCGCGTGCTTTACGTGCCGATGAAGGAGGTGAATGCCGCCGAGGGCACCATCACCTTTGATGACGAGGACGGGCGCGAATGGACGCTTCCACTGACCGGCGGCAACGTCAAGCTGCAATGGAAGCCCGATTTTGGCGCGCGTTGGGCCGCGCTTGGCGTCGATTTCGAGATGTACGGCAAAGATCACTCCGCCAATACCCCGATCTATGACGGGATTTGCCGGGTGCTTGGCGGCCGTGCCCCCGAGCATTTCACCTATGAGCTGTTTTTGGATGAGAACGGCCAGAAAATCTCGAAAAGTTCGGGCAATGGCGTGTCGATCGACGAATGGCTGACCTATGCCGCCACCGAGAGCCTGTCGTATTTCATGTACCAGAAACCGAAAACCGCCAAGCGGATGCATTTCGATGTGATCCCCAAGGCGGTTGATGAATACCACCAGCAATTGCGCGCCTATGCGACGCAGGATACGGCGGCGCGGCTCAACAATCCGGTCTGGCATATCCACGGCGGCGACGTGCCCGAGAGCCATATGGTGGTGTCGTTCTCGATGCTGCTCAATCTGGCCTCGGTGGCCTCGGCGCATGATAAAGAGGCGCTCTGGGGCTTTATCCGCCGCTATGCGCCCGATGCCAGCCCCGCGACCCACCCCGATATGGATCAGGCGGCGGGTTTTGCCGTGAAGTATTACGAAGATTTCGTGGCGCCCGCGAAAACCTATCGCGCGCCGAACGAGCTTGAGCGCGAGGCGCTTGTTGATCTGCGCGATCAGCTTGCAGGGTATGACGGCCCGCTTGACGACGAAGCCCTGCAAAGCATCGTTTACGGCGTTGGCCGTGATCGGTTCGATCCGCTGCGCGATTGGTTCAAGACGCTTTACGAGGTGCTCTTGGGCGCGAGTCAGGGCCCGCGCTTTGGCGGCTTCATCGCGCTTTACGGCGTCAAGGAAACCGTGGCGCTGATCGATCGCGGCCTTGCGGGCGAGCTGTCCTGAGCGAGGCCGCCTGTCAGGGCGGATGAGCCCCGATTGCTTGCGACAGATCAATGCGATAGCGATCACAGAGCGGCTATTAACAAAACAGGGAGAGCGTGATGAAATATCTGATCGGATTTGGATTGATTGCGGCGGTCGCCGCCTGTGTGCAAAGCGCCTCGATGCCGGATGCAAGCGAAGGCGCCGCGATCTTTGCCGAGAATTGCGCGCAATGCCATGGCTCGGGTGGCAAGGGCGACGGGCCTTGGGCCACGGGCATGAAACCTGCCCCTGCCGATCTGACCCAACTGTCGTCCGGCGGAGACTTTCCGCGCGCGCATGTGCTCTCGGTGATCGACGGCTATGACCGCACCGGCCTTCCGGGGCAGGAAATGCCGGAATTCGGCCTTCTGCTTAAGGGCGAAACCGTGCCTGTCGATGTGGGCGACGGGGTTCTCACCCCCACCCCGCGCCCCTTGGCGGCACTGATGGCCTATCTGCAAAGCATCCAGAAGAGTTAAGCCCCGTCCACAAAATCGCCAGGCCGCCACGCCAAAGGCGTGCTACTTGAAGAGGCGCACCTTTGACGCGACGCGCGACCCGGCGATCGCGCGGCACCTCCGGTGCGTTCCGCGCAGGGCGCGGTCCACACCGCATCGTCAAGGCCCGTCATCCCCGCGCAGGCGGGGATCTCTTGCAACCTGTCACGCCCTATGATCCAAAGATTCCCGCCTTCGCGGGAATGACGGTGTTCATGGTGGGTTGGCACCCACCCTACGCTTGCTGTTTCGGCATAGCTTGCGGTTTATTTTCCGATTGGTCAAATTCTATGTTCGGCCTGCACGCGGCAATGTTCGTTTATGTGCGCAACCGCAGAGCCTCGCGCAGGGATTACTCGCGTTTGATGAGGGTTTTGTGACACCCTATCCCACAAGGCGGATGCCCCACGCCACGCACACCAGAGGGCCGCGGTCTGGCGACGCAACGCCAATGGATGCCCCTTTATCCCCGCAAAACCTGTGTGCCCCCTAGACGGAGCGCAAGCCCTCAATATCGCCAGGCCGTCCGGGCGGCCCGGCGATCCGCGCGGCACCTCCGGTGCTATTCGCGCGCGGTTACAGCAGATATCGTTACTCTTGATTACCGACGAAGAATTTTAGTCTGAAAGCTCTCACAGAATCAGCCGTTGGCTGAAGTTCCAGCTCTTGCAGAAGATGAAAAACTGTACCTGTAAACAGGTCGGTAAGCAGTTCTGTCACGTCTAGATAAATCTCACATAATAATGTCTTCTTGAGGTTCGGATCACAACGAATTCGGCTAGCAAAATTTGATGAGAAAGGGTCCGCGTGCAGAAAGCTACAAGATAGCGCGTGCCAGTCATAAATTCTGGCCCTAACTCTTTGGCTATTCTCATTCCAAATGGGCAAATCGCACTGATCAAGCAGTTTCCGAAATCCAAACGGTTCATTGGCTGTTTTTAAACTTTTTTTCGAAGGCAATTCGCTGAGTGCTTCACTCCGAGAGTGGAATTCGCTGTGAACGTAACCCCCGGAGTCGTTTAACGGGTTTGAAAGTATCATGCCGAGCCTCTTTGCGAGGGTATCTTCAGGGTCAATCTCTCCAACCCAGCCACGGTTAATAGAGAAATTATCCCGAACATCATTTTCATATCGGTATAGGATTTCCTCGCGTTCATTTTCGTTGGCTAACACTATTGATCCGGCGCGAACGATGCTTTCGAGTGAAAACCGAAAGCAGGACATCCCAACAAAAATGTCTCCAGAAGCAATTGAATTCGAAATATAATTAAATGAGGTAGATGCGTTCACTAGCAAGGAAATCGCATAAGCCAACTCGCGTGACGCATTCTCTATTGCTGACAAGCTCAGCATATCAGATGCGGCGAAAGCGATAATTCCGTCCCAGTCTCTTATGGTTTGTATACGTTCCTTCGATTG
Organism: Roseovarius sp.; assembly: GCA_032251095.1. Taxonomy (GTDB): domain Bacteria; phylum Pseudomonadota; class Alphaproteobacteria; order Rhodobacterales; family Rhodobacteraceae; genus Roseovarius. The sequence continues at coordinate 19,070 of JAVVFB010000018.1, read as the reverse complement.
AAGCAACGCTCGCACGTTTTCATCGCGCGTGTCGAAGAAAACAGAAGGAATGCTATTGGACGAGAGCCAAACTAGACTTGGGGAACGGGAGCGCTCAAACATCCAACTCCACCACGAACCGTGCATTCTCCTGGATATACTGAAACCGCAACTCCGGCTTTTTCCCCATCAGGCGCTCGACAAGGTCGCCGGTTTCGCCGGGTTCGTCCTCGTCTATCGTCACCCGGATAAGCTTGCGTGATTTCGGGTCCATCGTGGTTTCCTTGAGGTCCTTCGCGTCCATCTCGCCCAGACCCTTGAAGCGGCTGACGTCGATCTTGCCCTTGCCGCCAAGGCCCTTTTCCAGCCATTCGTCGCGCTCGGCTTCGTCAAGGCAATAGACCCGCTTGGCCCCCTGCGTCAGCCGAAACAGCGGCGGGCAGGCAAGGTAAAGGTGCCCGGCGTCGATCATCGGGCGGGTCTGGGTAAAGAAGAACGTCATCAAAAGCGCCGCAATATGCGCCCCGTCGACATCGGCGTCGGTCATGATGATGATCTTGTCATAGCGCAAATCGTCAAGGTTGAACTTGCTGCCAAGCCCGACGCCAAGCGCCTGTGTCAGGTCGGAAATCTCGGCATTGGTGCCAAGCTTGGAACTGGCCGCGCCAAGCACGTTGAGGATCTTGCCCCGCAGCGGCAACAGCGCCTGATTGACCCGGTTGCGCGCCATCTTGGCAGAGCCGCCCGCGCTATCGCCCTCGACGATGAACAATTCGGTGCCATCGCGGGTGTTGGACGAGCAATCAGTGAGCTTGCCCGGCAGGCGCAGCTTTTTGGTCGCGGTCTTGCGTTGGGTCTCTTTTTCTTGCCGCCGCCGCAGGCGTTCTTCGGCGCGCAGCACAAGGAAATCAAGGATCGCGCCGGCCGATTTGGTATCGGCCGCAAGCCAGTTGTCAAAGTGATCGCGCACCGCGCCCTCGACCATGCGGGCGGCGTCGGTGGTGGCAAGCCGGTCCTTGGTCTGGCCGACGAACTCGGGCTCGCGGATGAAACACGACACAAGCGCACAGCCCCCGGTGGCAAGGTCTTCGCGGGTGATCTGCGCCGCCTTGCGGTTGCTGGCCAGCTCGCCATATGCCTTGATGCCCTTGAGGATCGCCGCCCAGAATCCGGCCTCGTGGGTGCCGCCCTCGGGTGTGGGCACGGTGTTACAGTAGGACTGGATAAAGCCGTCGCGCGAGGGCGTCCAGTTGATGGCCCATTCGACCTTGCCGGGGACGTTGTACTTGTCCTTGAAATCAACCGTGCCGGCAAAGGGGCGCTCGGCATAGGTGGTGGCGCCGTTCAGGGTTTCGCCAAGGTAATCGGCAAGCCCGCCGGGAAACTTGAACACCGCTTCTTGCGGCGTTTCGCCATCGGCAATCGCCGATTTCCAACGGATTTCAACGCCGGAAAACAGATAGGCCTTGGACCGCGACATCTTGAAGAGCCGCGCCGGTTTAAGCTTGAGAGAGCCAAAGATGTCCGGGTCCGGGTGAAACGTCACAGAGGTGCCGCGCCGATTTGGCGCCGCGCCGATCTTGGCGAGCGGCGCCTGCGGGATGCCGCGCGAAAACTCCATCATGTAAAGCTCGCGGTTGCGCGCCACCTCGACCCGAAGATGATCCGAAAGCGCGTTCACCACCGAAGAGCCAACCCCGTGCAGACCGCCCGAGGTTTCATAGCTGTCGCCGGAAAACTTGCCGCCCGCATTCAGCGTGCAAAAGATGATCTCAAGCGCGGTCTTGCTGGGGTCCTTGGGGTGCGGATCGACGGGAATGCCGCGACCATTGTCGCGCACGGTGACATGGCCGTTTTCATGCAGCTCGACCTCGATCCAGGTGGCATGACCGGCGACCGCCTCATCCATCGAGTTGTCGATGATTTCGGCCACCATATGGTGCAGCGCGCGGTCATCCTTGCCGCCGATATACATGCCCGGACGCAGGCGCACATGCTCCATATCCTCGAGCACCTGGATCGAGGAGGCATCGTAATCGGATGTGGTGGCGGAGGAGAGAAGATCGTTCATGCCGCTGCTCTTTTTTGTTGGTTGGGGGGCATTATGGCAGAGCTGGAAGCGCTGTGGAAGTGGGCCAATGGCGAAGATTTCCTAGCGATGGCATTGCCGCAGATACCGGGCACAGCCAAGCAGGGCGGCGTTGTCGTCCGCAATAAGGGAAATGGGCATTTCACGCATCAGGGCTCTATATGGCCCCTTGGCGCAAAAGGTCTCGGTCAAGCCCATTTGCACGAGGTAAGGCGCCACTGCGCGCGCGGTGCCACCGATCAGGTAGATCCCGCCCATCGGCAGGTGAGTGAGCGCCAGATTACCAAGCACGGTGCCCAAGAGCCGCGTGAAGGCCGTGAGGCTGGCGCAGGCTGCGGTATCGCCGGCCAGATGTGCGGCGATGATCTGGGCCGGGGGCAGGGTGTTACCGCTAATATGGGCATGCAGGCGGGTAAGACCGGGCCCGGATAGAAGCGCCTCAATCGGGCGGTGCGAATCCTTGCCCGCAAGTCCGGCGATCAGGGCACCGATGGCGCCGTCAGAGTGCGGCAGGCTGCTGTGGCCGGTCTCGGCGGGGGGTATGAGCAGGCCTTGAGGTGTGCGATGTACCACCGCGATATTGCTGCCGGTGCCAAGGCCCATGACCATGCGTGCGGCCTCTGGCGGCGGCGTGGCCCGGTCGATCAGCGGCGTGACATCCGCCGGGTCGAGATCATCCAAGGCATATCCCTGTGCCACCAGATCGTTGATCAGGTGGATATCCTGCGCGCCGGTGACGCGTTCCAGCTTGGCGCTGTCGATGAACCAGTCAAGATTGGTGAGCTGCGCCGTGCCGCCCCGCACCGGCCCAGCAACCCCGGCACACAGCGCGGTGGGCGGGATCGGATGGCGGTTCAAATAGCGATCAAGAATATCGGCCAGCCCCGAAAAATCGGCATTGCGAAAGCTTTGCCTGCTGCCTGGGTCAAGCCGCCCGTCGCGCGCAAGGCCGACACGGGTAGAGGTGCCGCCAACATCTGCCAAAAGCCAGAGATCAGCCATCATCGCGCCATTTCGCCATGGTCGCCCGCGCGGTTTGCGCCAGCATCACGACGTCGATGCCCACCGCCAGAAACTGTGCGCCCCATTCGACATATCGCTGTGCCGTGCCGTGATCCAGCGCAAGGATACCGGCGGCCTTGTCCGACGCCGCAATCCGGGCAAGGGCATCCTTGATGACGCGCGCCACCGGCGGCGCGCTGCTGTCGCCCATATGGCCCATGTCGGCGGCAAGGTCTGAAGGGCCGATAAAGACGCCATCAACGCCCTCGACCTCTAAAATCTCGTCCAGAGCGGCGATGCCGTCGACGGTTTCGACCTGCACCAAAAGACACATCTGCGCGTTGGCGGTGGTGATATAATCGGGAATGGCCGAGAAATTGGACGCCCGTGCAAGGGCGGCGCCAGAGCCGCGAATGCCCTGCGGCGGATAGCGCATGGCGCGCACAAGGGCGCGGGCCTGATCGGCGCTTTCGACCATCGGGATCAGAAGCGTTTGCGCGCCTGCATCGAGCACCTGTTTGATCGCCCAATCCTCGCCCATCGGCAGGCGCACAACAGGGTGGCTGTGTTTGCCCGACAGCACGGCAATCTGGGCGCTGATGCTGCGCAGATCGTTCGGCGCATGCTCGCCGTCGATCACGAGCCAGTCGAACCCGGCCGTCGCCAGAACCTCGATCGCGTAAGGATCGGCAAAACCCGCCCAACAGCCATAGAGCATATCGCCGCTGGCAAGGGCGGCCTTGAAGGCATTTTTCGGGGCTGGCATGGCGCGGCTCCTGTGCTGAGGTTTAGCCAACATAGACCGGCTTGCCCCGGCTTGGCGAGGGGGGCAGCGGGGTTTACTTTGGCAAAAATTGCCGTCACTCATCGGGCCATGAATGAGCATCTCAAAGGCCTGTTGATCACCGCGCTTGGCGTCCTTTTCATCGTGCCGGATTCACTTTTCGTGCGGTTGATCGAGGCGGATGCGCCGACGATCTCTTTCTGGCGCGGGGTGACGGCGGGCGTGGTGATTCTGATCGGGGTTCTGGCGATTGAGGGCCCGCGCGGTTTTGCCGGTGTTGCGCGCACCGGTGTGGCGGGGCTGATCTATACGGTGCTGATCGCCGCCACCGCGCCGGGGTTCGTGCTTGCCGTGAAATGGACCAGCGTTGCCAATGTGGTGTTCATTCTTGCCTCGATGCCGGTTTTCGCCGCCGTGTTCAGCCGGATTTTCCTGGGCGAGCCGATCAGTCGACGCATGGTTTTCACCATGCTGGGGGTGTTTGTGGGGCTTGGCGTCATCGCTTGGGGATCGGGCGAAACCAAGGGCGCAAGCTGGCAGGGGGATCTGGTGGCGCTTGCGGTCTCGGCAAGCTTTGCTGCCGCGATGACCGCCGCGCGGCAGGTGCGCGCAACCTCGATGATCCCGGCCATTCCGATCGCTTTTCTGGGCGCGTCGCTTGTGATGTGGCCGATGGCAACGCCGGGGCCGGTCTTTGCCGCGCAATGGCCGCTGATCCTTGCGCATGGCGCGTTCATCAGCGTCTCGACCTGCCTTTTGACCCTCGGCCCGCGCTACATAAGCTCGGCCGAGGTGGCGCTGCTTATCCTGCTTGAATCGGTGTTTGCGCCGCTTTTGGTCTGGTGGGTGGTGGGCGAAGACCCGGGCACTTGGGCGATCATCGGCGGCGTGGTGGTGATCGGCGTGCTGGTCGTCTCAAACCTGATTTTGCTGCGCGCGCGCAGGCGGGCAAGAACCCCGGTTCAGCCGCGCATCTGAGCGGCCAAGATCAAAAGTTGACCTCGACCCCCGGCAGGTTCAGCGCCTTGATCAGGTCGCGCAATTCCTGACGCGCGGCGATGTTCGAAATGTTAAGGCCCTTGACCCCGATATCCTTGAGATCAAGCAGGGTAAGGCCGCGCGGAAACAGCTCGCGGAAGATGACCCGCTCGTTGAACCCCGGCGCCACGCGAAAGCCGATGCGCTTGGCAAGGTTATCAATCGCCTCGCCCATCTTTTTCTTGTTCACCATCTGTTGCGCGCCCATACGGTTGCGCACCACAATCCAGTCGATCGCCTTGAGACCCGCCTGCGCGCGCAATTGCCGGGCATTCCAGACCATTTCGGAATAGACCGACGGACCGAGGATCTTCTTGCCGTCGCTGTCGATATGGGCCAGCAGGTCAAAGTCGATAAAGCTGTCATTGAGCGGCGTGATCAGGGTGTCGGCAAGGCTATGGGCGACCTGGCTTAGGCGGGTATGCGAGCCGGGACAGTCGATGATGATGAAATCGCTGTCGGTTTCAAGCTCGGCCACGGCGGCCGAGAGGCGGCGGTCATAGACGTTTTCGCCGGGCTTGAGCTGATCCTGATCGACCTCTGGTAGGTCGTGATAGCGCGGGCTTGGAAGGTCGAGCCCGGATTTTTCGAGAAACTTGACGCGGTTCTCGGCGTAGCGGCCAAAGGTTTTCTGGCGCAGGTCCAGATCAAGCGCGCTGACCTTGTGACCCATGCGTGCAAGGGCCGATGCCACATGCATCGACACGGTTGATTTGCCTGCCCCGCCTTTTTCGTTTCCGACGACAATAATATGCGCCATGTGCCGCTTCCCCTGATGTCGGGAATGCTGCCCAAAAGGCGCCCCCCGGTATTTTTGCCAGACAGTATCTGTTGGCCCTGCAATAGGGAAGGCCCCGGCGCGAGGTCAAGGCCCTTTAAGGGCGAAGGTGTTGCACCGTGCGCAGGTACAATCCGGCCTTAAGAATTGCGCACTAGCCCTATCGCAGATAAACGAGGGGGCTTTCATGCTGCGATATATTTTTGCGAATGATCTGGACCAGTACCCGCGCCTGCGTGACACCATGTTTCGCGACCGCGCGGATCAGTTCAAGGCGCGCCTTGGTTGGGATGTCTCGGTGGCCCCCTCGGGCGAAGAGCGTGACGAATATGATGCGCTGAACCCGCTCTATGTGATCTGGCAGGGGCGGGATGGGCGCCACGGCGGATCAATGCGGCTTTTGCCGACCACTGGCCGGGTGATGGTGAACGAGCATTTCGGCCATCTGACCGGGGGCAAGAAGATCGCCGACCCGGCGATCTGGGAATGCACGCGGTTTTGCCGTGCGCGGGGCGCGGCGCCGACTGTGGCGGGCGCGCTCATGCTGGCGGGTGGTGAGGTGATGCGCGGCTTTGGCATCAAGCAATATGTCGGCGTGTTTGATGCGCGGATGGTGCGGATTTACCGGATGATCGGTGCGTCGCCCACGATCGTCGGGTCAATCGGTGAAGGGCGCGATCAGATCAGCGTTGGCCTTTGGGGTTTTTCCGATGACGCGCGCCTGCGGGTGGCACAGCGCGCAGGTCTTTCGCCCGAAGTGTCGGAACTTTGGTTCCGGCGGGCCATGGGTACGCAGCCCGCGCTTTCGGCCTGAGCGCACGGCGGCTTGCCCGGCTCTGACATGCCGGGCGCGCAGGAAAACCCTGCGTCTTTCGCTGGTGCCGGGCGGGGCGTGACGCTAGGGTCGCGCCATGACAAATCAGGCGCTTACATACTCTTCCGATCAGGCCGAAGCGCATGACCGCATTTCCCAGATGCTGCGCGGCGCAGGTGTCGATCTTGACGCGGGTCTGCTGACCCCGCCGCAAGAGGGGAAACAGGCCGTGATGGCCGTTGTGGGCAAGGCCGGATCGGGCAAGACGCTGCTTCTGGCAGAGCTTTACCGCGCGCTGGAAGAGGCGGGCGTTGATATTGTTTCGGGCGATTACGAAGGTCGCAAGCGTCCGGATCGGCGCACCCTTGCCATTCTTGCCCCGACCAACAAGGCGGCCAGCGTTCTGCGCCTGCGCGGCGTGCCCGCGACCACCATTCACCGCATCCTTTATACCCCGGTCTATCACCCCGAATATGAAAAGATCGCCGAGTGGCTGGCGGGGCAAGGCGAGCGTCCGGAAATCGAGGGTCTGACCGATCTGGCGCTTGACCGTGCTTTGGCGTTCTATCAGGTGCAGAAATCCATTCCCGGTGCCTTGGCGGCGGCGGGCCTGCGCGGGTCGGATTTCATCACCGGATGGAAGCGCCGCGATGATCCGCTGGATATCGGCTTTGTCGACGAGGCAAGCATGCTTGACCAAAAGCAGCTTGATGATCTCAAGGATATTTTCCCGACGCTGTTGCTGTTTGGCGATCCGGCACAGCTTGCCCCGGTGAAATCCGAAGGCGGGATGGTTTTTGAAAAACTGCCCGCGCCTGTGCGCCTCGAATTGCACCGCATTCATCGTCAGGACGCCGATAACCCGATCCTTGATCTCGCGCATGCGCTTGCCGATCCAAGCCTTGAATTTCACGATTTCGAGCGGATGATCGAGGCGGCCGCCGCGCGCGACGAGCGGGTGCAATGGGCACAGCGCGTCGAGGTCGATCTTATGGCCCGCAGCCCGGTTCTGGTCTGGCGCAATGCCACCCGCATCCGCCTTATCAACGCCTTTCGCGCCGTTCATGGCGCCCCCGAGACCGAGCTTTTGCCCGGCGAGCCGCTTATCTGCGACGGCATTGAATTGCCTCTCAAGCATCGCAAGAAACGCCTTGATCTTGAGGCGCGCGGTCTGATCAAGGGTGCGCAGGTGGTCTATCTCGGGGCGGGTCGGCGCGCGGGGTTTTCACGCCTGCATGTGGTGGGCGCCGAAGATCCACAGGTCAGCGCCGCCAGCATCATCAAGATCGAAAAGCCCGATGAGGAAGAGCCGTTCATCCCCTTTGCCGCCAATATGGGGGCGACGTTCCTGCATGGGGCGGCGGTGACGATCCACAAGGCCCAGGGCAGCCAGTGGCGCGATGTTCAGGTGTTTTCCCCCGACATCTATGCCGCCGCGCGCATGGGGCGATCTGAATCCGGGCAACCCTTGTGGAAACGCCTTGCCTATGTGGCGATCACCCGCGCCGAAGAGCGGCTGCATTGGGTGGTGCGCAACCGTTTGTCAAAACCGAGTGTTCCCTTGGGTGTAGACGATCTAAAAGCCGCGCCTGCGCCGTTGAAACTGGAGGAAGAAGAATGAAATCCATCGTGATCACCGGGGCAAGCTCGGGCATTGGGCGGGCCACCGCAGAAGTGTTTCTTGCGGCCGGATGGCGGGTTGGCCTTATCGCGCGGCGCGCCGATGTGCTTGAAGATATCGCCAAGGCGCATGCAAACGCCACCGCGCTGCCCTGCGACGTGACCGATCCGGGCGCGATGCAGGCCGCCTTTGAGGGCTTTGTCGCCAAGACGGGCCGCCTTGATGTGCTGTTCAACAATGCCGGCATGTTCGGCCCCTCTGCGCCGATCGACGAGGTCGAGGTCGACGCCTTTGATCAGGTGATCAACGTCAACGTCCGGGGCATGTTCATCGCCGCGCGGCTCGCCTTTGCCCAGATGCGCTGCCAGAATCCACGGGGCGGTCGGATCATCAACAACGGCTCGCTCTCGGCGCATAACCCGCGCCCCGGTTCGATCTGTTACACCACAAGCAAACACGCGATCACCGGCATGACCAAGAGCCTGTCGTTGGATGGCCGCGCCTTTGATATTGCCTGTGGTCAGATCGACATCGGCAATGCGCGCACCGAATTGGTCGATGACCTCAATGCGCGCATCCTTGCGGACAATCCCGCGGCGATCCTGATGCCGACGATGGATGTGAATGAGGCCGCGCGCTCGGTCCTGCACATGGCGCAAATGCCGCCCGAGGCCAACGTGCAATTCATGACCGTGATGGCAACAAAGATGCCCTATATCGGCCGAGGATAAGGGGCTTTTTCCCTGGCGGGCGAATTTTGCACACTGCGCCGACACAGGACAGAAACCTATCCCCGCCGCAGCGCCTGGAATGCGGCCGAGGCCATCCAGCCGGCAGCGATGGCGATGGCAAGCGACATCAGCCCGTAGAGCATCGGCTGTTCGCGCGACAGGCTGTAGAGCCAGCGTTCAAGCCCAACCTTGCGCACATCAATCGTGGTGTCGAACTCTGACACCACCCGGCCCTCGCGGGTCAAGAAAATACGCGTCTTATAGACACCTTCGGTCAGGTTTGCCGGCAGGCTGATTGAGGTGCGAAACAGGGTTTGCTCGTCAATCACCACGGCGCCTTCGCGTGTCTGATAGGCATCCTTGTCGCGCCGGATGCGGATCAGGGCATCGGTAAAGCGTTCGGCGTCCTCGGCCATGGTAGCGGCCCCGACCGAACGGATCGCGCGCCCGATTGACACCCGGTGGCGCAGGTCTTCGGTGTTGCTCAGGACCTTGTCGAGCGGCCCGGTGGTGGCCACCGCATAAAAGCTTGGCGCGGCATCAAGCTCGACCATCTCGGTATTGACCCAGATCCCCAACCGCCGGTCCTTGCGCCGCACCGTTACCGGAACCGAGGGGCCCGCGACGGTGATGATCACGTCAAGCGGGGTTTCGGGGATCGCCACCTCGCGTTTGACCGCGCCAAAGATCAGGATGTCAGAGCCTTCAAACGTTGCCGTAATCGCAACCTTGTCGCTAGACAGGCCAAGCACGACCTCTTCGGCCTGCAACGGCATGGCCAAAACGCAAAGGGCAAGCGCGAGGCGCAGCATCAATGCCCCCCACCGGCGCCAAGCGAATAAAGCTCGGACGGCATCAAAAGCAGATCAAGCGCGAGCTTGCCACAGACCGCCAGAACCATGATCGCCAGCAGAATGCGCAGCTGTTCGGCCTTCATCTTGGTGCCGATGGTGGTGCCGATCTGTGCGCCAATCACCCCGCCTACCAAAAGCAGAACGGCAAGCGCGATATCCACCGTAAAGTTGGTGGTCGCATGCAGCATCGTGGTAAAGGCGGTGACAAAGATGATCTGAAACAGCGAGGTGCCGACAACCACCTTGGTGGGCATGCCCAGCAAATAGATCATCGCGGGCACCATGATGAACCCGCCCCCGACGCCCATGATCGCGGCCAGAATACCCACGGCCACCCCGACAATAAGCGGTGGGATCACGCTGATGTAAAGGCCCGAGGTGCGAAAGCGCATCTTGAACGGCAGGCCATGCACCCAGCCGTGTTTCTTGCGTTTGGGTGGTGTGCCGCGGCGGGTGTTGCGAATCGCGTTCAGGCTCTCGATGAACATCATCCCGCCGATGATGCCCAGAAAGACCACATAGCAAAGCTTGACCAGCAGATCGACCTGACCCTGCGATTTGAGATAGTTGAAGATGAAAACGCCAAGCCCGGCGCCAAGCAGACCGCCGATCAACAGGACGGTTCCCATCCTCAGATCAACCGTTTTACGCCTGAAATGTGCCAGTACGCCGGAAAACGACGAGGCGACGATCTGATTGGCCTCGGTGGCGACGGCGACGGCCGGGGGGATGCCGATAAAGAACAAAAGCGGCGTCATCAAGAACCCGCCGCCAACCCCGAACATGCCCGAAAGAATGCCCACGATGCCGCCCAGCCCCAAAAGCAGGAAAGCGTTCACCGAAACCTCGGCTATGGGCAGGTAGATTTGCATGGCAATTCCTATCCCCATGTCGCTTTGCATTGCAAGGGGGCCAGTGCGGACGAGGGCCGTAGGCCTGATGATTTTCTGAAACTGGACTTATTATTTGGGTGCTGTAGGACCAGACGCGCCGGGAAATGATTTTTGCAGGATAAGCGCATCAACCGCCGCGCCATCCAAGCGGGTATAATACCCTCTGCGACAGGCGATTTGTTCATAGCCTGCGAACCGGTAAAGTGCGCGCGCGGCGGCGTTGTCTGCGGCGACCTCAAGAAAGGCGCTGAGCGCCCCCCGGTCCTGCGCGGCCCTCTCGAAATCCGCAAGACAGGCCCGCGCAAGGCCCTTACGGCGATGCTCCGGGTCCGTGGCCAGGGTCAAAAGCTCGGCCTCATCAGCAATGGCGCGACCAATCGCAAAGGCACGCGCATCGCCCAAGGCAAAGACCAGCGGGCTTTGCAAAAGGTCGGCAATCTCTTGTGCCGACCAGCCACGCGATTGCCCGGCAAAGGCGCGTGCATGGGTTTGGGCCATGGACTCAGGTGTCATCGGCAAGGATCACCGGCGGCAAATCGCGCGCCGGGGCGGCATCGGCGGGGCGAATGTAAAGCGGCGCAGGCGCGAGGCCATCGCCCGGCGCAAGTGCCGCCAGCCGCGCGATGGTCTGCGCCAAAAGCGCAGGCTCGGGCGGCAGGGCGGGTGTCACTGCGCTGGCATTTATCTCTGACAGAGGCACAAGCCGGGGCGCGCCGCCGGGCATGCGGATATAGCCCTGATCGCGCGGCGCGGGCACCATGGCCACGCAGGTCGCGCCGTCGAGTTTGGTGATCGCGTCAAAGGTGCTTATCCCGATAGACGGAATATCAAGCGCCAGCGCCAGCCCCCGCGCGGCGGCAACGGAAATGCGGATGCCGGTGAAATTGCCGGGGCCAATGCCGACACCGATACGCGCAAGATCGGCCCATGTCGCGCCGCCCTCGGCAAGCATCTCTTGCAAAAGCGGCATCAGACGCTCTGCTTGACCGCGGCCCATGTCCTCGGAGCGGGACGCCAGAACCGTGTCGCCCGACAGCAAAGCGGCCGCGCAATGCGCGGCCGATGTGTCAAATCCCAGAACCAGCCTGTCAGACACCAACGGGGCGAACCTCGGTCACTTCGGGGATATAATGGCGCAGCAGGTTCTCAATGCCCATTTTCAGGGTGATCGTCGAGGACGGGCACCCGGCACAAGCGCCCTGCATATGCAGATAGACAACGCCACGATCAAACCCGTGAAACGTGATGTCGCCGCCATCCTGGGCCACGGCGGGTCGCACGCGGGTATCCAGAAGCTCTTTGATCTGACCGACGATTTCGGAATCTTCGCCGCTATGCTCGGCATGGCCCGACGCGGTGGTCGCATCGCCCGCCATGACCGATTGGCCCGATTGGTAATGCTCCATGATCGCGCCAAGAATGGCGGGTTTGATATGGTCCCATTCGGTGGCCTCGGCCTTGGTGACGGTCACGAAATCATTGCCAAAGAATACGCCTGCAACGCCCTGCACCTTGAAGATACGTTCGGCCAGCGGCGATTTCTCGGCCCCCTCGGGGGTTGGGAAATCGGCGGTGCCGGTTTCAAGCACGGTCTGACCGGGCAGAAACTTGAGCGTGGCGGGGTTGGGTGTGGATTCTGTCTGGATGAACATGGCGGCACCTTTCGTGTGAGCCTTTGATATGAGCGCGGTGGCGACTTCTGTCAAGGTTTGGAACGATTCTAAACTGTTGCCTCAGGTGATTGCTTCCAACCGCTCTTTCGACAAGTCGCCCGGCACGATGGTGATTGGAATAGGCAAAGACCCGGCGGTTTTGGAAAGCTGCGTCACCAAGGGGCCGGGACCCTTTTTGCCGGTTGCGGCGCCAAGCACCAGAACGCCGATGGCCGCGTCTGCCTGAACCTGCGCGATGATTTCATCGGCGGGCTCGCCCTCGCGGATCACAAGCTCGGGGTCGATGCCCTGCTTGTCGCGCATCCATTTGGCAAAGACCTGAAAATGCGCCTCGATCCGCTCGCGCTGTTCTTCGCGCATGATATCGCCGACGCCGATCCAGTGGTTGAATTCTTCGGGTGGAATCACCGCCAGAATTTCAACGCCCGCTTTGGTATTGGCCGCCCGCATGGCGGCAAACCGCATGGCGTTCAGACATTCGCGGCTGTCATCCAGCACCACGAGGAACTTGCGCATTTTCGAACTCTCCCAGTTGCGCAACATCATGACGGCAATTCCGTGACGGAGCAAGAACCGTTTGCTGTAAGGCCGGGCTGCCACGGACAGGGCAAAGGAGCGGGCGCAAGGCGTGGCGCATGCGCAAACATCCAATTGGCGCCCTAGTCGAACGTGCCTGCAACCCGGCCCAAAAGCATGAAGGCCCGCGCGGTGCGGGTCTCTGACAGCTCGGAAATTTCGCTGTCGCTGGCGGTTTCGGCGAATTGGGTGAACATCCGGTCAAACAGCCGCAAAAAGTGATGCGCCGCATCGCGAAAGATCGTATCCTGCTTCATCCGCGCCGCCGTCAGCGCAAGCGAGGAGCGATCCCGAATGCCGCCAAGTGCCGCAACCGTGCGCCCGCGCTCGCCGCCCGCAAAGCGTCGCCAGATTTCGGGCCGCGCCATATCCGGCCGCAGATCATCCATATAGATACCGTCATGCGACAACAGCGTCAGGATATCCTGCGCGGCGCGAATAAGCTGTGCGGTGGGGCGATCCTTGAGGGCGCGGCGCAGAGCCGCAAAGCCGGCCTTGTCCTCGGGGTTTTCGGGGAAGTTCAGGGCGCGGATGAAGTCAGGGCGTTCAAGCGGCGGCTGCATATCCTCGGCTGGGGTGCCGAGCGGCAGGGCGACCTGATCATCGGCGGATGCGGCGGCGGGGGGCGCGATCATGCGGCGCGGCTCTGGCTGGCCGACGCGGGTGCTTGAAAAGGTGGTCAGTGCGGTTTCGGTCTTGCGCTGCGCGGCGGCGATCTCATCCAGCTTTTGGTTGACCGAGGTTTCCATCACGAAGCCGCCCGATTGATTCTGGGCAACATAGGCGTGGCGAATGGCATCTATCGCTGTCTGCAAGCGTTGGCTTTCTTCGCGCATCACCCGGCTGGCGCGGGCCGCCGTGGCCCCGACCCAGATCATCGCCACCGGCATGAAAACCGCGATCAGCACAATGACAAAGCGCAGGGCATCGCCGCCGCCTTCTTCGCGCGGTGTCAGCACCAGAAAAAACAGCGCCGTGCCCGCTAACCACACCAACGACAGGACAACCGCAACCATTTCGATGGTTGTGATCTGTTCCGATTTGCCTTGGGTGAAACCGCCCTTGGTGCCGGACGGCGGAGTTTTGCGAGGAGGCATGTGATTTGGTCCGTCAGATAAAGGCGACCTTTAACACTTCATAGGCGCGATCACCACCGGGCGTGCGCACTTCGACGCTATCGCCCTCTTCCTTGCCGATAAGGGCGCGGGCAATCGGCGATTTTATGTTCAAAAGCCCTTTTTCGATATTGGCCTCGTGTTCGCCGACGATCTGATAGGTCTTTTCCTCTTCGGTATCCTCATCCACAAGCGTGACAGTCGCACCAAACTTGATCGTGCCCGACAGTTTGGCGGGGTCGATCACCTCGGCCAGGCTCAGGATGCCCTCAAGCTCCTTGATGCGCCCCTCGATGAAGGACTGCTTTTCCTTGGCAGAGTGATATTCGGCGTTTTCCGACAGGTCGCCATGTTCGCGCGCCTCGGCAATGGCGCGGATGATCGCGGGCCGTTCAACGGACTTGAGCTGTTTCAGCTCGACCTCAAGCGCGGCATGGCCGCCGGCGGTCATCGGGATCTTTTCCATTACACGTGTCCATTGTTAAAGCGGGGCCGCGCAAAGCAGGCCCCGTCAGGTAAGTCATCGTATTTGACACCAGATTGCCCGAAGCCCCGGCCCGATTGCAATAGGTTATAGGAATTCACTGCGTTTTCGCGCCGTAAAACGTGACAAATTGCCGTTTTCCTTTCGGTTTAACGTCGTGTTTCAATTGACGGTGAAGGCGCGGGCACGATAGTCACGCAGCAACTTTATTGCGCGCATGGTCAATGCCCGTCGCGCACCGCAAAGAGGATAGGGTCAATGACGGATGTGACGCGCGAAGCGATGGAATATGATGTTGTGATCGTGGGGGCCGGGCCTGCGGGGCTTTCGGCTGCGATCCGGCTCAAGCAGCTTGATCCCGATTGCGCGGTTGTGCTGCTTGAAAAGGGCTCTGAGGTTGGCGCGCATATCCTGTCTGGCGCGGTGCTTGACCCAAGCGGTCTTGACGCGCTCATTCCCGATTGGAAGGCGAAGGGCGCGCCGCTTAACACGCCGGTGAAAGAGGACAACTTTTACATGCTCGGCGAGGGCGGCAAGATCAGGGTGCCGAATTTCCCGATGCCGCCGCTGATGAACAACCACGGCAATTACATCGTCTCGATGGCCAATGTCTGTCGCTGGATGGCCGAACAGGCCGAAGAGCTTGGCGTCGAGATTTTTCCCGGCATGTCCTGCTCGGAACTGGTTTATGACGACAAAGGCGGCGTCAAGGGCGTGGTCGCCGGTGAGTTTGGCAAGAACCCCGATGGCTCTGAGGGCCCGAATTACGAGCCGGGCATGGAATTGCACGGCAAATACGTCTTCCTCTCCGAGGGTGTGCGCGGGTCGCTCGCCAAGGAAGTGATCGCCAAATATGACCTGTCCCAAGGCAAGGAGCCGCAGAAATTCGGCCTCGGCATGAAGGAAATCTGGGAGATCGACCCCGACAAGCACCGCCTTGGCACGGTCACCCACACGATGGGCTGGCCGCTTGGCAAGAACGCTGGTGGTGGGTCGTTCATCTATCACCTTGAGAACAATCAGGTTTATGTCGGTTTCGTGGTGCATCTGAACTACAAGAACCCGCATCTGTTTCCTTACATGGAATTCCAGCGCTTCAAGCATCACCCGATGGTGGCCGACCTTTTGAAGGGCGGCAAACGCGTGGCATATGGCGCGCGCGCGATTTCAGAGGGCGGGTTTCAGTCGATGCCGAAAATGGTGGCACCGGGTGTCGCGCTCTTGGGTTGTTCGGTGGGCATGGTCAACGTGCCGCGCATCAAGGGCAACCACAACGCGATGCTGTCGGGCAAGGCCGCGGCCGAGGCCGCCCATGCCGCATTGGCCGCCGGTCGCGCCAGTGATGAATTGAGCGATTACGAGACCGAAGTGCGCGGTGGCGCCATCGGCAAGGACCTTAAAAAGGTGCGCAACGTCAAGCCGCTCTGGTCGAAATACGGCCTGCTGACCTCGCTTGGTCTTGGCGGGTTCGACATGTGGACCAACACCTTTGGATTTTCGCTTTTGGGCACGCTGGGGCATGGCAAAACCGACGCCGCCGCGACCGAAGCAGCCTCCAAGCACAAGCCGATTGATTACCCGAAACCCGATGGCAAGCTTAGCTTTGATCGCCTCACCAACGTGGCGTTTTCCTTCACCAATCACGAAGAAAGCCAGCCCGCGCATCTTCAGCTTCGCGATGACAGCGTGCCGATCGGCGTGAACCTGCCCAAATACGACGAGCCGGCACAGCGTTATTGCCCGGCCGGCGTTTATGAGGTGGTGCGTGAAGAGGGCAAGGACCCGCGCTTTGTCATCAATTTCCAGAACTGCGTGCATTGTAAAACCTGCGATATCAAGGATCCCAGCCAGAATATCAACTGGGTCACCCCGCAGGGCGGCGATGGGCCGAACTATCCCAATATGTAACCATCGCGTGAATATCAGGCGGCGGCGCGGCAAATGGCCCGCGCCGCATTGCCTTGGGGGGGCTGGCATATTACCTTTGATCTGAATTCGGATAAAAAAGGCGGCTTCGCGTGAAAATCAAATCTCTTTCGGTCCTCGCAATCGTTGCTGCTTTGCAGGTTTCCACGCCTCCGGTTCTGGCATCCGAGCCAAGCGGCGCCTATCTGGCCGCGCGTCAGGCCCGCTCTCAGGGCGATTTTGCCGCCGCCGCACAATATTACGCCCAGGTTCTGACCAAGGACCCGTCAAACCCCGCCATTCTTGAAAATGCCACCCTCGCCTATCTGGCGCTTGGTCAACTGGATCGCGCCATCGCCATTGCCCGCAAGATCGAAGGCGACGGGCTGCGCAGCCAGATCGCGCAGATGGCGCTTGTGGCGGATGAAACCCGTAAAGCGGACTATGACGCGATCCTGGCCCGCGTTCAGAGTGATCGCGGCGTCGGCGCGCTTGCCGACGGGCTGATTGCGGCCTGGGCGCAACTTGGCAAGGGCGATATGACTGCCGCTCTTGAACGCTTTGACGGCGTGGCCGAAGAACGCGGGCTGCGCAGTTTCGCGATCTATCACAAGGCGCTTGCCCTGGCGTCGGTTGGTGATTTCGAAGGCGCCGACAAGGTCTTTTCCGGCGAGGCCGATGGCCCGATGCAACGCACCCGCCGTGGCGTTATCGCCTGGGCCGAGGTGCTCAGCCAGCTTGACGCGCAGGATCGCGCGGTCACAGTGATCGACGATACCTTTGGGGCCGATCTTGATCCTGAAATCGCCGCGCTGCGCGCCGATCTTGAGGCCGGTAATCGCGTGGCCTTTGCCCAGGTCACCAATGCCGCAGATGGTATCGCCGAGGTGTTTTATTCGCTGGGTCGCGCGTTGATGCAGGACGCGAATGACGAATATATTCTGCTCTATTCCCGGATTGCCGAGGCGATCAAGCCAGATCATATCGACGCGGTGATCATGAGCGCCGAGCTTCTGGAACAGATGGAGCGGCATGACCTTGCGATCGAGGCGTTCAAGAAGGTGCCGCGCGATCATCCGTCCTTTCATGCCGCAGAATTGGGCCGCAGCGATGTGTTGCGCCGTGCCGGCAGAACCGATGCCGCTATCGAGGTGCTTGAACAACTGGCACAGACCTATCCCGACCTGCCGACCGTGCATGTGGCCACCGGCGATCTTTACCGCGAGACTGAAAATTTCTCGGCCTCGGTTGCCGCCTATGACAAGGCGCTTGCGCTTTATGCCGAGCGTGACACCGACCAGTGGTTCGTGCATTACGCCCGCGCCATTAGCCATGAACGGTTGGATAACTGGGATAAGGCCGAGGCCGATTTCCGCCGTGCGCTTGAACTCAACCCCGGTCATCCGCAGGTGCTCAACTATCTCGGGTACTCAATGGTGGAAAAGGGGCTCAACCTCGACGAGGCGCTTGATATGATCGAACGCGCCGTCGCCGCCCAACCCGATAGCGGCTATATCGTGGATTCCCTTGGCTGGGTTCTGTATCGCCTTGGCCGCTATGACGAGGCGATCGTGCATATGGAGCACGCGGCCGAGCTTATGGCGGTTGATCCGGTCGTGAATGACCATCTTGGCGATGTGCTCTGGGCCGTGGATCGCAAGGTCGAGGCGCGCTTTCAATGGCGTCGCGCCCTGTCATTACATGACAGCACCCCCTCCGATGATGTGGATGCAGAGCGTATTCGCGCCAAGCTTGAGGTCGGGTTGGACAAGGTTCTTGCCGATGAGGGCGCTCCGCCCCTCAAGGTCGTGAATGACGGTGGTTGAGGGGCGCGCCCCGGCAAAGATCAATCTGACACTGCATGTGACGGGTCGGCGGGATGATGGTTATCACCTGCTTGATTCGCTTGTGGTTTTTGCCGATTTTGGCGACAGGATCACCGTTCGCCCAGCCACGACGAGCCGTCTGACGGTGACTGGCCCGATGGCGGCGGGGGTGCCGGTGGATGCTGGCAATCTGGTGCTGAAAGCCGCCGCTTTGATTGGCGTTACGGCCGATATCACGCTTGAAAAACACCTGCCTGCCGCCGCCGGGATCGGTGGCGGGTCAAGCGATGCGGCCACGACCCTGCGTGCCTTGGCCGAGATGGCGGGCGTGGCGGTGCCGCGCGATGTGCTGTCGCTTGGGGCGGATGTGCCGGTTTGCCTTGTAGATGGCGCGGCACGGATGCGCGGCATTGGCGAGGATGTAACCCCGCTTGCCGGCGTGCCGCCGCTCTACGCGGTTCTGGTCAATCCGGGGGTGCCTTTGGCGACGCCTGCGGTCTTTGCCGGGCTGAGGACGCGCAACAATCCGGCCATGCCGGACCCTTTGCCCAACTGGTCGGGCTGTGCCGATTTCATCACCTGGCTGGCGCAGCAACGTAATGATCTGCAAGCCCCCGCCATCGCCAAAGAGCCGGTCATCGCGCAGGTTCTGGCGACCCTGCTTGATACGCCGGGATGCCAGTTGGCGCGCATGTCGGGGTCTGGCGCGACCTGTTTTGGCCTTTATGACCGCGCCGAAAGCGCCTCTGCCGCCGTCGGGCGGTTGGCGCAGGATTGCCCCGGATGGTGGGTCGTGGCGACCCGCCTCAACGCTGTTTAATTGATCCGCGCCACCACGTAATCGGCAAGATCAAGCAGCATCTGGCGCACCGGATGCGCGGGCAGGGCGGCCAGTGCGGTCTTGGCCT
>JAVVFB010000189.1:0-6612 GCA_032251095.1 Roseovarius sp. | reverse complement strand
GCTCTCAAGGCGGTGCCGCCCTCGATCCGCGAAGCCGCGCTTGGGGTCGGGGCGTCAAAGCATCAGGTGGTGTTTGGTCATGTCTTGCCGCTGGCAATGCCCGGCATCCTGACCGGCACCATCATCGGCCTTGCGCAGGCGCTTGGCGAGACCGCGCCGCTTTTGCTGATCGGGATGAACGCATTCATTACCTCGGCGCCGGATTCGCCGCTCGATAGCGCCACCGCCTTGCCGACCCAGATCTTTATCTGGGCCGACAGCCCCGAACGCGGCTTTGTAAGCCGCACCTCAGCCGCCATTCTGGTGTTGCTGACCTTTCTCATCACCATGAACGCCATCGCCATTTATCTGCGCAGCAAGTTCGAGCGAAAATGGTAAAGAAGGAGAGTCCGATGTACGACGCGCCAACGCTGGAGAGTTCCGTGACCACCGATAATTTGAAATTTACCGCCCGCAACGTGCATGTGTACTATAATGAGGCCGAGGCGATCAAAGGCGTCGATGTCGATATTCTCGACAAGACCGTGACCGCCTTTATCGGGCCGTCGGGCTGTGGCAAATCCACCTTCCTGCGTTGTCTCAACCGGATGAATGACACCATTCCGATCTGTCGCGTGACCGGCGATATCCGCCTTGACGGGCAGGATATCTATGACCGCTCGATCGACCCGGTGCAATTGCGCGCCAAGGTCGGCATGGTGTTTCAGAAACCCAACCCTTTCCCCAAGTCGATCTATGACAATGTCGCCTATGGGCCGCGCATTCACGGGCTTGCCAATACCCGCGCCGATCTTGATGTGATTGTCGAAAAATCGCTGCGCCGCGCCGCGCTCTGGGACGAGGCCAAGGACCGGCTCGATTCGCCCGGCACCGGTCTTTCCGGTGGACAGCAACAGCGGCTTTGCATTGCCCGCGCCGTGGCCACGGCCCCCGAAGTTCTGTTGATGGACGAGCCCTGTTCGGCGCTTGACCCGATTGCCACCGCCCAGGTCGAAGAGCTGATTGACGAGCTGCGCCAGGAGTATTCAGTGGTGATCGTCACCCACTCCATGCAACAGGCCGCCCGCGTCAGCCAGAAGACCGCGTTCTTTCACCTTGGCCATCTGGTCGAGTTTGGCGAGACCGCGCATATTTTCACCAACCCCTCTGATGAGCGCACCGAAAGCTACATCACCGGGCGTATCGGCTAAGGACTGACCCCATGCCAGACCAACATATCGCTTCGGCGTTTGACCGCGACCTTGAAACCATTCAGGCCAAGATCATGAAAATGGGCGGGCTGGTGGAACGCGCCATCAGTGACGCCGCCCGCTCGCTTGAAACCCGCGACGAAGAGCTTGCCGAGGAGGTGCGCGGGCGAGACAAGGCGATCGACAAGCTTGAAGAGCTGATCAACGAAGAGGCCGCGCGCGTGATTGCCCTGCGCGCGCCCACCGCGCGTGATTTGCGGCTTGTATTGTCGGTGATCAAGATTTCCGCCAACCTTGAGCGGATTGGGGATTACGCCAAGAACATGGCCAAGCGGACCTCGATTCTGGCGCAGATGGCGCCGGTCAACGGCTCGCCCGCGGCGCTGCGTCGGATGGCGCGCGAGGTCGAAGAGATGCTCAAGGATGCGCTTGATGCCTATATTCAGCGCGACATCAACCTTGCCCATGAGGTGATGCAGCGCGATCAGGACGTCGATCAGATGTATAACGCGATCTTTCGCGAATTCCTGACCTTCATGATGGAAGACCCGCGCAATATCACCGCCTGCATGCATCTGCATTTCATCGCAAAGAACACAGAGCGGATGGGCGACCATGTCACCTCGATTGCTGAACAGGTGATTTACCTGATTTCGGGCGAAATGCCCGAAGAGCCGCGCCCCAAAGGTGATCAGACCTCGCTTGATGCCTCGATTACTCCCTCATCCTGAACAGGAGCGCCCGCGCCATGGCCGCCGATCAGCCCACCGTCCTTTTGGTCGAAGACGAACCCGCACAGCGCGAGGTTCTGAGTTATAACCTTGAGGCGGACGGATTTCGCGTGCTCACCGCCTGCAATGGTGAAGAGGCGCTTTTGCTGGTCGAGGAATCGCCGCCCGATATCATCGTGCTCGACTGGATGATGCCGAATGTGTCGGGAATCGAGGTCTGCCGTCGCCTCAAGACCCGCTCCGAGACGCGCGCCATTCCGATCATCATGCTGTCGGCGCGCTCTGAAGAGGTTGATCTTGTGCGCGGCCTGGAAACCGGCGCCGATGATTACATGGTCAAACCCTATTCGGTGGTCGAGCTTTTGGCGCGGGTGCGCGCGCAATTGCGCCGCACGCGCCCGGCGACGGTGGGCGAGCGGCTTGAGTATCTTGACATCGTGCTGGATGCCGAAACCCATCGGGTGACGCGCGCCGATCACGCGCTCAAGCTTGGGCCGACCGAGTTTCGCCTGCTCTCGACCTTCATGGAAAAACCGGGGCGGGTCTGGTCGCGCGACCAGCTGCTGGATCGGGTCTGGGGGCGCGATATCTATGTGGATACCCGCACCGTCGACGTGCATATCGGGCGGCTGCGCAAGGCGCTGTGCCAATATGGCGGCGATGATCCGCTGCGCACGGTGCGCGGCGCGGGTTATGCCCTTGGCTAGGCATGTCGCTTATCGGGGCAGGGGGTCTTCATCCTCGGCCTGCCCGGCGAGCCAGTCACGAAACTTCAACAAGGCGGGATCGCGCGCATTGCGCAGCGGCCAGACAAGGTAATAGGCCCCCGGCGTCTGCGCCGCGCCACCCCAGGCACAGACAAGCCGCCCGGTGGCCAGATCCTGTTCGGCGAGGTAATCGGGCAAGAGCGCCACACCAAGCCCATGCAGCGCCGCCTGGGTGATGGTTGAGAATTGATCATAGATCGTGCCGGTCACCTGTTCGTTTCTCACCCCATGCACCGCCAGCCACGCCGCCCAGGCCTGTGGCCGGGTTTCGATATGCAACAGCGGCAGGCGCAGCATATCCGCCGCGCGGGTCAGGGGGGCGTGACGCGTCAAAAGATCGGGCGTGCAAACCGGTAAAACCGCCTCGGTCTTAAGCTGTAAGTATTGCGTTCCCGGCCAATCTGATTTTCCAAAATGTATAGCTGCATCAAAAGGTTCCGTTGCAAAGTTAAACGGTTTCAGCCGGGTCGAGAGGTTGATCGTCACCTCTGGATGCAGGCGTGCAAAATCCGCCAGACGCGGCACCAGCCATCGCATGCCAAAGGTCGGCAAGATCGCAAGGGTCAGACTCCCGCCTACCGGATTCACGGTTAGTTTAAGCGAGGCTTGGGTGATTTGCTGTAATGCGCCCCGAATCTTGTCGGCATAATCCGCCGCCTCGGGCGTCAAAACAAGGCCGCGACCCTCGCGGATGACAAGGGTCACACCAAGCTGTTCTTCCAATGTTTTCAATTGCCTGCTGACCGCACTTTGAGTTTGCGACAGCTCTTGGGCAACCGCCGTCGCACTGCCAAGGCGGTCAAGCGCCTCAAGCGCGCGCAGCGAGGCGGTTGACGGCAGGAAGCGGCGCGAGAGGCTCATACTTGCGGTTTACTCATGGTTTCATGTGCAAATATCGTTATTATAACCGTTTTGACCAGTGTATTCTGCCTGCAACCTGCAAAAATCTCATAAGGATATCCCCATGAACGCCAATACACCCGTCTTGCGCGCCAAGGATGCACCGGACCTCAACAGTTTTGACTGGGCCGACCCGTTCCGCTTGGCCGATCAGTTGAGCGAAGAAGAGCGCATGATCGCCGAAAGCGCGCGCACATTCGCCCAAGGCACCCTGCAACCACGGGTGATTGACGCCTATCGCGAAGAGCGGGTCGATCCCGGTATTTTCCGTGAAATGGGCGATATGGGCCTTCTGGGCACGACCATACCCGAGGAATACGGCGGCCTTGGCGCCAATTATGTCACCTACGGCCTTGTTGCGCGCGAGATCGAGCGCGTCGATTCCGGCTATCGCAGCATGATGAGCGTACAATCGAGCCTCGTGATGTATCCGATCTATGCCTACGGCAGCGAAGAACAGCGGCGTAAGTACTTGCCCGGATTGGCAAAAGGCGAATTGATCGGCTGTTTTGGCCTGACCGAACCCGATGCCGGATCGGACCCCGCAGGCATGAAGACCCGCGCCGTAAAAACCGCGACCGGATACCGCCTGACCGGCACCAAGATGTGGATTTCCAATAGCCCGATCGCCGATGTGTTCGTTGTCTGGGCGAAGTCAGAGGCGCATGACGGCAAGATTCGCGGCTTTGTCCTTGAAAAGGGCATGACGGGGCTGAGCGCGCCGAAAGTGGGCGGCAAGCTGTCGTTGCGCGCCTCTGTCACAGGCGAGATCGTGATGGAGGGTGTCGAGGTCGGTGAAGACGCTCTTTTGCCTCATGTTCAGGGGCTTAAAGGGCCCTTTGGATGTTTGAACCGGGCGCGTTACGGCATTGCCTGGGGCGTGATGGGCGCGGCGGAATTCTGTTGGCAGGCCTCGCGGCAATACGGGCTTGATCGGCGTCAATTCAACCGTCCGCTGGCGCAAACTCAACTGTTTCAGCTCAAGCTCGCCAATATGCAGACCGAAATCACGCTTGGCCTTCAGGCCGCTCTGCGGGTCGGTCGTTTGATGGATGAGGCCAACGCCGCGCCCGAAATGATCTCGATGATCAAGCGCAACAATTGCGGCAAGGCGCTTGAGATTGCGCGTCACGCGCGGGACATGCATGGCGGCAACGGGATTTCCGAAGAATTTCAGGTGATCCGGCATATGGTGAACCTTGAAACGGTGAATACCTATGAGGGAACGCATGATGTGCATGCTCTTATCCTTGGACGCGCGCAAACCGGGTTGCAGGCGTTCTTTTAAGCCTGCACAGTTGGCGAAAACCTTTGGCATAGGGCTTGCATGGATCGCGCAGAAATCGTTCACGAAAACTTTCTCAGGCGCGTGGGCGCGGGCGATCTGCCCGCGCTTTCGGCGTTGACGGCGCAACAGGCCGGGCTTGATCACGCGGCGCTGTTAACCTTGTTCCGCGCCCAGGTGATCAGCCGCCAGCTTGACCGCGTCGCGCGCCAGCTTCAGGCCGAGGGAAAGGGGTTTTACACCATCGGGTCAAGCGGGCATGAGGGGGTCGCGGCGGTGGCAAGCGCGCTTCGCCCCACCGATCCGGCGTTTTTGCATTACCGCGACGGCGCGTTTCAGGTGGCGCGCGCCCAGCAGGTGCCGGGGCAGGACCCGATATGGGACATGCTGCTCAGCTTTACCGCCTCTACTGAGGACCCGATCAGCGGCGGCCGCCACAAGGTTCTGGGCAGCAAGGCGTTAAGCATTCCGCCGCAAACCTCGACCATCGCCAGTCACCTGCCCAAGGCGGTCGGGGCGGCCTATTCCATCGGTCTCATGCGCCGCTCACCGCCGCCTACGCCGGAATATGCGCCCGATGCGATTGCGTTTTGCAGCTTTGGTGACGCGTCATTGAACCATTCCACGGCGCAAGGCGCGCTCAATTGCGCCGGTTGGACAAGCTGGCAGGGCGCGCCTCTTCCTTTACTTTTCTTGTGCGAAGACAATGGCATAGGGATCTCTGTGAAATCTCCAGAGGGCTGGGTTTCGGCGGTTTTGCAATCGCGCCCCGGCCTGAAATATTTCACCTGCAACGGGCTTGACCCGGTCGAGACATATGCCACGGCCCGCGCCGCCGCCGATTGGGTGCGCCGGATGCGAAAACCGGCGATCCTGCATATGTCCTGCGTGCGCCTTTATGGGCATGCGGGGCCGGATGTCGAGGCCGCCTATCGCCCGATGGCCGAGATCGAGGCCAATGAGGCACATGATCCGCTGCTTTATTCAGCGGCCCGGCTTGTGGCCGAAGGGATCGCTAAGAAACAAGATATTATTGATATTTATCAATCTGTTTTCAAGGAAACTTCATCCAGATCAAAGGATGCGGTGACGCGTCCCAAGCTTACGACTGCGGCGGATGTCATGGCCTCGATCCTCCCGCCCAAGCGCGAGGTGGCGCGGGCCAATGGCCCCGGCCCGGAGGCCCGCGCGGCGTGTTTCGGCACCTCGGACATGCGCGCGCTTGAGGTGCCACAACCGATGAACAAGCTGATCAATCTGGGCCTGACCGATCTGATGCTCGATCACGGCGAAATCGTCATGGCAGGCGAGGATATTGGCCGCAAAGGCGGGGTTTATGGCATCACCAAGGGGTTGCAAGCCCGCTTTGGCGCGCATCGGATGATTGACAGCCTGCTGGATGAGCAAAGCATTCTGGGCCTGGCGCTTGGGCTTGCGCAGAACGGCTATATCCCGATGCCGGAGATCCAGTTTTTGGCCTATCTGCACAATGCAGAGGATCAGCTGCGCGGCGAGGCGGCGACGCTGTCGTTTTTCTCGAACGGACAATTCACCAATCCAATGGTGCTAAGAATCGCCGGTCTTGGCTATCAAAAGGGCTTTGGCGGGGCGCTGATTGCATGAAAAAAGGCGGGGCTCACTGGTTTTAGCGAGCGCCCGCCTGGGTTTGGTTTTGTGGGTGTCTGTTATTCCCAGAGGAACGGATTTTCGCAATCGGGCTGCTGGGGGTCGTAGCAGCG
>JAVVFB010000188.1:0-6681 GCA_032251095.1 Roseovarius sp. | reverse complement strand
CGCCCGGCGCTAACGGCGGGGCCAAGGTGATCTAAAAGGCTATTGGGCAGGATCAGATGCCCCATCGCATTGGTCAGCTGATCGCGGGTGATCTGGATATTGCGGATCGACTGGCGTTTGACCTGTTCGCGGTAAACCGCCAAGGGCACCGGCATGGCGCCGAAATATTCCGATTGGCTTAGGGCATCAAGTGCACGGGCTTTGCCCGCATCGGTTAGCTGATAGCCCATTTCACCGCCCGAATTCGCATTCAAGGTACCCGTCGCCTCAAGCAGTTTCTGAACACGCGCCATATCGACAAGCTCTTGCGTGACAGCGCGCGGCAGGCAGATGGCGACCGCCACTTCCGAGACAAGATCAAGGTTCTTGCGAAACATGGTCTTGAGAAGGATATCCCGCATCATAACGACCGGAAGTTGCATTTCTTCGATGCTGCTTGGGGGCGGTGGGGGCTGGACGCCGGTGCTGACTTGCATGTTCATGTGATGTGCCTGTTCTGCGCCTGATAGGATTCATTCATCCCCTGCCGCGCCAAAGCGGGCAGGGGTTACTCGCAACCATGCCGCGCAAAGGTGCAGAAATTAAGGAAGCCCTCGGGCATAGGTGCGGCAGAGGCCAATCTTCACGCGCCGTAAAGCGCACCAAGCCCGAGATAGACCGCCAATGTGGCACCAAGGGCAAAGCCCATCGGGAATTTGTTGCCCGCGCTCCAGCTTTTCCAGTCCGGGGCAAGCTGGCGCAGGGGGCTGTTCTTGGCCAGGCGATGGGTGAAATAGGCCCCTGCAAAGGTGATCAGAAACACAATCGCCATGGTGCTTATGTCTCCGAGCGCCACAAAGGGCGCCGCGGCGGCGATGAATTTGGCGTCACCGGCACCCATGGCGCCAATGGCATTTGCGGCGATCCCGACGCCCAGCATCACCGCCAGGTGGGCGAAGCGCCACGCATAGTCGGACAGCGGCAATGCGACAAAGCCGATCACGACAAAGATAGCCACCAGCGACAGAACCGCCATGTTGGGGATCTTCATCGTGCGCAGATCGCTCCAGGCGACCCAAACACAGATCGGAAGCACGAATGGCAAGGCCCAAAGCGCCAAATGGGCGGTAATTTCAAGCGACATGGGCGCGCTCCGGCCTAGTTGGTGACGTTCGCTTCAAGCGCGCGAAGGCTGCGCACGGCGTCCTCGAAATGCTGAGGATGCGTCTCGATGGCGTCGCGCAACAGACCTTTGCCAATTGCGGTGTCGCCCTGTTTGATAGCCGAAAGCCCAAGCGTATAAAGCAGTTGCGCACGCTCTGTCTGATTGACCGGCAAGACCGGCAGTGAATATTTCTGCTGCGCGCCACGTGCCAGAACAAGGTTGTTCTTGGCTGTGAAAAGCGCCGGGTCCTGCCGCACTGCGTCTGAGAAAAGCCGCTCGGCCCCGGGGAAATCGCCGCGCGTCAGCTTGGAATAGCCCCAGTTGTTCATCACGCCCGCGGGCTGGGTGGTGAGGCCCACGGCGATTTCATAAAAGCTGTCGGCTTTTTTCCATTCGCGGTTGCTGTCGGCGATCATCGCTTCGAGGCGATAGCGTTTGAATGTCTCATAGGTGGGCGGAATGCCGTCCAGCACCTTATCGGCGCGGTCCCATTCGTTGTTGCGTATCATGGCATCTGCCAGCTCGATGCGATCGTCGTCAGTGGCGTCCTTGTGCTCTGTCACTTTCGACCACACGCTGACCGCCTCGGTGTTGCGCTTGGCCCGGATCAGGGATTTTCCAAGCCCGCGCAACAGGTCGATGCGATCGGGCTTTTCGCCAACGGCGCGCTGGAAATACGCGACCGCCTCATTCGGGTCGGCGGCGCTCAGCATCACGTCGTTGAGGTTGGTTTCATCCACGACATTGATGCCCTCAAGTGTGCGATTGACATCGTTTTCGTTGGACTGCTCGCACGCGGACAAGGCAAATACGCCTGCCACGCACATGGAAATCAGGATAGGGTGGCGCATTTTTGCGTCCTTTTACTGTCTCTGCCTCGTCATGGTATCTTGCGGACCAGATAGTCGCCTGTGCCCCGCCGTACCAATTTATAGTCTTGCTCTTTCGCTTCACCATAATCGGAATTTTGTGATTTTGCGAGCGCTAAGCGCAAATTGTCACGAATTGAGTCACTTTCGCCATTATCGAGCGCATAGGCCCTGCGGAAAACCTGTTCCGCCTGGAAAAAATCACCCTTTTCAACAAGGACAACCCCGAGGTTGTTCCAGGTTTCGGGTGACTTTGCGTCTTTCTCGATGGCTTTTCGCAACAGACGCTCGGCGGTGCCAAGGCGGCCAAGCGACAGGTTTGCACTGCCAAGCCCGGCCAGGATATCGGCCGTCATGCCCTGATCCACGGCGGCGCGTGTATAGGCCTTTTGCGCAAGCTCATATTCGCCCGCATCCATCAGGCGATGCCCGACCAAGACACCATCAACGGCCTCGGCCCCCGGCACGATACCGGGGGCATAAGGCCCTTCTGGCGGCTTGGGTGCTAGACAGCCCGACAATGCCAGAGAAATAGCAAGAACCGCCCCTGTCCTAGATATCATCGTGCCTCTTTTAATTGCCGGCCATCGCAAAGAGTTTCATGATACCCAAGGCCGATGGACCAACCAGAATGATAAGCAATGGGGGCACTGTAAGCATCATTGTGGCCAGTGTCATCTTCGTGGGAAGCTTGTTTGCTTTTTCTTCGGCACGCATGACTCGTTTGTCACGCATTTCCGCGGCGTAGACCCGCAGGGCCTCGCCCACGGATGTGCCGAAGGTTTGCGATTGGACAAGAACGGTCACGAAGCTTGAAATATCCTGAACGCCACAGCGCTCTGCCATTTCGTTAAGCACCGACGCCTTGTCGCGCCCGGCCTTGATTTGCAGAGAGACGATTTCAAATTCATCGGCAAGCGCCGGATAAGAGGCGCGGATTTCATTGGCGACGCGTATGATCGCCTGATCCATGGACTGACCCGCTTCGATGCAGACCAGCATCATGTCAAGGCTATCGGGAAAGCCGTCCATGATCTCTTCCTGGCGCTTTTGCAGGCGTTTGGTGACCCAGTATTTGGGCATCATGTATCCCACGCCGCCGGGGCCGAGAATATACATGATGGTCTGTTGGGTCGTGACATCCTCGCCGGATTTGAACAGGACGAAATAGATCACCCCAAGCAACAGCAACCCGACCCCAAGGGCAAATTGGGCAAAGTGGAAATAGCGCACCGCATCCTTGCTGCGATAGCCCGCCTGCATCAGGGTCAGGCGCATCTGCGACAGTTGCTTTTCGTCCTGCGGCTCGAGGAAGCTGGCGTATTTATCAAGCTTTACGTTGCGCCCATCAGTGCGCAGGCGGGTAGGGGCCGCCGCGCCATTCCTGCCCGCAGCATTGGCTTCCTTGAGCTTTTTAAGCGGATCCTGCCTTTGCTTGAGCATGATCGGCAGGGTGCCCAGAATGAGAATCACACCCAGCGAACCAGCCGCGATCACCGGGCCGAAGGGGCCAAGCGCGCCGGACAGGATATCGGTGAACAGGGTCAGAAGTTTCATGATGGTTTCCTTTTCAGACCTTGATGTCCACAAGCGCGCGCATGACGATCAGGTTGAGCACCAGGAAGGCACCCACGACCAGCACGGCGGGAATGAAATAGGGATGCAGCATTGCCTCGTCATAGTAATCGGGCTTGATCACCTGAATGCCGATCAGGGCCAGGATGGGAAAGCCCGACAGGAACTTGCCCGACCATTTGGCCTCGGCGGTGATCGCCTTGACGCGGCGGAACAGACGAAAGCGCGAGCGGATCACCTTGGCAAGACCGGCGAGGATTTCGGCAAGGTTACCGCCTGATTGCTGTTGAATGGTGACGGCGACCGCCAAAAAACGCAAATCCTGCATGTCAAGCCGTTCGGCCATTTCCTTGAGCGCCTCACCCATGTCACGACCATAGGCGGCCTCGTCGGCGATAATGCCGAATTCGGTGGCCAGCGGGTCAGATACTTCGGTGGCCACGATGCCGATGGCCGCCGAGAACGGATGACCGACGCGCAAGCTGCGCACCATAAGTTCGATCGCGTCGGGAAGCTGTTCTTCCAACATACCCATACGCTTGCCGGCCTTCATGTTGATCCAGGTGAAAATGCCGCCGACACCCAAACCGATCGAGGCCGCAATGCGCACGGGCAAGGCGGTATCCGTGCCGATGGTCAGGCCAAGAAACGCAAGCGCACTCGCGCCCAACATCATAAGGACAAGCTGATTGGGCGTAAAGGCAATGGCGGCCTTCTGGGCCTTGGCCGAGAGGATCGAGTAAAGCGGGATCTTGCGCGCCTTGAGGTGCTGCCGCATTTCCTTGCGCAGCTTTTCCATCACCTCTTCGCGATTGCCGGTCTTGTCCAGCATCTCAAGCCGCCGGTTGACGCGGTTGTTAAGGCTGATCGAGCGACCGAACACCGTCAGGTAAAGGCCCTCGACAAGGACCAGGACGCCGATGAAGATCAGGCCATAAATAATCGGTTCTGCGCTGAGGGTCATCTGCGTTACTCCGCTGCGATGGGTTCATAGATATGGGCCGGAAGGTCATAGCCCCAAAGACGGAAGCGCTCTGAGTAGTTCGAGCGCACGCCGGTGCCGGTAAAATGACCGATGATCTTGTTTTCCGGGGTCAGACCGACCCTCTGGAAGCGAAAGATTTCCTGCATCGAGATCACATCGCCCTCCATCCCGGTCACTTCGGTGATCGAGGTCATTCGACGCGAACCATCCTGAAGACGGCTGGCCTGAACGATCAGGTTGACGGCCGAGGCGACCTGGCTTCGGACCGCCTTGAGCGGCATTTCGATACCCGCCATGGCCACCATGTTTTCCAATCGGCTGATGGCGTCGCGGGCGTTGTTGGCGTGGATCGTGGTCATTGATCCGTCGTGGCCGGTGTTCATGGCCTGCAACATGTCAATCACCTCTTCGCCGCGCGTCTCGCCGACGATGATCCGGTCCGGGCGCATCCGCAGGGCGTTCTTCAGGCAATCACGGGGCGAAACTTCGCCTTTGCCTTCCACGTTGGGGGGGCGGCTTTCCATCCGGCCGACATGGATCTGTTGCAGCTGAAGTTCGGCGGTGTCTTCGATCGTCAGGATACGTTCGTCATTCGCGATGAAAGAGGACAGCGCGTTGAGCGTGGTGGTTTTACCCGAGCCGGTACCGCCCGACACGATGATGTTGAGGCGCGTGGCAACAGCCGCCTGCAAATAGGCGGCCATTTCTTCCGAAAAGGCGCCGAATTTGACCAGGTCGTCGATGCCAAGCTTGTCTTTCTTGAACTTACGAATCGACACCAGGCTTCCGTCCACTGCAACCGGCGGCACCATGGCGTTGAAGCGCGAGCCATCGGCAAGACGGGCGTCCACATAGGGGTTGGATTCATCCACCCGCCGACCGACGGCCGAAACGATCTTGTCGATGATCCGCATCAGGTGCTTTTCATCCTTGAAGGTCACATCGCTCAGCGTCAGCTTGCCGGCGCGTTCCACAAAAATCTGATGCGGGCCATTGACCAGGATATCGTTGACCGTGTCGTCTTTCAGAAGCGTTTCAAGCGGGCCAAGGCCTTTGACCTCGTCATATAGCTCCTGGGTGAGGGTCACGCGATCTTCGCGATTGAGCACGATCCCCTTTTCTTCGAGGATTTCGCCCGCGATCGCGCTGATCTCGGCGCGCAGGTCGTTTTCCGAGGCCGTATCAAGCGCGGCGAGGTTCAGGTTGTCCAAAAGCGCGCGGTGCAGTTCGATCTTGATCTCGCTGATCCGGTCCTTGCGCTTGCGATCCTTCTCAACCCCGGCAACCGCGGCCGGTGAGATCGGCAACGGTTTGCGAAACGAGGGCGAGACGACAGTCTCTTCAATCGGTGCGGTCTTTGGGGCATCCACGGCGCGGATTTCGCCGCCTGCCTTGTTGGCCGCAGGCTTTTTATAACGGGAAAACATTGGTTTTGGACCCTTTCCTATGCGGCTTCTACGTCGCTTTTGCCCAAGGCATGCAGAGAGCCTGCAAGCTTGGCAATTTCACGGCGCAGCGGATTCTTGCCAGCAGCGGAGGCAAGCGGCAGGCCATGATCCGAGCTTTGGCAAACTGCGCGCCCACCATCGGGCAGCAACAGTTCAATACTGATCTCAAGGCTTTCAGCCATGCGTTTGACACGGCTTTTACCGTTCAGATCGGTGAATTTCGGGGCGCGGTTCAGGCAAAACCGCAGCTTCTCGATCGGCAAGTCTTCGGATTGCAACGCGCGTTTCATCCGCAAGGCGTTTTGCGCCGAACGCATATCAAGTTCGAGCGTTGCAAAATAAATCTGCGAGGCGTTCAGAACGGCCTCGGTCCATTGCACCAGGGTCGTGGGCATGTCGATGATCACATAGTCAAAATGCCGCTGCGCGATTTCAAGCACCTTGTTCACGTCATCCGATGTGATCATGTCCAGCGGCAGGATGTCCTGCGGCGCGGTCAGAACCCACATTTTTTCTTCAAATTTGACAAGCGCCTGATGGAAAATGTCATCGTCCATCGTTTCGGTATCGGCCCACATCTGATAGACGACCTCGCGGCGCGGCAAATCAAGGAACGTGGCCGTAGATCCGAATTGCAGGCTTAAATCCAGCAGGCACACC
>JAVVFB010000187.1:0-6682 GCA_032251095.1 Roseovarius sp. | reverse complement strand
CTCTTGCAAAACAGCCGCCATCTGTGGCGCATACCCAAGACGGCGCGGGCCCAACACGGGGACAACGCGCGTCGGGATACCCTCCCAAGCCCCCTGTTCCTCTGGCCAGTCGGGATGCTCCAGCCCCAGAACCGCCGCATCCAACCCCATCGCGCGCTGCGCCCGCGCCAGACCGAGAACAACCTCGCGCACCCCTGCTGCCTTGCGCACCAGGCCGGATGTGACGTGCACCACCCTCATTTGCCGTTCTCCAGATGGGCGACCAAGGCCTCGAACCTGTCGGCCATGTCTTCCGTCGTGAAGCTGGGGCCGACGATCTGCGCCGCTGCCGCAGAGAACCGATCCAGCCGGTCGGGATCGGCCAGCATCGTCTCGATGGTCCGGGCCAGGGCATGGACATCTCCGCAGGCAAAGCCGAGGCCCGTCTCGCCGATGCGAAAGGCCGCGATTTCGGGCATGTGCAGGCGTGGCCGGTCATGCACGATCGCGGGCAACGTATAGGCCATGGCATGGATCAGGCTCAGCCCCACCTCGCCGGGGTAAAGAAAGGCTCGGCAGCGGTTCGCGATATCGGCGATAGCGGCCTCGTCGGTCACGGCACCGTGCCACACGATCCGCTCCTCCAGCCCCAGAGCGCGCGCTCGCGCCTGCAAGGGGGCGCGCTGCTCACCATCGCCGATCACATGCAGCACCGGCGCACCGTCACCGAGCAACGCCAGCGCCTTGAGGCCGAGGCCAAGATCGGCCTTGTCGGTCAGCCGCCCGATGAAAAGCAGCGCCGGGTCGCGTTCCGCCGCGCTATAGGGGCGGCGCACCTGCCGGATCGGCCCGATGTCGATCCCGTTGTTGAGCGCGGTCACGCAGCGCGCCCGGCCCCGCAACACCGCATCGGACCGAAACGCGTCCACCTCTGCATCGGTGTAGAACAGGATCGCATCGGCCAGCGCCATCGGCAGGTGGCGCAGTATCTGGCGCCAGCGGCGGCTGGTCGAACTCCAGTAATGTCCCCACCAGACAACGCGCGCGCCGCGCAGCCTGGCCCGCACCAGCAGCACCAGGGTGCTGAGCTGGCGCGGATTTCCCGACAGGATCACAATGTTGCCCCGCCCGATCGGCAGGCCCGCGACGCCGGACTGCCACAGTAGCCCCCCGGGCAGCCGCCGCATCGGCCCGACCGCCACCGCCCAGTCCGCCGAGACCGGCCGCGTGAGCGCGCCCAGCGATCCGGGGCTATAGATCACCTTGAAACCGGGGGCGTAACACCGGTGGAGCCGCTCGAAGAAATCGAGACGGTATCGCGGCAGGGCGGGCTGGATATGGAGGATATTGGTCACTGGTAAAGCCGCGTGCGTTTTGGTCTTATTCTAAAACGGCGAACGAAAGAGTATAATAACATCAAAAGAGTGAGTGCCAATACCGCTCTAGATCCAGACCGAAGAGCAAACACCATACCACCATAGACCATCCAGACATTGGCCATTAGGCACAAGACATAGATACTATTGCTCGAACTCTTGAGCACCCGGGTTGCGACGTAATAGGGAAGTACGGTTAAAAGACCTGCCGCCAGTGTAAATATCCAAGCCCCACCAACCCCGAACCAGAATATACCTTCGGACAAGATGTCATAGTTTATTCCAAGGGTAGAGCGATCAATGCCAAGGGCATATGACAAGCTCAAACCCTCAAATAAGCTACTCGGTAACAATGAAGACGGGATTGGTAATAAGTAAGCGAGAAAACGACCAAAAGCATCGATTGATAACGTGCCAGGTAAGAACATCGCTGCTTGAATTGTAGTCAAACCTGGAAACGAATACTGGAGCGACACAAGCACGAATCTTATAACGTCAAATTCGTAAGCATTGGTCAACAAAGATGACCAAAAGTTATAATAAGAAGGTGCACCTCTCGTTTGAAACGCAGTCGTCAGCGCAACGAGCGCCAAATAAAGCAATACAGTTCCGGTAAGATAATTTCGCCTATTAACAAAAGAGAAACCTGCCAATATGAAGGGAATAGCAACAGCACGGCTGGCCCCTGCCGAACTTGCAATAGTGCCCATGTATATCAGAACTGAAAACGCAAAAAGTCTTTGTAGGTATTTTCCACCGTTGGAAACATACGATCCAGCTAGCACGAGCAATAATGTAAATCGCGAAACGTTATGATTTCCTGAATGGCGAACAACAATATCCGCCATCATCTCTTCCCAGTAATATATCGTAATAAGAAATGCGTAGATGAGGAGGGCCGACAACGCGACCAACCTATAATTTGATGCTCGCGCCGCAAGTGAGTGAAGATATTCGTCTTTATGAACCTCAATGTCGCCGAGGAAACGTCGACTGATCATCACGGTGCTACAGAAAACAACAGCTTGAACGATCGCGAAATTCAATTCATGCCTTCCAGGTACTGTCCGTACAAAAAAAGCGTAATCAAGAAGCCCTTGAGCCTTGAGAAAAGATGCTACGATCCCGCCGAAGATGAACCCAAAGCAAATAATCAACGCGTGATTTAGCGGCAATAGACAAATCCCTCTCTTACATCTGACCTAAACTTCAACCACTAACCTCACCGACGCCGCTTGGCGGCTGGTTGTCAGCCCTGACGATCTCCGCCTCGACCACCGCGCGCGCCTCGGTCTTGAAGCGGCGTGCGGAAAAGGACGTTTCTGCCCGGGCGCGGCCCGCGCGCCCCATCTCGGCCCAGCGTTCGCGATCCCGCAGCGCGCGTGTCAACCCGGCGGCGATGCTGTCAACGTCACAGGCGGGGATCAGCCAGCCCGTGACACCATCCACGATGGTCTCCGACGGGCCTCCCGCAGCGTGGGCCAGCACCGGCTTGCCACAGGCCATGGCCTCGACCACCGTCAGACCAAACCCTTCCGAGCCGATCAGGAGATTTCCGATCACGTCGCAGGCCGCATAATAGGGAACGAGATCGGTTTGCATCCCCGCGAAATGGACACGGTCCGTCAGGTCAAGCGCCGCGACGTCACTCAGAAGCATCTCATAATACGGCCCTTCTGTGGGACCACCACACAGGATCACGTGAATGTCTTCGCCCCGCCCCGCAATTGCCCTGAGCAGAAGCTGTTGCCCCTTGGACCGGGTCATGCGCGCAAACACCCCGATCACGACGGCGGTGTCCGGAATGCCCAGTGCGGCGCGTATCCCGCCGTCCCGCGGCACCGGCGCGTAACTGTCGATATCCACCCCGAGATGGACCACATGCCGCCGAAAGCCGCCCGGCCCGAAGGTGGAATCGGTAAAGTGTGAGTTCGACACCGGCACGACATTGGCATAACGGAACAGGAACCGGTAAATCCGTCGATTGATGTCGAGGACCTTGTCCTTGCTGATCGCGTTTGGCACGAACCACAGGGCCGGAATGCCTGCGCGCCGCGCAACCATGCCGCAAAGCATGGATTCGATCGGGCCTTGCAGAATGATCGCCCTTGCTCCGTTGCCGGATTGCACCGACAAAAGCCAGCGCACCAGCCGCAACTGGGAGGTGCCCCGCTTCAGGATCCCCCAATACTTGGCCACCCCGGTCACAGCCTGTCCCGTGCTACGCCACGAGAACGGCGGCGCGATCACCGATGCACCGGGATAGCCCGTCTTCCACCTGTCTAGGCAATCACGGTCGAGGACAGCGATCACAATGTCATGGCCGGAGTCAGACAGTGTCCGGAAGAGGAGGTCCCATACTCGTCGCACCCCATAGCCCTCGGGCCCAGCGACGACAAAGACAAGCGTCCCGCGGTTCATCAGCGCCGCCTCACACGGCTCAGGATCAGGCCGGCCGCCGCCGCCAGAAACGTCCTGTTCCACCAGTATGACAGGCCTCCGAAGACCAGAAGCGCGCCCAGCGTTTCGACCGCAGCCAGCCCAAGCGCCGCGATTTCCGCATCGGCCCCATGCCGGACGGGCGAGAGGACGAAAAGAAGCACGCAGGCGATCACAAAGGGGGAGTAGAGGCGCAGCATGAGAAGGGCTGCCTTGCCTTTTGACAGCTCTATCTGTTGCCCAAGAATTGCAAAGCCCATGAAGCCGCTCAGGATCCGCTGGCCGATCACTCCGATGATCGCGCCATCCATGCCGGCAAGGCTCGCACCAATCGCGGCACAGGCGGCAAGCAAAAGCGCCTCGAAGATGAGCAACCCGTTGCGCAGACGCCAACGGCCGAGCGCCTCAAGCCCGACACCGGACAGCGTCGCCAGAAATCTGAAGGGCATCGCCAGTGCCAGAACATTGATCACGAATTGAGCACCATCCCATTTGCCGCCCCAGATCAGGTGAACCAAAACAGAGCTGAGTCCCAGGATCACGATGCAGATGACCCCCCCCAGTATCGTGATCGCCGAAGAGAAGCGCAGAACCTCGTTGCGCAGACGATCCATTTGCCCCTGAAGCCGTGCAAAGATTGGCATCAACACCTGCGTGATGCCTGCGGATACCGGTATGGTCAGACTGGTCATGAGCATGAAGCCGAAGCTGTAGAAACCGATCTGCTCCACGCTCAGCATTTTTCCGAGAACAAAAAAATCCGAACGCATCGCCAGGGCGGTCAGGAAGGCAGCAAGCAGCACCCAGCGCAGCGTGACGAACAGACCGAAAAAAGTTCTCACGTTGAGGACAAAATAGCATGGCCGAACCGCATTATTTCGCCGAAGCAAGAGATGCGCCGCGACTGCGCCGGTGACAAGCGCGATGGCCATGGAGAAACCTTCGGCCCCCAACAGAGCAGCGGAGACCAAAACACAGTAATATAGAAATGATCTCTTGATCTCAATCACGTTCAACTCTCGAAAGCGAAGCTTCACGCTCAATCCCGCGTTAAGCGTTGTATTCGACGCGAGAAATGGAACGGACAAGCTCGTCACACAGAGCACCGCAAAGAGATACGGCATTTCGTATACATGCTGAAACAACGCCGCAAGAAGCAACAAAACAAGGCTGCCCAAAAGTCCGAACTGGAACGCGAAGGCCGAATAGCCTGGGAAAAGCTCCTCGAACCGATCCGTATTCTGGATCAGCGCCTTGGACACACTGGGGCTTTGGAACCCGGCGATCAAAGACATGCAGGACATCGCCAAACCAAACAGCGCATAGGTTTCCACCGCAAGCGCATGACCAAGCACGATCTGGCTGAGAAATGACAAGGCCTTCGCAAAAACCAGCGCTATAGTGACCCACACCATACCCACTGACGCGCTGCGCGTCAGAGATATGGGGGCGACCGGATCGGCCATGTCAGCTTCTCGCATCACTTGAGGTTACGCTCCGACATCATGTCCCACACAGGTGAAGGATCCATAGCGGGCGTGAAATCAATTTCGACGGCTTGCTCATGGTCGCTGTTGTCGTGAGCCGCGATCAGCGCAAGAATGTCGTCGATCGTGACGGCGTCAGCCGCTGCGCAAGCCACGCGATCCCGCAACCGCGCCATCGGCTCCGATTGAAGCCAGTCGACCATCGTTCGCGCCTTGCTGCTATAGGACAAAAAGAAGGTCGGCTTTCCAAGTGTCACCGAATTGAGGCAGCTATGCATGCGCGCGCCTACAAACAGATCAACCGCTGATATTTCGCGGGCCATGTCGGAAAATGATACCGGCCCCTCATAAAGTGTGGTGCCAGAGGCCACCTCGACCGGCAAACGATCGTGCAATTTCCGCAAAGCCACCCTGTCATCCAGACCGGGATTTCCGTCGCTGGCATAGACATGGGGCAAAAGCGCGATCCTGTAGCCACGCCCGACCAGGTCCGAGACGATCGCCGCAAGGCGCGTGAAAGCCGCCTCTCCGAAATCCCGCAGCAGGATCGGTGACACATTCAGCCCGATGGTCTCGACGCGTCCGGGCGCGTAGGTGCAGCGCGGGCGAAGTGAAAACATCGGGTCCGGAAACACCACCGTGTTCTCTGTGACGCCGTGGTCTGCCAGATAGGTTTCTGTCATCTTGTCACGGACCGCGATAACACGGAAGCGTCGCAAGTGCGCGATCAACACTTTCAGATCGTCGGGGCCGAGCACGTCGAATTTCTCCATGTTGGCACCGAACATAATCGACGGAATGCCGTGTCGCGTGGCGAATTGCTCATAGCCCAGCCAGTCGCGCGGCAGGGCATTGCCGGACATTGTATAGATGTCACCCCCGACCGACACGAACAGGTCCGCATCGCGGAAATGCCGCGCGGCAAAGCGCGGCGTCCAAAACCGCCGATCAAGCCCCGTTTTCACAAACAAGCCTCGGATATAGCGTTTCCACTCGATCATGGGCACGACGCGCACATTGGGGATATCGGCGAGGATCTCACGGTCGCGGACGGCATCATAGCTTGAAATGACGAACTCCAGATCGTGGTCCGGAAACGCGCGGGTCAGAAAGGCGATGGACCCGCGGATGATGATCTCGCAGCCGACATTGGTCAGAAGCTGGTAGGAGAACAGGACTGTCTTTCTGGGGCGCATGGCTTGCTTCACCTCTTAGGGCTGGAAAAAGGTAAACGTTTTTCGATTGTTTCAAGCAGTCGGAAACAGGCGTGCCACCATGTCATTTCGAGCTGATACAGACGAATCGTTCCGATACGTTTTGCGAAGCGAAAACTCGCAAACGAGCGGCCGCGAACAAATCTGCGCAAACGAAATATCACTCGCCGCATTATGCCGAGATGGT
>JAVVFB010000186.1:0-6704 GCA_032251095.1 Roseovarius sp. | reverse complement strand
CATCCGGTCGACAAATTCCTGATGCTTGGCGTCGGTATCCTTGTCGCGCTTGGCACCGAAGCTGATCACCGGCAAAAGATCCTCGATCTGGCCGAACATGCGTTTCTCGATGACGCGGCGCAGCTTTTCATACTGGCGCCAGTCGGGGTTCTTGCCGTCGCGTTCCGCGCGGGCGCGCAGGACGAACTTGACCACCTCGTTGCGGAAATCCTTGGGGTTGGCGATGTCGGCGGGCTTCTCGATCTTGGCAAGCTCCTGTTCGAGCACCTCGCGGTCGAACATCTGGCCGGTGTCCGGATCCTTGTAGTCCTGATCCTCGATCCACGCATCCGCATAGGCGATGTAGCGGTCAAAGAGGTTCTGCCCGTAATCGGAATAGGACTCCAGATACGCCTTCTGGATCTCGTTGCCGATGAACTCGGCATAGCGTGGCGCAAGCTCATCCTTGATGAAGCCCAGGTAACGGCCCTCGGTCTCGTCACCGAACTGTTCGCGCTTGATCGTCTGCTCAAGCACATAGAGCAGGTGCACAGGATCGGCGGCGACCTCTTCGGTGTCATGGTTGAAGGTCTCCGCCAGCACCTTGAAGGCGAACCGGGTCGATATGCCGGTCATGCCCTCGTCGCCACCGGCGGCATCGCGATATTCCTGCACCGAGCGGACCTTGGGATCGGTATCCTTCAGCGTCTCGCCGTCATAGACCCGCAGCTTGGAGAAGATCGGCGAATTCTCGTGCTCGTGCAGCCGCGTGAGGACGCTGAAGCGGCCCAGCGTGAGCAGCGTCTCGGGGGCGCAGGGGGCCTCGCTCAGCGTGCTCTCGCGCAACAGCTTCTCATAGATTTCCGTCTCCTCGGTGGCCCGCAGGCAATAGGGCACCTTGACGACGCTGATCCGGTCGAGGAAGGCCTCGTTGTTCTTGTTGTTCTTGAACTGGCGCCATTCGGCCTCGTTGGAATGGGCCACGATGATGCCCTGATAGGGGAAGGCCCCGATATTCTCGGTCCCGGTGTAGGAACTTTCCTGCGTCGCGGTCAGCAACGGGTGCAGCACCTTGATCGGTGCCTTGAACATCTCGACGAATTCCATCAACCCTTGCGTCGTCCGGTTCAGCGCCCCGGAATAGCTATAGGCATCCGGATCGTTCTGGCTGTAATCCTCAAGCTTGCGGATATCGAGCTTGCCGACCAGGGAAGAGACATCCTGGTTGTTCTCGTCGCCCGGTTCGGTCTTGGCCACGCAGATCTGGCGCAGCTGCGAGGGGTAGAGCTTGACCACCGAGAATTTCGAGATGTCGCCCTCGAATTCCTCCAGCCGCTTGATCGCCCAGGGCGAGGCGAGGCCGTTGAGCAACCGCTTGGGAATGTTGTACTTGTCCTCCAGAAGGTCGCCCATCCGCGTGCGGTCGAAAAGCCCCAGGGGCGATTCGAAGACCGGGCTGATCTGGTCGCCGACCTTGAGAACATAGATCGGCTGCTGCTCCATGAGTTTCTTGAGAATCTCGGCCAGCGTCGATTTTCCGCCGCCGACGGGGCCCAGAAGATAGAGGATCTGCTTGCTTTCCTCGAGCCATTGGCTGGCATGCTGAAAAAAGCCGACAATGCGCTCGACCGTCGCCTCGATGCCGTAGAGTTCACGGAACGGCGCGTATCGCTTGATCGTCCGGTTGAGGAATATCCGGCCCAACCTCTGGTTCTGGCTGGTGTCGAAATATTCCGGCTCCCCGATCGCCGCGATCATCCTCTCGGCGGCGGTGGCGCGCATCATCGGGTCGTCGCGACAGCCCAGCAGATAGTCCTGCAGGCTCATTTCGACGGTCTTGGTGCGTTCATACGCTTCGGCGAACTTGTCAAAAATCTCCATGGCGCGATCCTCCTGCTCCGGATCGCTTGCGTTCGGCATCTTTCGCGGAATCCTGTTTTTTTCAGAGCGCAACCGATCCTGCCAAGGATATGGTGCCGCCGCGTGCATGTTTCTACTCACAAATCTTCATTTATCCATCATTTCCGATGACCTGCTGGTCGTGTCGCGGAAGTGGTGGAAATTTGAATGTGGCGTAATCTCCGGGTGAATTCAAACCCACCCAACCGGCGGCTGGCACCGCCATAGGAGAGTGAGGGCCGCAAGCCGCCACCGGTTCGAGGCGCGGCCCGTCGCCGCTCTGCCCTCACCATCCGTTACCATCGGCTCGAAGCATTCGAAGCGTGGAAATCCGCAGCAAGTGCCGCTTGATGTACCATCGGCACCACAACTTGGGGTCTGATGCCGGAGGGGGCAGAATAGTACGCTAAGGGCCGCTCTTGGCTCCTGTGCGTTTCAAAGTTCTGTAGATTGTTGGCCTCGAGACAGCGAACAGTTCTGCCAGATCGCTGATGGAATAGTCACCGGTGGCATGCATCCGGGTGAGCTCTTTTTGTTGTTTTTCAGAGAGTTTAGGCTGTTTTCCACGGAGTTTGCCCTTTGCCCTTGCGATAGCCATGCCCTCCTTGGTCCGTAACCGGATGAGATCGGCCTCAAACTCAGCAAAGGTGGCCAGAATGTTGAAGAACATCTTACCCATGGGATCTGTCGGGTCGTAGATGGACATCCCCAACGCGAGCTTGACGCCTTTTTTCTCCAACTGATCTGCGATCGCGCGTGCATCGGGGACGGACCGCGCAAGGCGATCCAATTTTGGCACGACCAGC
The DNA here is from genome assembly GCA_032251095.1 of Roseovarius sp. Lineage (GTDB taxonomy): Bacteria > Pseudomonadota > Alphaproteobacteria > Rhodobacterales > Rhodobacteraceae > Roseovarius. Next base: position 4,020 of record JAVVFB010000186.1, on the reverse strand, counting down.
ACATCACCTTCTCGGACGGCAGCCAATGCCTGGTCAAGACCGGGGCGGGCGCGGTTGGTGCCCGTCAGCCCGTGGTCAGTATAAATGAGATCCTCTGATACGCCCAAGGCGCATAGGGCCTGCCGTTGTGCGGTCAGGTCCTGTTTGTCGGTCGAGCAGCGGGCATAGCCAATTTTGGTCACAGTCATGGCTTGAGCGTACGATTAAGGGGCGGCATATGCGAATCAAATCGTACCACCTATACGAGATATTCTGAGGTGTGGTTTCTCTGACCCTGCCAACCTTCGCAAAATATGTCCGTTGAAGGAACCTCTTACGGACAGCAGCCTTGATCTTGGAAGGAACGACATGCCTCGCAGGAAAATGCTCACTGACCGCCAGCGGGCAGCGCTGCTTGATCTGCCAACCGAAGAAACGGCGATGCTGCGGCATTACACGCTGGCAGATGATGATCTGGAAACTATTCGCGCCCGTCGCCGCCCCCATAATCGTTTCGGCTTCGCTCTTCAGCTTTGCGCATTACGATACCCTGGTCGGTTGCTGGCGCCAGGAGAGGTTATCTCTGCGGCATTGTCGCGCTTTTTGGCTGCGCAGCTCGGGCTAAGGTGAAATTCGCGACCGAACAACTGAAGGCCAACATTTCAGGATGGCAGGGCTGAACCTGCTCACTGCCATCATCATCTACTGGAACACCAAGCACCTCGGTCAGGCTGTCGCCGCCCGCCGCCGCAATGGGTTGAATTGCTCATCCGACCTGCTGGCGCACATCTCACCACTCGGATGGGCCCACATCCTGCTCACCGGCGAATACAGATGGCCCAAAAGCTGATCAAACCGCCTTAGCGTACTATTCTGCCCCCTCCGGCATCAGACCCCAACTGGAAGGCGGTGCTCCCGGTTCCCGCGCGCCACCTGACCAAATCCATGTTGCGCGATCTGGCAGCGAACGGGCAGGGGGCCGAACTGGCGGTTCAGGCGCGGATACTCGAGTCCATCGAGGACACGATCCGGTTGGCGCGGGACCTTGCCCGTCGTGCCGAAGCGCTCCGCACCGTGGCCCCAAAGCTGCGGGCGAAAGGATCGGACGCGGCGGTTAATCTGTTCCTGTCCGAGGATGCCGTGGCACCGGCGTCCATGCTCTCGCCGCGTATCCGGGGGACTTCGATCCCCATGACCGACCGTGCTGCGCGTCGGTTCTGCGATAGGCTGGTCGAGCTGGATGTGGCGCGGGAACTGACCGGGCGATCGACCTTTCGGCTCTACGGGATCGCACCATGACTACGGCTTCCAAACCTGCGAAGGGGCAGGGGGTCTCGGTACGCGATGGCGTGTTCGACCGCGAACTCGACGACCTGCCGCAGGAGTTGCGCTGGCGCGAATGGATGGGCCGAATCGAGGCGGTGCTCTTTGCGAGTGCCTCGCCGGTCGGCCGCGAGGATCTCGCCCGCGTGGTAGGGCAGGGGGTCTCGGTCGAGATGCTGATCGACGATATCCGGGCCGAGCTGACCGGCCGACCTTATGAGTTGGCCCAGGTCGCCGACGGTTGGATGTTCCGCACAAAGACGCAATTCGCCGAGGCGATCAAGGCCGTCGCCGATCTCGGCGACCAGACGCTCGCCTTCACGGAGTTGGAAATGGGGGTGCTCTGCGCCATAGCCTATCATCAGCCGATCGACCGGGCGGGCCTCGCCGACATCTTCGGCAAGGAGGTCAGCCGCGATCTACTGGCCCGATTGCGTTACAAGAACCTGATTGCCAGCGGACCCAGGTCGCCGCGACCCGGTGCGCCGCATACCTTCGTGACGACGGAGACGTTCCTGGTGACCTTCGATCTGCAGAGCCTGAGGGACCTGCCGGAGCTGGAACTGTCGGGACCTTGATGTCCGAAATTTGTGGAAGCTTCGGACAAGCAAAGCCGTCTGCTTTTCATCGGTCGGCCTCACACTTTCAATCAGCCGTTCATTGACTTTCAATTGGTCGGGCGTGTACTTTCAATCGGTCGAGCGGAAAAGAGCAGAGCATGTACCCGAGATTCGCCAAAGAGAGGGTCGAAGAAGCGCTGTTAGACACGCGCGTTGTTCTCATCTCCGGTCCACGCCAGTCGGGCAAGACAACGCTGGCAATGGACGTCGCGGGAGACAAGATGCCCTTTCTGACATTGGACGATGCCAACGTTCTGAGATCAGCAGTTGATGACCCTGTCGGTTTCGTGCGCGGTCTGGATCGTGCCGTAATCGACGAAGTCCAACGCGTGCCAGACCTGCTGCTCGCAATCAAGAATCTGATCGATGATGACAAAACGCCTGGTCGCTTTCTGCTGACGGGTTCCGCCAATCTTATGACAATCCCGAAGGTCGCAGACTCGCTCGCCGGGAGAATGGAAGTCATCCGGCTTTTACCCCTTAGTCAGGCCGAAATTGGCGGCGCTAGATCGAACTTCATCGACAGGGCTTTCGCAGGAGAAAAACCCGCCGCAAACCATATGACCATCGGCAAAGATTTGGTCGAAACCGTTTTGTCCGGTGGCTACCCAGAGGCGCTTGGCCGGAAAAGATGGTCGCGCAAACAGGACTGGTACCACGAATACCTCGATGCGCTTGTTCAGCGCGATGTACGAGACGTGGCACAAATCGAACAGCTTTCCGTCATGCCAAAGCTCCTGACCGTGCTGGCAGAGCACTCAGGGCAATTGGTGAACTACTCCGGCATCGGTGCAGCCCTCGACCTCAATCATGTCACCACGCAAAAATATGTAGGTGTCTTCGAGAGCTTGTATCTCGTCCACACCCTTCGGCCCTGGTTCACGAACCGGCTAAAACGTTTGACGAAATCACCGAAACTCCACTTTCTGGATGCGGGATTGCTGGCGGCGATGCGCGATGTGTCGCCAGATGTGGTCGAGAAAGATAGAACCGCCTTCGGTCCAATCCTCGAAACCTTCGTGTTCAGCGAACTTCGGAAGATCGCGACCTGGAGCGCGCAACGATGCTCGTTCGCTCATTTCCGCGACAAGGACAAGAACGAAGTTGACATCGTACTGGAGAACCGACGCGGTGACGTCGTGGGAATTGAGGTCAAGTCATCGGCCACCGTATCTACAGCAGATTTTGCAGGCATGCGAAAACTGGCTGAAGCATGCGGCGAGAAGTTCCGGCAAGGCATCCTACTTTATGACCACGACCAAGCCGTCCCATTTGGCGAGAACATGTTTGCGGCACCGCTATCGAGCTTGTGGGGACGAGCGTGAACCTCACTGAGCAAGAATGCGTCGAAGGTCATTGCCATTTGTGGACAGCCCTTTGCGAAACGCGGCTGGAGACTGTCCGAATTTCGCGCGAAACCTCCTTGTAAACTCGGAGGGCATTGCCAAGTTGTTTGTGGCTTCCGCGGCGGGTAGAGGCTGAGGCATGAAGATACAGTCGTCAATGCCGCGCCTGAAAGGCTTTCGTTTTCCACGCGAGATCGTCGCCTATGCGGTCTGGGCCTATCATCGCTTTGCGCTCAGCACAGCGGATGTTGAGGATCTCTTGGCAGAGCGCGGCGTCATCGTCAGCCGCGAAGCCGTCCGCCTTTGGGTCAACCGGTTTGGCGCGCATTTTGCGGCCCTCGCTCCGCCGGGACCGACCGCAGCCGAACGACAAGAGGCACATGGACGAGGTCGTTGTGCCGATCAATGGCGTGAAGCACTGGCTATGGCGGGCCGTCGATGGCAATGGTGACACACTCGACATCCTGGTTCAGACACGCCGCAATGCCAAAACCGCCAAGCGATTTCTGACACGGCTGATCGCTCAATTCGGCCAACCGAGGGTGGTCATCACCGACAAGCTGCGCAGCTACACGAAGCCAATCGCACGTCTGGCACCCGGGGCCGATCACCGGGCCCACAAAGGGCTCAATAACCGGATCGAGGGCAGTCACAGGCCGACCCGCAGACGTGAGAAAGTCGTGGGACGGTTCAAGTCCCCCAGACAGGCACAGCGCTTCCTTGCCGCCCATGACCAGATCAACACGATATTC
>JAVVFB010000185.1:0-6752 GCA_032251095.1 Roseovarius sp. | reverse complement strand
GATTTGAAATCTGTTGCACGCGGATCAAACGACGCGCAGCCATGTCATCATTCCCCCGGAAGAATGCTCCAACATATGGCAATGCACAAGCCAGTCTCCGGGATTGTCGGCAACAAATGCAATCTGAGCGGTCTCGTCTCGGTTCACAAGAAGCGTGTCGCGCAGCGCCCGCGCTGTTCCATCCGGGGCGATATGGCGGAAATGGTGCCCGTGCAGGTGCATGGCGTGGGGCCAGGCCGTGTCATTGGTGATGTCGATCCGAACGGTTTCGCCCAAACCGGCCGTCACCACCCGCTGCGCGGCCATGTCGGCCCCAAACCTCCGGCGTGTGATTGGGGTCATAAGACACCTCCAGTGTTCAGCTCCATATCGGGCAGGGTTCCAGCGGCAGCGCTGGTTTGCGACACCGCGCCGGGTGCGCTGATGGTGGTCAGGGTCGCTGTCGTCAAAAGGATGATGGCCACAAGTGCGGCCTCCAGTCGGATACTGGTGCGCAACTGCGCGCCCGCCCCCGGCTCTTGGCGCAGCAAGGCAGGTGTCAGGCGCAGCTTGTTGCATGCGGCAAGGCCAATGATCGCAAGGAAGGCGATAGCTTGACGGCAAAAAACTGCCCGTAAGGCGTGGCCAGAGCAGTCATCGCATTGCCGGTCAGCAGCCAAAGGGTGACGCCCCCCGCCAGGGTCAACGCGCCAACGCCCCAAACGGCGAGTCGGCCAAACTCAAGGCAGACCTGCCCGGCGACGCCTTTGCTGTTGTGACCGGCAAGGCGGTAGAGCGGTGCAAACCCCCCGATCCAGAACGACAGGCCCAAAACATGAACCGTCACAAGCATGCAAAGCAAAAGGCGCGGTTCGCTGATCGCATGCCCGCGCAACACGAACGACGCCGCAACAATGATACCCCCGAAGACCGCAGCCCACCGCCCAAAGCGCGAGGGCAGCAGGATCGCACAGATCAGACCCAACCCGACAAGCCGGAGCACAATGCTCACGCCAAGGGGGCTCTGCCAGACCATCGCCAACAGGATCGGATCAGTGGCGCCTTGCCAGGTGCCCCCCATCAGGAAACTGGCCCGCACCGGCAAGCGCAGGACCGATAAAAGCGCCCCACCAACAGCGCAGATGGCGGCCAGCCGCGTCAGGGCTTGCACCTCGGATGCGGGAAGCCTTCGAAGGGTCAAAATGCTCAATACGCTGCCCATGGCCAGAAACGTAACCACGTACACAAGCGCCTTCACGCAAATCGACAGGTACGTGATCGCATCCAGTGCGGCAATGGCGCTCAGCATCGCGATTTACGGCGCGATTTCAAAGGTGAACATGCCTTGCATCGGATGACCATCGGCCGCCAGGCCGCGCCACTCGACCTTGTATTGCCCAGCCGGCAGCGCGGGTGGTTTTGCGCTGAACTCACGCACAGCCTTCATGTTGTCGCTTCGGTTCAGGTCATGTGTGACCCCATCCTGATCGGTAAGAGAGATCAGCGTGATGCGCATCGGTGTTTCAAACCGCAAGGCAATCGCTTGCGGAGCCGCTTGCAAAACCGCACCATCCGCTGGCTGTGTTGTCTCTGTCTTGGAATGCGCATCTGCGCTTGCGGTTGCAAAAGCCAATGCCAGTGCAAATATCGCCGCAGAGTAAAAGGAAGGGTTCATCGTATGCTCCTGATCCTGGTTTCGAATGGATATTGACCGCAAACAACGACGAGTGCCAGCATGCGCTATCCTATTTGGCAATCTTTACGCCAATTGCATAAAGACCATCGTCGTTTTTGATCACCACCGCCATCCGGATCACCGCGCATGGCGGTGCAGCCGCAGCAGAAACCTTTGAAGGGCAAATGCTGAACAAGGGCGAGGCTGGCATCAAACAGGGGTTTCCCAAGTGCCGCCGGTTTTGTCTCTCTTCTGGTGGATGGCTCTCTCACGACCACATGATCGGATGAAAGAGGCGCAACCGCTTGTGAAAATGCATCAGGTCAAAAGCCTGATCGACCTTTCAAGATGAATAGAGAGAGTCAGGGTTGCAACAAGATTGGATTGATCAACATCAAACGCCCTGGCCCGGTTTCATGCGACAAGTCAGGTCTTGCGCCTTGACGCCGAAGACGACGACCGCATCGCGATAAGGTCAGGGTGAACGGACGCATGACATCAGAGGCCGCGATCATGGCAAAAAGGAAATCCAAGGCAGACTTGATACCGGCAGGCCTGGCGCCTGACGCATTGCGCGTGCAATGTGATCCGGCGGAGCTTGGGTTTGAAACCACCGCCAACCTTCGGGCGTCCCACATGATGATCGGGCAGGAGCGCGCCATCGAGGCCATCACCCTGTCGGCCAGCATCACCCACAAGGATTTCAATCTCTACGTTCTGGGCCGCATGGGAATGGGGCGCCATGAAACAGTAGCCAAACTTGTGTCCAAACAGGCCGCTGACCGCCCTGCCCCGTCGGATTGGATCTATGTCAACAATTTCGACGCCCCGCACAAGCCACACGCCATGATGCTTCCGGCGGGCTCTGCGTCTCGTTTGAAATCTGCAATGCAGGATCTGGTCGACGACCTGGCCAATGATATTCCGGCGCTGTTCGAGTCAGAAGAATACCAGACACAGCGCCGCGCGATCGAGGAAGAATTCGGTCAAAGACATGAAGAGCCGATCGCCGAATTTGCCGAGCGTGCCGCCAAAGACGGTGTCGCCCTCTTGCGCACGCCGATGGGCTTCATGCTGGCCGCAATCGTTGATGGCAAGCCGATCAAGCCCGAGGTTTACGAGGCGCTTGCCCCCGAGGAACGCGCCCGGATCGACGCCAAGGTCGAGCGGCTGCAAGACCAGCTTGCAAAGGTGCTTCGCCATGGGCCGCAACTTGAAAAGGAATACCGCCACCGGATCGAAGAGCTGCACGCCGGGCTGGCCGAGCGCGTCGTGTCGCTTCGGGTCAAGGAGGTGGCGGACCAGTTCGCGAAAATTGCCAAGGTCGGCACCTACCTCGAACTGGTCCGCCGCGACATGATCTCGAACGCCGAGTTATTTCTGATCTCCAAGGAAGAGTCGGGCAACGGCCCCTTCCCCGAAGTGATCCGCAAATTCCACCTTGAGCCACAGTTCGACAGATACGCCGTGAACATCATGGTGTCGCATGATGTCTCAAGGGACGTTGCCGCGCCGGTTGTCAGCGAAGATATGCCAACCCTGCATCACCTGACCGGGCGGATCGAGCATATTTCGGAAATGGGCACGCTGGCGACCAATTTCACCTTGATCAAGCCGGGCGCGCTGCATCGGGCGAATGGCGGCTTTCTGGTGCTTGACGCCGCGCGCCTCTTGTCCGAGCCCTACGCCTGGGAGGCGCTCAAGCGCAGCCTGCAAAGCCAGTCGATTTCCATCACCTCGCTCGGGGATCGGCTTGGCCTTGTGTCGACGGTGTCGCTTGAGCCTGACCCGATCCCGCTCACCCTTCGGGTGGTTCTGATCGGCGACCGGCGCCTGCATATGCTGCTTTGCATGCTTGACCCGGAATTCAACGAGCTGTTCAAGCTTCAGGCCGATTTTGAAGATGACCTTCCCAGAACGGCAAAGAATACCCGCCTGATGGCGCGGGTCGTCGCGGGCTATGCCCAACAGGAAAACCTGCGCCCGATGAGCGCGGCGGCGGTTGCGGCGCTGCTGGATCAGGCGGTGCGGCTGGCCGATGACAGCAAGAAATTCACGCTGCAACTCGGCGCGCTGAAAAACGTGATGCGCGAGGCGGATCACTATGCCGGGCAATCGGGCAAAGCCTTGATCACCGAGGCCGATATAGCGCAGGCCATCACACAGGCCGACAGACGCGCATCGCGCATTCAGGAACGCCTGCAAGAGGCGGTCACGCGCAAGACCATCCTCATCGACACCGTCGGATCGGTGGTCGGACAGGTCAACGGCCTTTCGGTCATCGGCACCGGCCAGCATTACTTTGGCCGCCCGTCGCGTATCACCGCCCGCGTCAGGATGGGGGCCGGCAAGGTGATCGACATCGAGCGCGAGGTTGAACTTGGTGGCCCGCTGCATTCAAAGGGCGTGCTGATCCTTGGCGGATTTCTGGCCTCTCGCTATGCGCGCGATGTGCCGATGTCGCTGCATGCCAGCCTTGTGTTTGAACAAAGCTATGGCGGCGTCGATGGCGACAGCGCCTCGTCTGCCGAGCTTTACGCGCTGCTCTCGGCCCTGTCCGGCGTGGCGATCCGGCAAGGGCTGGCGGTCACCGGATCGGTCAACCAGAACGGCGAGGTTCAGGCCATCGGAGGCGTCAATGAAAAGATCGAAGGCTTCTTTGACACCTGCAAGGCGCGGCGGCTGACCGGCGAACAGGGCGTTCTGATCCCGGCGGCGAATGTCGAACACCTGATGCTGCGGCGCGATGTCGTCGAGGCGGCAAAGGCCGGTAAATTCAGGGTCATCGCGATCAAGACCATCGACGACGGCATCGAGGCCCTGACCGGTCGCCCGGCCGGCAAACGCAAACGCAGCGGCGCGTTTCCCGAGGGCAGCATAAACGCACTTGTGGAGGCGCAACTAAGAACCTTTGCCGAGACCCGCCGCCGCTTTGCCAAGGATGTCACGGCCCCGCCAAAGCCGGAGGATATGACGTGACCGCGCCGCCGCGCGCCGAAACCCGTATCCTGATCGGCGCCGGCTCGTTTGCCGATGCAACCGCCGCCCTCAAGATCCTTGGCCTTATGTCTGCGGGGCCGACTGTCGCCTTTGGCGGGCTGCTGATCGAGGACCGGGACATTCTGGATATCTGTCAGATCCCGAACCAGCGTGTTGTGTCCGCCAGCGGCGCGCTTGTTTTCGCCCCAAGCCCGGCACAGCTTCGCACCGTGATTGAGGCCGATGCAAAGGCCTTTCAACGCTCCTTGGCGAAGGTCGCCGGGCTTGCCGGGGCGGCGTGGAGCTTTGAACATTCCATCGGCGACCTTGTGCAACAATCCCTGACCGCCTCTGCCGGGTGGGATATTGTCGTGGTCGGGCACCGAAGCGTGCATCCGATGCGCGGCAAGATCATTTCGCTCAGGGCCGCGCCCGTGGCGGATGACGCGCTTGAGGCGTTTTCGGAGCGGTTGGCGACGTCCTTGTCGGGCGAACATCTTGTTTTTGCGGTCGGTGACAGGCCCGAAAACCGGCCAGGGTCACATGTCTTTGCCACCCTCGACGCGGCCTTGGCGGCCTTGGCGCGCACCAATGCGCAGGCAGTTCTGCTCGACCTGTCGCAGGGCCCGGTGCGCAGGCTGGACCAGCTGCGCCAGGTGCTGGAGGTCGCGCGCTGTCCTCTGTTTGTGTTCGGGGCGGCGACCTTGGGCAACCAAGTTGAGCACAGCACCCAAATCCCGCCCGGCCGGGAGCGCCCCTAGACCCGCCGCAAGGCGCAATCCCGCGCCCCTGCCCGCCAAAACAAAGACCGCGCCATTTGAGCAAGATCAACAAATCGGCGAGTCGGATCGCTAGACTGGCACACAGAGATCGGGGGGGGCCATGTTCGCAAACGCCGTCAAGATATGCACGCTGAACAGGTTTGAGATCAAGGTTGATCCAAGCTGGCTGTTGATTGCAGCGCTGATCACCTGGAGCCTGTCACGCCAGTATTTCCCGAACGTCCTTCCGGGGCAAACAAGCAATGTATACCTGATCATGGCGATCGCCGCGATGCTGAGCTTTTTCGGTTCTCTGCTGCTGCATGAACTGGCCCATTCGGTCATCGCCCGGAGCTATGGCGTACAGATCAAAAGCATCACCCTCTTTCTTTTCGGCGGCGTGGCCGAGCTTGAAACCGACCCGCAAACCGCCGCGGTGGAGTTTCAGGTCGCCCTTGCCGGCCCGGTGATGAGTCTGACGCTGGCCTTTGGCTTCTGGGTGTTTGCCGGGATCGCCGCAATGGCGCCGATGCCTGCACCGGTCATCGCGGTACTGTCCTATCTTTCGCTCATCAACCTTGTGCTGGCGCTGTTCAATCTTGTCCCGGCCTTTCCGCTGGATGGCGGGCGTGTGTTGCGCGCCTATCTGTGGCATCGCAACGGCGACGTCCTGCGTGCCACTGAATTGGCGGCGAATTCGGGCGCGGTTTTTGCCTATGCCCTGATGGCTTTCGGCCTTATCGCGCTTTTTCAGGGCGCGACGGTGACCGGGCTTTGGTACATTCTGATTGGCGGCTTCGTGCTTTTGGCCGCAAAAGGAAGCTATCAGGCGCAATTGATGCGCACCGCCTTTGACGGCAAAACCGTGGAGGCCCTGATGATCGGGGATCCGGTGGTTGTCAGTCCGGACATGACGCTGAACGACATGGTCAACAAGATCATGTTGAAACACCGCATCAGCTTTGTTCCGGTGGTCGAGGATCGCGTTCTGCTTGGTCATATCGACACGGCGGTTCTTGGCGGAATCGATCGGGAAAACTGGGCAGGCACCCGCGTCAACGATGTTTTCACCGCTCTGGACGGATCAACCAAGGTACGCTCTGACCTGCCGATCAGGGATCTTATGGCGCTGATCGCCAGGACCGGGCGGCGGAAATTTCTGGTGACGGACAATCACGCCTTGCTCGGGGTGATCACGCTGGCCGATTTGACGGCCTATCTCCACCTCTCGGCGGTGCTTTCACGTCCAACCAAGAGCCATTGAGGTCATGACCGATATCGTGATCATTCAGGGCCATCCCGACGCCTCGGCCGTTTGACACCGTGCTAGAGCGTGTTGTGGTCATTCGCATTCACAC
>JAVVFB010000184.1:0-6809 GCA_032251095.1 Roseovarius sp. | reverse complement strand
GCGATCACGTCATGTTTGGTCACCGCCTCGATTTCGTCAATGCGCGCCACGTCAAAGGTCACGTCCCTGGCCTTCCAGACCGCCTCGGCATTGGCGCGCGGGATTACGCCCAGATCGGCCATCGCGTCGCAGGCATGGGCCTCGATCTCGTACCAGATGCGGAATTTGGTTTCGGGGGACCAGATGGCGACCATGTCGGGGCGGGAATAGCGGGGAATCATCGGCGATCCTTGCAAATAACTGTGAAAACGGGGTTCGCCGCGCTTGTAGTGCGTCCGGCTGCGCGCGGCAACCCGAGCGTTGTGCGGCAAAGCGTGCGTCGCATGACGTTTGGGGATGCGGGCACGCAATGATTTGGCTAGGTTTGCTCCATGACCGAGATTTTACAAAACCGCCTGCCCTATGACGTCGCGGCCGGACGGCCCTTGCCGGGGATCGCGCCATTGGCGTTGGCTGACTGGCTTTTGGTGGATGAGGCGTTTGGCGCGCAGATGCGCGAGCGCGCGCGCCTGTTGCAAGAGCAGCGCGACGATGTGCTTGCGGTGACGCCCGAGGGCGCGGCGGCGGCGCAGGAATTGCTGGACTATGTGCTGCGCTGGTTGGCCGATCATGTGCCGGGCTATGTCCTGCGCGATGGGTCCGTCATCCGCCCGGACGGGCAAGAGGTGAGGCTGGATCAAAGCGATCCGATGGGCACGCTTGGGCATTTGGTGCAAGAGGATCTGTGCCTTTTGCAAAAGCAGGGCGAGGAGCATGTTCTAACTGCCGCCGTGCTGTGCTTTCCCGCAAGTTGGCGGCTGGCCGAGAAGATCGGTCGCCCGCTGACCACGATTCACGTGCCGGTGGCGGAATATGATGCGGGGCTTGCGCGCCGGGTACAGCGGCTTTTTGACGGGGTTCAGGTGGATCGCCCGCTCTGGCGGTTCAATGCCCTGCACTATGCCGAGCCAACGCTGCATCAGCCGCGCTCGCGGGTTCAGCCACGCACGGCGGGCGGGGCGGATTATCCGTATTTGCGTTCAGAGCGGCAATGCGTTTTGCGACTGCCCAAGACACGGGCCTGTGTGTTCTCGATCCATACCTACGTGATCGACGCGCGCGACCAGAGAATGCGACCTGAATTTTGAGTTAACGCGACAGGCGTTAGCCTGCGTCGATCCGCGCCGCCATGATCGCAATCGCCTTTTGATAGACGCTTGCGGCATTCCATTGCTGGATGACGGCGAAATTAGGCTGTCCTTCGAGGTAGCCCTTGCCGGGTTGCCAGCCTTTCTGGCGCAGGAAATTTGCGGTCGAGGCCATGGCATCGGCAAAGTCATAGAAATCCACCCGCCCGTCGCCGGTGGCGTCAACGCCATAGGTCAGCGCGTTGCCTGGCAGAAACTGGGTATGGCCCAACTCGCCATGTTTGGCGCCTTTGGTCTGGGCCGTGATCGAGCCGTTATCCACCAGCTTGAGCGCGCCAAGCGCGTGCGGGCGAAAGAAATCAGAGCGGCGGCAATCATAGGTCAGGGTGACAATGGCCGAAACGACCGCGCTGTCGCCCATGAAGCCGCCAAAGCCGGTTTCCATGCCGTGAATGGCAATCAACACCCCGGCGGGAACGCCATAGGCCCGTTCAAGAGAGGCGTAAAAGGCGGCGTTGCGGGCCTTGCGTTTGCGGCCCTGCGCCACGATCGTATCGGCGCCGCGCACCTTCATGAACTTGTCGAGCGAGTAGCGAAAACTTTTCTGATTGCGGTCCGCCGCGATGGTGCGGCTGGCATAGCTGGCGCTTGCCAGGGCCGCCAGACCGCGCTGCCCGACGCCTTCGCGCGCGGCCTCTTTCGCAAAGGCGGCTTTCCAGGCGGAAAACCCGTCCGCCGTATTTCCGCAAGGGGCCGCCGCAGCGGCACCCGTTAGGCCAAGTGACAGCCCCAGCGACAGCGACAGCCCCCTGAGAACGGGACGGGTTTTGCATTTCGGCGACATTTCAACACTCCTGTAAGAACCAATCACACAGAGCCTAGCCGATTGTCGGGGCGGCTCAAAGGCTCTGCTTGGGGGAAAGATTGCGACGTGCTACCCCAACATGCCCTGAAGCGCCGACATTGCGCTTGCGGTGGTGCCGAAGGTCTGAAACGTGATAAAGGTCCCGGTCAGTGCCGCCGTTTGCGACGCGAGCCGGAGGTTTTCACCGCGCAGCAGATTGAAAACCGTCAGGGCCGCCGCCATCGGCAGGGCAAACAGCCCCAGCGTGATGGTCAGCACCCAGACCGTAAGGCGCAAGGGGGTGGACGTTTCGCGGATATCATCGCAGGTGTCGGGCGGGGCCGCCTGATCTTCGCGAAAGGTTGCGCGCAGGGCGCCCTCGATCGGGTCCGTGGGCCTTAGACGGGCCTGAAGCCTGAGGTTGGTTTCCTCGATACCCGGCAGGATGTGACGGCGCGGCATGATTTGCGTGGCCTCGATGCAGTCGTCGCAGCTCAGATTTTCAAGTGTCTGTTCCTGGTTTGGCGGTGTTGTGGCCGTCTCGAAATCGGCGCTGCTCAACAGGGTCAGCGGGTCAGTCCACTGGACATAATCGGGCGCAAGGCTGCGGTGCAGGGTCAGCAGGACATGCGCCATGATCGACTGGTTGCACGGTCCGTCGTCCTCGTCCGTCGGCTCAAAGCGCGTCAAGGTCAGCGCCAGATAATGTGCCACTGGCCGTTCAAGGCTGGCCACATGGCAATCGGCCTTATTATTGATGCACAGCTCGAAATCGGGCGTGCGTATCGTGACTTTGTCATCGGATTGGACCGAAATCCCGCCAACCTGCGCGTCAAGCCTGTCCAATGTGGTGCAGACCCGATTGCCGATCATCACGATGTCGAATGTTCTCATACCGAGAAATACTAGCCCTGACGTAACCCTGTGAGTGGTGCAGGTCATGGTGCAATCCGTTCATGGTTTATCTACTATCCCTTCGATAATCGCAGAAGTTGTGTCTGATTTGTTTCAATTGTGAATATTTTGGGGCAATCGGTCGATTTTGGCGTTTTTGGATCGGATCTGGTAACAGTGCCGTGAAAAAACAAAGGGCGCCCGGTGGTGGAGCGCCCTTTGGTTGTGTTTCGCGGCAAATTTGAGGCCGCGCGCCGCTTTTAGCAGCTGTAATACATCCCGAACTCGACCGGGTGGGGTGTGTGCTCGTATTGATGCACTTCGTCCATCTTGAGGGCGATATAGCCGTCGATCTGGTCTTTGGTGAAGACATCACCGGCCAGCAAAAAGTCGTGATCGCCCGCAAGACATTCCAGCGCTTCGCGCAGGCTTCCACAAACGGTGGGGATATCCTTAAGCTCTTCCGCGGGAAGATCATAAAGGTTCTTGTCCATCGCTTCGCCGGGATCAATCTTGGATTTGATACCGTCAAGGCCAGCCATCAGCAGGGCCGCGAACGCCAGATAGGGGTTGGCGGCCGGATCGGGGAAACGGGCCTCGACGCGCTTGGCCTTGGGCGATTCCGTCCACGGGATACGAACGCAGCCCGAGCGGTTGCGGGCCGAATAGGCGCGCAGAACCGGGGCCTCGAAACCGGGGATCAGACGCTTGTAGCTGTTGGTCGTCGGGTTGGTGAAGGCGTTCAGCGTCTTGGCGTGCTTGAGGATACCACCGATGAAATAGAGTGCTTCCTGGCTCAGGTCGGCGTATTTGTCGCCTGCGAAAAGCGGCTTGCCGTCTTTCCAGATCGACATGTTCACATGCATGCCAGAGCCGTTGTCGCCATAGATCGGCTTGGGCATGAAGGTTGCCGATTTGCCATAGGCGTGGGCCACGTTGTGGATCACGTATTTGTACTTCTGAATCTCGTCGGCCTGGGTGGTCAGGGTGCCGAAGATCAGGCCAAGCTCGTGCTGACAGCTGGCCACTTCGTGGTGGTGCTTGTCAACTTTCATGCCAAGGCGCTTCATCGTGCTGAGCATTTCGGCGCGGATGTCTTGTGCATCATCCACCGGGTTGACCGGGAAATAGCCACCCTTGAGGCCCGGACGGTGGCCCATGTTGCCCATTTCATACTCGGTATCGGTGTTCCAGGACGCGTCAACCGCATCGACCTCATAGGACACCTTGTTGATCGTGTTCGAAAAACGCACGTCGTCAAACAGGAAGAACTCGGCCTCGGGGCCGAAATAGGCCACATCACCGATGCCGGAGGACTTGAGATAGGCCTCGGCCTTTTCGGCGGTGCCGCGCGGGTCGCGCGGATAGGATTCGCCGGTGTCGGGCTCGACAACCGTGCAATGCACGCAAAGCGTTTTTTCCGCATAGAAGGGGTCGACATAGATGCTGTCCGTGTCGGGCATCAACTTCATGTCCGAGGCTTCGATCGACTTCCAGCCGGCGATTGAGGAGCCGTCAAACATGAACCCTTCTTCAAGGAAATCCTCGTCGACCAGATCGGCGACAAGGGTGACGTGCTGCAACTTGCCGCGCGGGTCGGTAA
Source organism: Roseovarius sp. (assembly GCA_032251095.1). Classification (GTDB taxonomy): domain Bacteria; phylum Pseudomonadota; class Alphaproteobacteria; order Rhodobacterales; family Rhodobacteraceae; genus Roseovarius. Next base: position 2,341 of record JAVVFB010000184.1, on the reverse strand, counting down.
AACGGATGTCGACATATTCGATGTCTTCATCCTTGATCATCTTGAGAATTGCGTCCTTGCTCATTCTCTTGTCCTTTTCTTACTGAATTAGGGATTATAGCGCGTCCGAACCGGTTTCGCCGGTACGGATGCGGATGGCTTGTTCGACCGGGCTGACAAAAATCTTGCCATCGCCGATCTTGTCGGTTTTCGCCGCGTCGATGATCGCCGCAATGGCGGCATCCACCTGATCGTCGTCAAGCACCACGTCGATTTTCACCTTGGGCAGGAAATCAACGACATATTCTGCACCGCGGTAAAGCTCTGTATGGCCTTTCTGGCGGCCAAAGCCTTTGACCTCGATGACCGACAGGCCCTGAATGCCTGCATCCTGCAAGGCTTCCTTGACCTCGTCCAGTTTGAACGGTTTGATGATCGCTTCGATCTTTTTCATCGGCTTGGGCCTCCTCGGCTGTCGTTTCGCTCTGTGCAGACCACTTCTCAGGGGCATGCTCAATCGGTTAGGGTGTGGAATGCGCGGGCAAATGGGGCTGAAAAACGCGTGCGCCCAAAAAGTAGGCATAATGCACGGTTAATGTGCGAAATTGAATCGCGAAGGTTTGAGAATGAGCGAAATATTGACCGCGGCCCAAATGCGTAGCCTTGAACTGGCAGCGATTGAGTCGGGCGACGTGACGGGGCTTGAGCTGATGGAACGTGCCGGGCGCGGTGTGGTCGAGGCGGTATTCCAGGAGTGGCAGGAGCTTGCGCGGACGCCGCACAAAGCGGTCGTGCTCTGCGGGCCGGGCAACAATGGCGGCGACGGGTTTGTTGTGGCGCGCCTGCTCAGGGACTGGGGCTGGGAGGTTTCTGTATTCCTTTACGGCGAGCCCGCAAAACTGCCCCCCGATGCGAAGGTGAATTATGAGCGGTGGGCGGCAATGGGAGCTGTCGATGACCTCGGGGGCGCTCCGAGATTTGCTCAGGACGCGGATTTGTTTGTTGATGCGCTTTTTGGCACGGGCCTGCGGCGGCCTCTGGAAGGGGCGGCGCTTGCATGGGCCGCCGAGCGGGTTTCCGATCCTGATGCTCAGGCCAAAACCGTGGCCGTGGATATGCCATCTGGCCTGTGCAGTGACAGTGGACGGGAATTGCAAAACGGCACCGAGACGGTTCTGGCGGCGCTTACCGTGACCTTCCATGCGCCCAAGTTGGGCCATTTTCTCGGCTGGGGGCCGTTCAAATGCGGTCGCATTGCGGTCGTTGACATCGGGTTGAAGAAGAAGACGGGGGCAGAGGGCGCCCGGCTGATTGTTTCGCCCCGGCCATCGGTTTTGGGCAAGGCTGAGGCGGGTCACAAGTACGGCCATGGTCATGCCCTTGTCCTTTCGGGTGGGGCGGGCAAGACCGGCGCGGCGCGGCTGGCCGCACGCGGCGCGCTCAGGATCGGGGCAGGGGTTGTGACGCTTGGCGTGCCGGGGGCGGCGCAGTTGGAGGTCGCGGCCCAGATCACGGCGGTGATGTTGAAAAGGATCGAGGATGGCGGAGCGCTTGGCGAGGTGCTTGAGGACACGCGGATCAACGCGCTTTGTCTGGGACCGGGCATGGGTGTCGGAGAGCGCGGTCGGGCATTGGTCAAGGCCGCGTTGGAGCCGCGTGGGTTTCACCCACCCGGCGACGACCGGTCGGTTGTGCTGGATGCGGATGCGTTGACGCTCATCAGTCGCGATGCGACCCTCTTCGCGATGCTCCACGAGCGTTGCGTCCTGACGCCTCACGCCGGAGAGTTCGCGCGCCTGTTCCCCGATATCAGCGAGCGGCTCTGTCAGGAGCCGTCGAGCGGCCCGGCCTGGTCCAAGGTGGATGCGACGCGCGAGGCGTCAAAGCGGGCGGGATGTGTTGTGCTGTTCAAGGGGGCCGATACGGTGATTGCGGCGCCATCGGGAGCGTGCAGCATAAACTCGGCCCAGTACGAGCGCGCAGCGCCTTGGCTTGCAACGGCGGGGTCCGGGGATGTTTTGGCGGGGTTCATCGCCGGGCTTTTGGCGCGTGGAATGGCGCCAATGCAAGCGGCAGAGATTGCCGCCTGGCTTCATATGGAATGCGCGCTTGAATTCGGCCCCGGCCTGATCGCAGAGGATTTGCCCGAGGTTTTGCCAAAGGTGTTGCGCGCGCTTGACGCCTAAGCGGCTTTCGACATGGCGGTGAGGGTTTCGCTGGCCAGTTCAAGACCGTCCACATAAAGCACATGGGTGCGATCAAACCCGAGGGTGTAAAGCGCCATTTCGCACTCTTCGATCAGGGTGACGAATTCACCATCCACCAGACGCGCGGCGGGCACCATCGCCTGCGTCGCACCGAA
>JAVVFB010000183.1:0-6879 GCA_032251095.1 Roseovarius sp. | reverse complement strand
CCGGCACCCCGACGATTGGCGGCGTGGCGGCGGCCAATGTAAGCGGCCCGCGCCGCATTCAATCCGGGGCGGCGCGCGATTTCATGCTTGGTGTGCGCTTTGCCGATGGCCGTGGGCAGATCATCAAGAACGGTGGTCGGGTGATGAAGAACGTCACCGGCTATGATCTGGTCAAGCTGATGGCCGGCAGTTACGGCACATTGGGCGTGCTGACTGAAGTGTCGCTCAAGGTGCTGCCGAAACCGCGCTTTGCCGCAACCCTGCGCATCGAGGGGCTGGCCGATGACGCCGCCGTTGGTGCGCTTGGCCGCGCGCTCGGATCGCCCTATGAGGTGACGGGTGCCGCGCATCTTCCGGGCGACAAGACCACCGCCCCGACGACGCTTTTGCGGCTGGAGGGGTTTGAAAACTCGGTCGCCTATCGCGCCGGTGAGATCAAGACCATGCTGGCCGATCTGGGCAATGTCACGGTTGACGCAAACCCCGCCGAAACCGAGGCCACATGGGCCGCGATCCGCGATGTGGCCCCCTATCATGACGCCAAGGGCGATGTCTGGCGGATTTCGGTGAAACCCACCGATGGCCCCGGCCTTGTGGCGGGCCTTACCGGGGCGCGGGCGTTTTACGACTGGGGCGGCGGTCTTGTCTGGTTGCTGGCGCCGGAAGGGTCGGGCGTGAGTGCGACCAGCATTCGCGCCGCCGTTGCACGTGTTGGCGGGCATGCCACCTTGATGCGTGGCAATCCCTCCCAAGGGGTGTTCCAGCCGCTGTCGCCTGCGGTGAACGCGCTTCAGGACGGGCTGCGCCGGAAATTCGACCCAAGGCAGATCCTAAATCCCGGGCTGATGACCGAAGGACAGGCGGCCTGAGCGGCCCGCCGATCCCCTCGCCCGTTTGGGCCTGAAACCGCATAGATGGTGGCATAAATATGAAAACCGAATTCACCGCAGAGCAGCTGAAAGACCCGAAGATCACGCGCGCCAACGAGATTTTGCGCTCTTGCGTGCATTGCGGGTTCTGCACCGCGACCTGCCCCACCTATCAGGTGCTGGGCGATGAGTTGGACAGCCCGCGAGGCCGGATTTACCTGATCAAGGATATGCTTGAAAACAACCGCGTGCCGGATGCCAAGACGGTCAAACACATCGACCGTTGCCTGTCGTGCCTTGCCTGTATGACCACCTGCCCATCGGGCGTGCATTACATGCATCTTGTTGATCATGCGCGGGAATATATCGAAGAGCGCTATAAACGCCCGCTTGGGGATCGCGCGCTGCGCTGGATTTTGGCGCGTATCCTGCCCTATCCGACACGTTTTCGGCTTGCCCTGTTGGGCGCCAAGATCGGCCGGCCGTTTGCCCGGCTGATGCCCGATGCACGGCTGCGCGCGATGCTTGAAATGGCGCCCAAGCAAATCCCCCCGGTAAGCCGCAATGACGACCCGCAAAGCTTTGCCCCCGAAGGCGCGCGCAAAAAGCGCGTGGCGCTGATGACGGGCTGTGCGCAAAAAGCGCTCAATACTGATATCAACGACGCCACGATCCGGCTTTTGACGCGGCTTGGCTGCGAGGTGGTGGTGGCCGAGGGTGCCGGGTGCTGTGGCGCTCTGACCCATCACATGGGCAAATCGGATGAAAGCCACCGTACCGCCGCAAGGAACATCCGTGCCTGGGCGCGGGAAATGGATGGCAAAGGGCTTGATGCGATCGTGATCAACACCTCGGGCTGTGGCACCACGGTCAAGGATTACGGTCATATGTTCCGCCATGACGCGCTTGCCAGCGATGCCGCGCGGGTGTCGGGGATCGCGATGGATGTCTCCGAGGTTTTGATGCAGCTTGACCTGCCGACGGGGGGCGCGCCACAGATGACCGTCGCCTATCACGCGGCCTGTTCCTTGCAGCACGGCCAACAGATCAAGACATTCCCCAAGGACCTGTTGAAACGGGCCGGGTTTGGCGTGGTTGAACCCGCCGACAGCCATCTTTGCTGTGGCTCGGCGGGCACCTATAACCTGATGCAGCCGGAAATCTCGAAACAGCTCAAGGACCGCAAGGTGCGCACGCTTGAGGCCAGAAACCCTGATGTGATCGCGGCCGGCAATATCGGCTGCATGATGCAGATCGGCTCGGCCACCGGGGTGCCGGTTGTGCATACTGTCGAGCTTTTGGATTGGGCGACGGGCGGGCCGAAACCACCGGCGATGACCCGTGCGGCGCAAGGCATGACTGGGGTTCCCATCCTGCGGTGATGGCCCTAATTTGGCCCCAAAGACCTGTTAATCCGCAGGGATTACACTTCCGGAGGGGCCATGCTGCGCACGATATATCTGTCGCTGTCGATCTTGCTGTCTGCGCATGGCGCATGGGCACAGGACAGCCGCCTTGAACGGCTTGATACCGGCGACGACACCCGACAGTGGGAAGCGGTTGGTCGTCTGGAGCTTGCCGGCAAGGGGTTTTGCACCGGGGCGCTGGTGGCGCCCGATCTGGTGCTCACGGCGGCGCATTGCCTTTATGATAAGGAAACCGGCAAGCGGATTGATCCGGCGCGGATCGAATTCAAGGCCGGCTGGCGCAATGGGCGCGCGGCGGCCTATCGGTCGGTGCGGCGCGCGGTGACGCATCCCGACTATGATTTCGCCAATGGCGTGACCGCCGAACGCGTGCGCAACGATGTGGCGCTTCTGGAACTGCACCACCCGATCAAGAACACCCGCGTGACTCCGTTTGAAACCGACGAACGCCCCCGCAAAGGCCAGCGGATCGGCGTGGTCAGCTATGGCAAGGACCGCTCCGAGGCGCCCTCGCTTCAGAATATATGCGAGGTTCTCGCGCGCCAGCAGGGTGTGCTGGTGATGTCTTGCGATGTCAATTACGGCTCGTCCGGCGCGCCGATCTTCAGCTTTGAGGGCGGCATGCCGCGGATCGTCTCGGTGGTCTCGGCCATGGCCGAGGTCGACGGGCGCAAGGTGTCGCTTGGCACACAACTGGTTGATCCGCTGCGGGTGCTGCGCGCCGCTTTGGACGCGGGTCAAGGCGTGTTTCAGGACGCAGCGCCAAAGATGTTCACCAGCGGCACAAATCGCAATACTGGCGCCAAGTTCCTAAAGCCATGACGTTGTTGCGCATCCTTCTGCCGATTATGCTTGCCATGCTCTTGCCTGCCGGCGGCGCAATGGCCCAGACCAGCGGGTTGATCCGCCTGAGCGACCGTGACGATCTTTTTGGATGGGAGGCGGTTGGCCGTGTCGATATCGGCAAGGGCGGCTTTTGCACCGGTGTTCTGATTGCCCCCAATCAGGTGCTGACGGCCGGGCATTGCGTCTATGACAAACAGGGAAGAGCGGTTGATGCCGTCAATATCCGCTTTCGCGCCGGGCTGCGCGACGGGGTGGTCATCGCCGACAGTGGCGTGGCCCGATATGTCGCCACCAAGGGCTATGATCCGAGTGCCGGGATGACGGCCGAGAATATCCGCTACGATGTCGCCCTGCTAGAGCTGTCAGAGCCGATTCTGACCTCGCTCGCCGCGCCTTTTCGCCTGCATGGCGGCGGCACAAAGGGACAGCGCGTCAGCGTCGTTTCCTATGGTGCCAACCGCGACAAAGCCCCTTCATGGCAGCGCGACTGCGGGCTGAACTGGCGCGCAGAGGGGATCATGGAATTCAATTGCAACGTGATGTTCGGCTCGTCCGGCGCGCCGGTTTTTGCCCGCGATGGAAACCACCCGCGCATTCTGTCGCTAATCAGTGGCGGCAATTGGGACAGCGCCGAAAAGGTCGCCTATGGCATGGACCTGCCCGACGTGGTTGATCGCCTCAAGCGCGACCTGCGCGCGGCCCCCTCTGCGCCCTCGAGCAAAGGCGGGTTTCGCCGGGTCGAGGTTGGCACCGGACAGCGCGCTTCGGGTGCGAAATTCGCCAAACCCTGATCTCTGCATCGCGGGTCTTGAAACCCCAAAATGCGCGCCCCACATTATGGATATCCGGTGCCGCCTGGCGGGCCGGATGTACCCACGCCTGTCCCCTCAGGGAAGGCCAATTCAGGTATCGCTCAATGGAGGATGACCATGCGAAATTTTGACCTTGCCCCGCTTTACCGGGCCACTGTTGGTTTTGACCAGATCGCTGACATGATGGACCGCGTTTTGTCCAGCGACGTCGCGCAGCCGACCTATCCCCCCTATAACATCGAAAAAACCGCCGATGATGCCTATCGCATCTCGATCGCCGTTGCCGGCTTTGCCGGGGCCGATCTTTCGGTTGAGGTGAAAGAGGGCGCGCTTGTGGTATCGGCCCGCAAGGCCGAGGATGACGACAAGCGGGCCTATCTGCATCGTGGCATTGCCACCCGCGCGTTCGAGCGCCGCTTTCAGCTTGCCGATCATGTGCGCGTGACCGGGGCCACCCATGCCGATGGCATGCTGCATATCGACCTAGTGCGCGAAATGCCCGAGGCCCTGCGCCCGCGCCGGATCGCCATTGCCAGTGGTGACCCGGTTGAAAAAGACGTGATCGACGCCGCCAGCGTCAACTAAAGCAATAGGTTAGAGCGTGTTGCGTGAATGCGAATAAACGTAACACACTCTAAGCCTGAAATCCGTCAATCCTGCGAAAAGCCGCCATCGGATATCCGGTGGCGGCGGTTGCCCATGCGCCAGGGTGTGGTCAGGAGCGGCGCGCCGTCAAAAGGGGCATCGCGCTTTCATCGCCAATCAGGATCAGCGCACCCTCCTCGGTAATGTCAAATCGGGTGACCTGTTCAAGCGCATCAAGCATGTGCTTTTCCTGTTCCATCAAGGGTGCGGGGCAAGCCATCATCGTGCTGCTCATGGTGCCAAATTGAATGCCTTCACCGGTCAGGCTGAACCCGCCCACCATCCGGTTACAGCCAGTGCTTCCGGCCACACGGTCCGGGGCGACAAAGTTCAGCGTCAGGTTCTCTGGCTCAACCAGCGGGCTGTCGCCAAGGCGTGTCACCTGCCAGGTCGGGCCCAATAACAGCTCTGCCGGGTTACCGCCACAGCCGTGAAATTCGCGCTTGCCAAGGGTCAAAAGTGCGGTGTGCGGATGCGGCATACCGGTGGCATCGTCCTTGCATAGCTTGTCACTTATGGTCAGGCGCGCGCCCGCCGACGGCATGTAAAACGTATAGGCGCCGGGCGTGACATGAACATCAGGGCGCGCGGCGCTGCGGCGGATTTCACCATAATCGGCGGTGATTTCGGCGCTATCGCCATCAAACACAACCGCCCAGCCGGGCTCGTTTCCGCCCGCGTGATACCCAACGCGCTGCGGCGGTGGCAGCTTTTGACAGTCGGTCAGATCGCGGCCCTCAAGACGGATCATCGCCAGATCGCCCTTGCTCCAGATCTCTGTCTCGGGGTCATTCACGCCGACATAACGCGCGCCCGAAGCCGATTCCGTCGCGTTAAGCGTGATATCCCGACCCTCGGCGCGCAGAATCATCTCGCGGCCCAAGACCCCCACGGAAACCGTCAGGTCGCCGCAGATAAATTCGGTGACAAAGGCCATGGGTGTGACCGGTTCAAGGATCAACGTCCCAAGATCGACCGGGGCGCGCCCTGCTTCGAAGGCGACATCGCGTAAAAACCAGCGGGGCTGGCCCTGAATGTGGATGACGGTGCTCAGACGCCCGGACAGATCAGAGGGCACCGTCACCTCGAAATCAAGCGGCACTTGCTGGCCATCGGCGCTGACGCTGGTCTCGCCAAGCATGGCTCCAAAGTGGCCCTCAACCACCACCGTGGCGCGTGCGTCGGGTGGCAGGGCGATGCGTTGCGCATAGCCAAGCGCACCCTTGATGAGGCGGGCGCCGTCGTCTTGCGCAAAAGCGGAGACCGGCGATGTCAGGGCCATGAGACAGGCCAAGGCGATGAGGCGGGGCATCGGTTACTTCCTTTGCGCGGGCGGGTCGTCGTAGCCTATCCTAGCCATTGCCCCGGCCATGGTCGAGTGTCACGTGATCAGACGCTCATGCAGATGTATTTCATTTCAAGGAAGTCGTCGATGCCGTGATGGCTGCCTTCGCGGCCAAGGCCGGATTGCTTGACGCCGCCAAAGGGCGCGACTTCGGTTGAAATGATGCCGGTGTTGACACCGACAATGCCATATTCAAGCGCCTCGGCCACCTTGTAGACGCGGCTCAGATCCTTGGCGTAGAAATAGCTCGCCAGACCAAAGATCGTGTCATTGGCCATGGCAATCACGTCATCCTCGTTCTCGAACTTGAAGAGCGGCGCGAAGGGGCCAAAGGTTTCATCGGTGGCAACCTGCATGTCCTGCGTGGCGCCGGTGATGATGGTCGGCGGAAGGAAATAGCCCTCGCCCTGCATCGGATCACCGCCACCAAGGATCACTTTTGCGCCCTTGGCCTTGGCGTCGGCGACGTGTTCCTGAACCTTGGTGATGGCATCGGAATTGATCAGCGGGCCAAGGGCAACGCCGTCTTCCATGCCGTCGCCGATCTTGAGGTTGCTGACCGCGATCTTGAGCTTTTCGGCAAAGGCATCGTAAACGCCGGCCTGCACGTAAATCCGGTTGGCACAGACACAGGTCTGGCCGTTGTTACGGAATTTGCACAGGATTGCGCCCTCGACCGCCGCATCAAGATCGGCATCGTCAAACACGATGAACGGCGCGTTGCCGCCCAGCTCCATCGAGCATTTCATCACCTGATCGGCGGCCTGACGCAACAGGATACGCCCCACTTCGGTCGAGCCGGTAAAGGTGATCTTGCGCACGGCGGGGTTTTCGCAGAATTCCTTGCCGATGTCAGAGGACCGCGACGAGGGCACGATGTTGAACACGCCCGCCGGGATGCCGGCACGCTCGGCCAGAACCGCCATGACGGTGGC
>JAVVFB010000182.1:0-6896 GCA_032251095.1 Roseovarius sp. | reverse complement strand
AAGTTCTGGCAGGCTTGATCACCCGCCACGATACGCCGCCTTCTCAAACTCCGTCACCCAGTTTCCCGCATAGCTCCGCAGATAGCGCGGCAGGATGCTGGGCGTGAAGCTGATCTTGTCTTCGCCAACGCCCCGATCCCGCACGCGCGGCACTCTCACGGGCACAGGGCCAATGCCGGTCATCACATCGCGTTCCGGTAGGTGACCATGACGGACAAGACGTGCCCGTCCGTCCTCAAGCCGTTCCCCGGAAAAGGCGGCCATGAGCGTGGCAAGCTCGGCATGGATCGCCTGTTCGATCAGCTTGCGCGCGCCATCGCGCACGACGTCGGTGAACGGATCGGATGTAAAACCCGATGGATCGGGCAGTTGGGTGATGGTAGTCTCTGACATGTGGCATATCCCTTTCTCAGCAGAGAATTGACGGCGACTCGACACCGCCATGATATGCCGCCCCTCAGGGCATCACCAACTTTCGCGCGTTCCTCTGCGTGAATACGAATGAACACAACACGCTCTAGGAAAAAACCCCACGCGGCATGGGCCACGCGGGGTTTTGACTGTCAAACCGATCCGATCAAAGGTTCGGGTAAAGCGGGAAGCGGGCGCAGAGGGCCGCGACCTCGCCTTTGACCTTGGCCTCGACCGCAGCGTTGCCCTCTTCGCCATTGGCGGCCAGACCATCGACCACCTCGATGATCCAATCCGCGATCTGGCGGAACTCGGCCTCGCCAAAGCCACGGGTCGTGCCCGCAGGCGAACCAAGGCGGATACCGCTTGTGACGGTCGGCTTTTCGGGGTCAAACGGCACGCCGTTCTTGTTGCAGGTGATATGCGCGCGGCCCAACGCCTTGTCCACGATGTTGCCGGTGACGCCTTTGGGGCGCAGATCGACCAGCACAACATGGGTGTCGGTGCCATGGGTGACCGTATCAAGACCGCCCTTAATCAGCTGATCGCTAAGCGCCTGTGCGTTGGTGATCACCTGCTGGATGTAGCTCTTGAATTCGGGGCGCAGCGCCTCGCCAAAGGCAACTGCCTTGGCCGCGATCACATGCATCAGGGGGCCGCCCTGAATGCCCGGAAAGATCGCCGAGTTGAATTTCTTGGCCAGCGCCTCGTCATTGGTGAGGATCATGCCGCCACGCGGACCGCGCAGGGTTTTATGCGTGGTGGTGGTCGCCACATGCGCATGCGGGAACGGGCTGGGATGTTCGCCCGCCGCCACGAGGCCCGCAAAATGCGCCATGTCCACATGAAGGTAAGCGCCAACGCTATCGGCAATTTCGCGCATCTTGGCAAAGTCGATGCGGCGCGGGATGGCAGAGCCGCCGGCGATGATCATCTTTGGCTTATGCTCGGTGGCAAGCGCCTGCACCTGATCATAATCAATCAGGTTATCCTCGCGGCGCACGCCGTATTGAATGGCGTTGAACCATTTGCCCGACTGGTTGGGCGCCGCGCCATGGGTCAGGTGACCGCCAGCATCAAGGCTCATGCCGAGAATGGTATCGCCGGGTGTCAGCAGGGCCTGAAACACGCCCTGATTGGCCTGTGACCCCGAGTTCGGCTGAACATTGGCAAAGCTGCAATCAAACAGCTTGCAGGCCCGCTCGATCGCCAGATTCTCGGCGACGTCGACATATTGGCACCCGCCATAATAGCGCCGTCCGGGATAGCCTTCGGCGTATTTGTTGGTCATCACACTGCCCTGCGCTTCCATCACGGCAGCAGAGACGATGTTTTCAGAGGCAATCAGCTCGATCTCGTCGCGCTGACGGCCAAGCTCGGATGTGATCGCGCCAAAAAGCTCTGGGTCGCGGGAGGACAGGGATTCGGTGAAAAATCCTTTGTCTGTAACTGGATGGTTTCCATCATGGGACATTTTGACAACTCCGGCAGGTGTGAATTTTCTCAATTTCCTATAGGAAACCTAGCCGCTTTGGAAGAATGTAAAGCGACAAAACCCGACGACGGACCGGCATGGCTGGTCTATGGGGGGAATTTATGGTTCGATCCGCGCCATGACATCGCCCTTTGGAAACAGGACCACCGCCGCATGACCCGCAAGATTGCCTTTGTCGCCAGCGATGCGCCCACCGCACAGACCGCGCTTGCGGCATTGACCCAGCGCTTTGGTCAGACCCCCGAGGCCGAGGCCGATGTGATCGTGGCGCTTGGCGGCGATGGTTTCATGCTGCACACGCTGCACCGCACGCAAAATCTCGACATTCCGGTTTACGGGATGAATCGCGGCACCGTCGGGTTCTTGATGAACGAATATAGCGAGGATGACCTGCCAGAGCGCCTTGAGGCCGCCGTTGAAGAGGTGATCAACCCGCTGTCGATGCGCGCCGAATCCAGCGATGGCAAGATCCACAGCGCGCTTGCGATCAACGAGGTGTCGCTGTTGCGCGCCGGGCCACAGGCGGCCAAGCTGCGCATCAGCATCGACGGGCGCCTGCGTATGCCCGAACTTGTCTGCGACGGCGCGCTTGTCGCCACCCCGGCCGGATCGACCGCCTATAACAATAGCGCGCATGGCCCTATTTTGCCGATTGGCTCGGATGTTCTGGCGCTGACGGCGGTGGCGGCGTTTCGCCCGCGCCGCTGGCGTGGCGCGCTTCTGCCCAAGGCCGCCGTGGTGCGCTTTGACGTGATCGAACCCGACAAACGCCCGGTCATGGCCGACGCCGATAGCCGGTGGGTGGAAAACGTTCTTTGGGTCGAAATCCGGTCCGAGGCCAGCATTTCACACCGCATCCTGTTCGATGCCGGCCACGGCCTGGAAGAGCGCCTGTTGCGCGAACAGTTCACCTAGAGCATGTTATTCAAAAATGGGAACCGGTTTTGAACATTTCGAACAAGCGAAATCATTAGGTTAGCGTCTCGCGTGAATTTTGAGTGAACGCGACATACTCTAGGCGCCGGGCCAGCGCCGGACCGCCCTGCACTGCCCCTGCCCCCGCCGTCAATAAACCCCGATCCAGCGAAACGACAGATCCGCGACGTGATCGCGGCCATAGGCAACCGCGCCAAGGCTGGTGATCCGCTCGGGACGCAATTCATTGCGCAGCATCCGCCCCGAGGGCTTGAACGCCGTAAACGGCAGGCGGATTTCCTGCCAGTCGGGCCCGCTCGGGATCGCCGCCTGATAATATTGCCAGGGCAACGCCGTGCCCTTGGTGCGCAGATGCACGAAATAGCCCTCGCCATTGCCCCGCGTCGCAATGATCACGCCCTTGGCCCCGGCCGGCAGAGGCGTTTCAAGCGTGCCCCGCACCTGAATGAACCCGCCCCGGTTCTTGGTGCTTACATCCCCTGTCAGGCGCAGGTATTGCGCGTCGGGCGGTCCGGCGATGGTGGCGTGGCCCTCGGACACGCCGCCCATCACCTGATCGCTCACATAGGTCCAGGTGCGCGCATCGGGCGGGGTATAGTCAAACATGCCGCGATCCTGCGCCCCAAGACCGAAGGCCGCAAGCACCATGGCGGAGGCAAGAACAATCGCGCGCCTCATTCCGTGCCGCCCGCAATACCCAAAAGCGCCGCCAAATCGCAAATCACAAGGCCCCTGCCCTGTCGCGCAACAATGCCCGATAGCTCCCACTCGCGGATCTGGCGATTGACGCTTTCGCGCGTCAGCCCCACCAGATCACCAAGGTCGGATTGCGAAAACCGCTCTGACAGGTGGCGACGGCCATCGGGCAAGGGCTCTCCCCATTTTTCGGCCAAATGCAGCAAGAGCCGCGCCAAGCGCGCCTGACCGTCGGCCAGCACATGCGCGGTATACATCGCCGAGGTCTCGCGCAGGCGACGGCACAGCGTCTCGATCACGCCAAGCGCGGCCTCGGGGTTGTCCTTGAGCAGCCCGGCAATCTGTGGCCGCGTCAACACCAGCCCGTGCACCCGCGTCGCCGCCACCACATCGGCGCTGCGCGGCATGCCATCAAGCGCGGCCAACTCGCCGACCATGTCGCCCGCCCCAAGATGGGTCAGGATCGAGCGGCGGCCATCACTTGAGGTGCGGCTGATCTCGACCCGGCCTTTGGTGATCAGCATCATGGTGCTGTCCCCGTCACCGGCACCATAGATGGTTTGACCCAAGGGAAATTCGACGGTGCGGCCATGACGCTCAATCAGGGCGCGAAACCCTGTATCTTCGGTAAGGCCATTTGCCAGCGTCAAAGGCATATCTAAAAATCCCAATTTCCTGGGGCCACTGTGAGATGCATCACAGCGCAGCGCGCCCGAACCTGCAATAGTTGTTTTGCGTCTTGTGTATCTGGGTGTCCCAAGCTCTTTTCATCATCCCAAAATTTGCCCGCTGATGCCGGGGCGCATCGGTTCAACACGGCCCTGAATGTTCTTCCTGAAGGTGCTCTGGATCGGTAAAACTGTCTGGCCCGGCGTTTGTGAGTGCGTCGCGCCAGACAGTCCCTTAAAGACCCTGTTTCACTAACTTGAAGGCCCCGGATTTAACCCCGGGGCCTTATTTTCATGTGCTGCCAGCGGCTTACTTTGCAAGACCAAGGCTTTGCAGCGCCACCTTGATTTCATCCAGAATGGCCGGGTCATCAATCGTGGCGGGCATTTTATACTCGGCACCGTCGGCGATCTTGACCATGATCCCGCGCAAAATCTTGCCAGAGCGTGTCTTGGGCAGACGATCCACAACCACCGCAAGCTTGAACGCCGCCACCGGCCCGATCTGATCGCGCACCCGCGCAACAACCTCTTTGACAACCTCGCTCTCATCACGATCACAACCGCTGTTGAGACAAAGGAAACCGACCGGCGCCTGCCCCTTGAGCGGGTCACTGACCCCGATCACGGCGCATTCGGCGACATCGGCATGCCCGGCAAGCACCTCTTCCATGGCCCCCGTCGACAGGCGGTGCCCGGCCACGTTGATCACGTCATCGGTGCGCGCCATGATATAAAGGTAACCGTCTTCGTCGATCATCCCCGCATCGCCGGTCTCGTAATAGCCCGGAAAGGTGGTGAGATAGGATTTGCGAAACCGCTCTTCGGCATTCCACAAGGTCGGCAATGTGCCCGGCGGCAACGGCAATTTGACCACAATCGCGCCAAGCTCGCCTGCCTTCATCGGATGGCCCCCCTCGTCGAGGATCTGCACGTCATAGCCGGGCATCGCCACGGTGGGCGAGCCAATCTTGACCGCAAGCGCCTCGATCCCCGCAGGGTTGCCCGCGATGGCCCAACCGCTTTCGGTTTGCCACCAGTGGTCATAAACCGGCACGCCCATCTCGCGCTGTGCCCATTCAATCGTGTCGGGATCGGCCCGCTCGCCCGCCAGATATAGCGCGCGCAGACAAGAGATATCGTACTCCTTGATCAGCAACCCCTTGGGATCTTCGCGCTTGATCGCGCGCAGGGCAGTCGGGGCGGTGAAAAAGCTGCGCACGTTATATTCCTCGATCACCCGCCAGAAGGTGCCTGCATCCGGCGTGCCGATCGGCTTGCCCTCGTACAGCACCGTGGTGGTGTTCCCGGCAATCAGCGGCCCGTAGCAGATATAGGAATGCCCCACGACCCAGCCCACATCGGACGCCGCCCAGAACACATCGCCGGGATCGACGTTATAGATGTTCTTCATGGTCCAGTTCAGCGCAACAAGATGCCCCGCCGTGGGGCGCACAACCCCCTTGGGCGCACCGGTGGTGCCAGAGGTATAAAGGATATAGGCCGGGTGATCGCCCGACACCGGCACACATTCGGCCGGCTCGACACCGGCCTGAAACCCGTGCCAATCAAAATCGCGATCCGGGATAAGCGCCGCGACTTCTTGTTCGCGCTGAAAGATCACGGTGAAATCGGGCTTGTGCGTTGCCTGTTCAATGGCATTGTCCAGAAGCGGCTTGTAATGCACCACGCGCCCCGGCTCTAGCCCGCAAGAGGCCGCGATGATCGCCTTGGGCGTCGCATCGTCGATCCGCACCGCAAGCTCGTGCGCGGCGAACCCGCCAAACACCACCGAATGGATCGCACCAAGCCGGGAACAGGCCAGCATCGCCTCAAGCGCCTCGGGCACCATCGGCATGTAGATGATGACCCGGTCCCCCTTTTCCACGCCCTTGGCGCGCAGCGCGCCGGCAAGGCTGGCAACGCGGGTCTGAAGCTCGCCGTAGCTGATCTTGTGTTTGGTCTCGGTGATCGGGCTGTCATAGATGATCGCGGTGCGCGCGCCATTGCCTGCCTCGACATGGCGATCAACGGCGTTGTAACAGGTGTTGACCTGCGCATCCTTGAACCACTCGTACAAAGGCGCGTTGTCATCAAACAGCGCCTTGCTTGGTTTCTCGACCCAGTCGATCGCCTCGGCCGCCTGCATCCAGAACCCTTCCGGGTCTTGCTTCCAGCCGTCGTAAAGCTCTTTGTATCCCATGGTATCCTCCTCCGATCCGTTGAATATGTGTTACGGATCGCCTGCACTTGCGGCAAGCATCTTGCGCGGCAGCGTGGCAGATTACCGCATAAAATTTGCAGAAATACGCAAAAAGGGTCTGCAAATTTTTGCAAACCCTTGTTTTTTATGCGGATCAGAGGCTCGCCCGATTGACTTTGCAAATCTGCAAAGAAATATCATGCAAACCCGATGATTCCCTATCCGTATTGCGCCACCGGCGTGCCGGCAATGGCGGCCATGTTCAAAAGACCACGCGCGGTGATCGACGGGGTGACGATATGAACCCGGTTGCCCATGCCCATCAGGATCGGCCCAACCTCAAGCCCGCCGGCCTTCATCTTGAGGATATTGCGCACCCCCGAGGCCGAATCCGAGTTCGAAAAGATCAACACGTTCGCCGCGCCCTGCATCCGGTTGCCCGGCAAAAGCCGCTCGCGCAGATCCGCATCAAGGGCCGCATCGACAT
>JAVVFB010000181.1:0-6898 GCA_032251095.1 Roseovarius sp. | reverse complement strand
GCGGGCCCCTTCATCCAGATGCCGGGCGCGCTCAGCTATCCGATGAACATGGCGCGCTATGACTGGGGCTATCAGAGCGAGCCGGAACCGCATCTCGGCAACCGCCGCCTTGCCTGTCCGCGCGGCAAGGTGATTGGCGGCTCGTCCAGCATCAATGGCATGGTTTATGTGCGCGGGCATGCTTACGACTATGACCACTGGCGCGATCAGGGTGCGGGCGGCTGGGGCTACGGCGATGTGTTGCCCTATTTCAAGCGCATGGAAAGCTGGCATGACGGTGGCCAGGGCGGTGATCCGGCCTGGCGCGGCACAGACGGCCCGCTGCATGTCAGCCGGGGACCGCGCGACAACCCGCTCACCCGCGCCTTTGTCGAGGCCGGCGCGCAGGCCGGCTATCAGCGCACCGGCGATTATAATGGCGCGCAGCAAGAGGGCGTCGGCCCGTTTGACATGACGGTCTGGCAAGGACGGCGCTGGTCTGCGGCCAACGCCTATTTGCGCCCGGCCCTGAAGCGCGACAATTGCGACCTGATCCGCGCCCTTGTTACCCGTGTGGTGATCGAGGAGGGCCGCGCGGTCGGGGTCGAGACGCTCCGTAAGGGGCGGCGAGAGATTGTGCGCGCAAGGGCCGAAGTGATCCTCTCGGCCTCGTCGATCAATTCGCCCAAGCTTTTGATGCTGTCCGGTATCGGCGCGGGCGCGCATCTGGCCGAGCATGGCATTGCCGTTCACGCCGATCGCCCCGGTGTCGGCCAAAACCTTCAGGATCACCTTGAACTTTACATTCAGATGGCCGCCAGCCAACCGGTCAGCCTGTTCAAATACTGGAACCTTCTTGGCAAGGGATTTGTCGGCGCACGCTGGCTTTTGGGGCGCAAGGGGCTGGGCGCGAGCAATCAGTTTGAAAGCGGCGGTTTTATCCGCTCGGATGCCGGGGTCAATTATCCCGATATCCAGTTTCACTTCCTGCCGATTGCCGTGCGCTATGACGGCAAGGCCGCAGCCGAGGGCCACGGGTTTCAGGCCCATGTCGGCCCGATGCGCAGCGCCTCGCGCGGGGCGGTGAGCCTGCGAAGCAATGACGCGTCGGATGCGCCGATGATCCGCTTCAACTATATGAGCGAGGAAAGCGATTGGGTTGATTTTCGCAAATGCATCCGCCTCACCCGTGAGGTTTTCGCGCAGGACGCCTTCAAGCCCTTCGTAAGCCATGAAATTCAGCCCGGCGCAGAGGTGACCAGCGAGGCCGATATTGACGACTTCATCCGCGCGCATGCCGAAAGCGCCTATCACCCTTGTGGGACCTGCCGAATGGGGCGCGCCGATGACAAATACGCGGTTGTCGATCCGGAAGGTCGGGTGATTGGCGTGGAACGTCTGCGCGTTGCGGATAGCAGCATTTTCCCGCGCATCACCAATGGCAATCTCAATGCGCCCTCGATCATGGTGGGCGAAAAGATTGCCGACCATGTCCTTGGCCGCAGGCCCCTGTCGCCGGAAAACGCAGAGCCCTGGATACATCCCCACTGGCAAACACAGCAGCGTTAACCCAGTGCCCGCAACCGGGTTGATTTTCGACGAAGCGCCCCCGATAAGGGGGTATGTTAAGGATTTGTTCACTTTTTGCCCTCATGTGTCTCGGCCTTGCGGCCCCCGCCCCGGCCTATGGAAAGGACATTTCCGGCAAGATTTCGGTGATTGATGGCGATACGTTTGATGTGGGCCGCACCCGCGTGCGCCTGCATGGCATCGATACACCCGAGCTTGGCCAGATCTGCACGACGCCGGACGGCGTCGCCTGGGATTGCGGGACATGGGTGGCCAATCTTGTGCGCGCGCGCGTCGAGGGGCGTCAGGCGCGCTGTCGTGAGGTGGCGCAAGATCAGTATGGCCGGTCGGTGGCGCGGTGTGATGTGGATGGGCAGGATCTGGGGCGTGCCCTGGTTCAGGAGGGGCTTGCTCTAGCCTATCGCAAATATTCGATGGCCTATGATCTGGATGAAAAGGGCGCGGCGATTGCGCAGCGGGGCCTGCATGGCCATGTCATGACGCGCCCTGCGGATCATCGCCGCAACCTGCGTGCCGAGCGCGCGGTACAAAATCCCGCCCCTGATCCGACCTGTGCGATCAAGGGTAATATCAGCGGAAAGGGGCAGCGAATCTATCACATGCCCGGCCAACGCGATTATGAACGTACCTCGATCCGGCCGGAAAAGGGCGAGCGCTGGTTTTGCTCGGAAATCGCGGCCCGGGCAGCGGGATGGCAGCGCGCAAAACGCTAGCGTCGGGTCCCGGCATTTAGCCCGGAATTTGAGTATTTATGGAAAGATGAAAGCCAGAGTGTGGTTATTGATCCGTATCAAGGTAGGGGCGGGGCGCGGCTTCTAGTCTCGGGGCAAGCATATAAAGAGGAGCGATGACTGATGTCCCATACCCCCCACGAGCTATATGAAGAATTCCCTGACCTTGCCGAGAAGATCAGTGCCCTGAAGCAAGCGAATGTTCATTTCGGCAAGCTGGCTGACGAGTATCACAAAGTGAATCGCGCCGTGCATCGGGCGGAAACTCTGGTGGAGCCGGTGGAAGAGCTGACCGAGGTTGAGATGCGCAAGAAGCGTGCGGCGCTCAAGGATGAGATTTATCGCCTGCTGACCGCCTGAGGTTGGGATTGAAAGGACGGTCGAGCATGTGAATGCGCGCTGTGGAGGTGATCCATGGCGCGCATTTTTGTCCGGGTCTGCCGACCGGTCAAGCCTGACGTTCGTCCCTGTCCACGAGAGGAGCATCACATTGGAGAGCAACGCAGAACATACACGGATGATTTCAACGCAGCAGCCGTTGACCGACTTTATGAGCCTGGGGCGACACAGGGAAGTGTTTGCAAGGATATTGGGATCACAGGCACTCAGTTGAAGACTTGGCGGTTTGAGATCGAAGCCTTTGGGTCCGCTGAGGCCAAGCGGCGGCAGAAGTCCGAAGTTCATCGGCGAGTTGGTCGTGTTGTGATCGTGCCTGAAGGAAGCCCGGAGGACAGCGGCAGCAATCCTTGTGACAGGTTGCTGAAGAAATGAGTCGCCGGAAAGAGAAGAAGTACCCGTGGGTCCGTAAGAATATCGTCAAGGGGCGGATTTACTGGCGCTTTGAGTAGGGCGACTTCAGGAGGGAGTGTCCTGAACTTTGTGTATCTGGTCTGGCCCGTGCGGGTTTCAGATACGGTCACGCATTGAAGCGCTCCTCGAACATGATAGCGAATTGATTGCGGGCGGCAAACCATTCCCGGACATTTCTGCCGCCTTTCTCGAAGTTGCGGATCGCCAAATAGATCAGCTTGGTCGCGGCGTCCTCGGTCGGGAACGAGCCGCGCGTCTTAATTGATTTGCGGAATGAGGAGGGTCAGAAAACAGTCCGGGGGACTGTTTTCCCGACGAATGCGGTTCAAACTTTCGATGGCGTTTGTCGTGTAGATGGTCTTGCGGATGGCTGGATCGAAGGCAAAGAACGGGATCACCTCCTGCCATGCCCGCCGCCAAGCTGGGGCGATGGACGCATATTTCCCCGCCCATTTTTCTTCGAACGCATCCAACTCGGCGGCAGCTTGATCAGCGGTCGGTGCGCCGTAAATCAGGCGCAGATCAGCGGCGACTGCCTTGCGATCCTTCCATGAGTAGAAGTTCAGCGAATGGCGCACCAGATGCAGTGAGCCATTGAAGGCGTCATTGGCTCGAGCCCAATGGCGAACGCAGGTCTGGACGGTGGTGTCCGGGAAGGCAGCTGTGATCGCCTCGGGGAAGCCCTTCAGCCCGTCCACAACGGCTATCAGAACGTCCTGCACTCCTCGGTTCTTCAGCTCGTTCATTACCGAAAGCCAGAATTTGGCACCTTCATTCTCAGCGATCACATGACTCGGTTTACACTAAGAAAGCAAACCGCTCGAAATTAGCCGATAGCGGCTTTGAAAAGTTGGGAAAATTGTCCAATTTTTCAGAAGATTTGGACAAACAATAGAATTAGTCCATGTGCGTCAATGACTTAGATGATGAAGTGGCAGCCCGTAGGGGAATCGAACCCCTCTTTCCAGGTTGAAAACCTGGCGTCCTAACCGATAGACGAACGGGCCAGCGTTGGCGTGTCGCGGTACTAGGCAAAACCGGCGGGCTGCGCAAGAGGGATTTTGCAAAAACTTCGTCTGGGTCGAAGAAAAACCGCGTGGCCGAAGATGCGGCCCGCGTGCGTGCGGTTTTCAGGGCGTGGGCGCAGCGGGGGCAGCGTCTTCGAGCCGCAGTTGCACCGATTGGCGCCCGTTCCAGGTGTTGATCTCAAGCCGCCCGGCCAGATGAAAGCGTGCGCCGTTATGGGCGATCATGGCTGGGCCAAGGGGGCCATCAAAGGCACCAAAGGCAATGGCATCAAGGCTTGCCCCCATACCATCGCCAAAGCGCAGTTTGAGATGGCTGTCGCCCACCTGTTTGGCAAAGCTGATCTGGCAGTCGGGAAAGGCATAGCGCGGCCCCGGGGCGCCGGCACCAAAGGGGCCTGCTGCATCGATCTGTTCAATCAGCTCGACTGTGGCGGCGCCGGGCATCAAAACCCCGTCAAGCCGAAGATCGGCGGGGCCATAGGTGTCAGACCCCTGCTTTGCCAGCAAGTCAGACAGGCGTGCCATTGCCGGTTCCAGCTTGTTGCGCGCAAGGCTCAGGCCGGCCGCCATCTTGT
Organism: Roseovarius sp.; assembly: GCA_032251095.1. Taxonomy (GTDB): domain Bacteria; phylum Pseudomonadota; class Alphaproteobacteria; order Rhodobacterales; family Rhodobacteraceae; genus Roseovarius. The sequence continues at coordinate 2,185 of JAVVFB010000181.1, read as the reverse complement.
GACCTCCGCCCTTGATCAAGAGGCCCTCCGCGGCGAGCCTCTGAATTGCGGCGCCAAGGTCAACCCCGGCCACCGAGCGCCCCGAGCCTTTGCCGGTTTCCCCGTCAAGTCCGATCACGATGGCGGGGCGGTTGGCGGCCTCCTTGAGGCGGCTGGCGACGATGCCGACCACTCCGGGGTGCCAGCCTTCGCCGGCGGCCCAGACCAATGGCGCGTCAAAGCCGCGTGTTGTGGCCTGCTCCATGGCTGCGGCGCGCACGTCCGCCTCGACCTCGCGGCGTTCCGTGTTGAGTTGGTCAAGACGCTCGGCCATGGCGCGGGCCTCGCTCGGGTTGTCACAGGCCAAAAGCCGCGCGCCCAGATCGGCCTGCCCGATACGCCCGCCCGCATTCACCCTCGGCCCAAGCAGAAACCCAAGATGATAGGCGTTCGGTGTGGCATCCATCCGTGCCACATCGGCCAGGGCCACAAGGCCGGGGCGTTCCCGCCGCGCCATGATCCGAAGGCCTTGGCGAACAAAAGCACGGTTGACGCCGATGAGCGGCGCCACATCGGCGACCGTCCCGAGGGCCACCAAATCCAAAAGCCCCATAAGATCCGGTCCATTCTGACCAACCTCACGCAATTGCCGCCCCGCCTCGACCAGCATGAGGAACACCACGCCCGCCGCGCAAAGATGCGCAAGGTCGCCGCTCTCATCCTGCCGGTTGGGGTTCACCACGGCAAGGGCATCGGGCAGGGTTTCACCGCCAAGATGGTGGTCAAGGATCACCACATCGGCGCCCTTGGCGGCGGCCACGGGCGCATGGCTCAGGGTGCCGCAATCAACACAGATGATCAGGTCATGCGCGGCGGCGAGATCGGCCATTGCGGGCTCGTTCGGCCCATAGCCTTCGTCGATGCGATCAGGGATATAGAGGGTCGGGGCGGGCTGCTCCATCTGACGCAGCCAGTCGATGATCAGCGCGGCAGAGGTGCCGCCATCAACATCGTAATCCGCAAAGATCGCGATCTTCTCACGCTTGGCCACAGCCTGCAAAAACCGCTCCGCAGCCGCTTGCATATCGCGCAGGCTGCGCGGGTCCGGCAACAGATCGCGCAGCGCCGGTGTCAGATAGGCCTCGGCGTCTTCTGCGGCGACCCCAAGCCGCGCCAGTGTCTGACAGAGCGGGCGGGGCAGGGATGTGGCCTGCGCCATGGCCTCGGCCTGTCGGTCCCGCTCGATGCCGGGGCCACACCATTGCCGCCCGGTGATCGAGGTCTCCACACCAAGAAAACCGGTCATATCCTGCGCCCCTGTTTCTTCTGGCCATAAATATCCCGGGGGAGTCGCCCAGGGGGCGACGGGGGCAGCGCCCCCGTTCTTTCCCGCAGATCAGTCAAGCGGGCTGCGATAGGTCATCCGACGCAGCGATCCGGTGCGCGAGCGCATGAGCACGGTTTCGGTCTCCACGTAACCGCGGCGGCGCTTGACCCCGGCGGTGATCGAGCCATCAGTCACGCCGGTGGCGGCAAAGATCACCTCGTCGGTGACCATTTCGTCGCGCGCATAGATCCGGTCGAAATCGGTGATCCCGGCCTTGGTGGCGCGCGCCTTTTCGTCGTCATTGCGGAACACCAGACGGCCCCACATCTGTCCGCCCATGCACTTGAGGGCACTGGCCGCCAGCACGCCTTCGGGCGCGCCGCCGATGCCCATGTACATGTCGATGCCGGTCCTTTCGGCCTCGGCGCAATGGATCACGCCGGCCACATCGCCGTCGGGGATCAGAAACACGGCTGCGCCGGTGTCGCGCAGATCTGAAATCATCTCCTGATGGCGCGGACGCTCAAGCACGCAAACGGTAATCTCGTCCGGGCGACAGCCGCGCGCCTTGGCAAGCGCCTCGACCCGCTCGCGTGGGGACATCGAAAGCGAGACCACATCAGCCGGATAGCCCGGCCCGATCGCCAGCTTTTCCATATAGGTGTCAGGCGCGTGCAACAGGGTGCCGCGCGGGGCCATGGCGATCACGGTCAATGCGTTTGGCATTGCCTTGGCGGTCAATGTTGTGCCCTCAAGCGGGTCAAGTGCGATATCCACGCCGGGGCCCTCGCCGGTGCCGACCTCTTCGCCGATATAAAGCATCGGCGCCTCGTCCCGCTCGCCTTCGCCGATCACCACCACGCCTTTGATGGCCAGCAT
>JAVVFB010000180.1:0-6909 GCA_032251095.1 Roseovarius sp. | reverse complement strand
CTTGCCGGCATGGGCGCCGGCGCAGTCGTGGCCGCCGACAAGGCGGCAGAGGACAAAAGGGGCGATGACGGGATTTTCTAAAAGTTGGCGTGGGTTTCACCCACCCTACACATTTCTTTAACCGATACGCGCAATGATAGGGGCATGTCTCGGTATCGCCGTCTTTATGTTCCTGGTGGAACCTATTTCTTCACCGTTGCCCTTGCCAATCGGGGGGCGAGCACGCTGGTTGACGAAATTGACCTGCTCCGTTCTGTTTATGGGGCTGTTGTGGCGCAGCAACCTGTGACCTGCGAAGCGATGGTGGTTCTGCCTGATCACATTCACGCGGTTTGGACGTTGCCCGATGGGGACGTAGATTTCTCAACCCGATGGAAACGGATCAAGGGCGTATTCTCGAAACATTGCGTGGCGCAAGGGCAGATCAGCCCAAGCAAAGCCCGACGCGGCGAAAAAGGCATTTGGCAACGCCGGTTCTGGGAGCATGCGATCCGTGATCCGGCTAATTTTCGGGATCATGTGGAATATTGTCATTTCAACCCGGTCAAACACGGATTGGTCGCGCGCGCGCAGGATTGGCCGTATTCCACCTTACACCGCGACATGCGCGAGGATCGTTATGTGGCGTAGGGTGGGTGAAACCCACGCGTTGCGACAGATATCGAAGGCGTCAGGGGTTGAGAGGTTGGAGCGCGTGGGTTTCACCCACCCTACGCTTGCCCCGAACGTGCGCTTTTGCCGTCAGCTATCCATCTTCAAAGCCGAAATAAACGCTTCCTGCGGGATGTCGACCTTGCCAAACTGGCGCATCTTCTTTTTCCCGGCCTTCTGCTTTTCCAGAAGCTTTTTCTTCCGGGTCGCGTCGCCGCCATAGCATTTGGCGGTCACATCTTTGCGCATGGCTGACAATGTCTCGCGGGCGATGACCTTGCCGCCGATGGCCGCCTGAATCGGGATCTTGAACATGTGGCGCGGGATCAGCTCCTTGAGCTTTTCCACCATCGCCCGGCCACGCATGTCAGCGCGGTCGCGGTGCACCATCATCGACAAGGCATCGACTGGCTCGTCATTGACCAGAATCGACATCTTGACGAGGTGATCCTCGCGATACCCCTCCATCTGGTAGTCAAACGACGCATAGCCCTTGGTCACCGATTTCAGCCGGTCGTAAAAGTCGAACACCACCTCGTTGAGCGGCAGGTCATAGACCACCATCGCGCGCCCGCCCACATAGGTCAGGTCAAGCTGAATGCCGCGGCGATCCTGGCAGAGTTTGAGCACATCACCGAGATATTCATCCGGCACCAGGATGGTCGCCTTGATGCGCGGCTCTTCGATGTGGTCGACATAGGTCAGGTCGGGCATGTCGGCGGGGTTGTGCAGCGGCTCCATCGTGCCGTCTTTCATGAAGACGTGATAGATCACCGAGGGCGCCGTGGTGATCAGCTCGATATCATATTCGCGCTCGATCCGGTCGCGGATCACTTCGAGGTGCAGCAAGCCGAGGAAGCCGCAGCGAAAGCCAAAGCCAAGCGCGGCCGAGGTTTCCATCTCGTAGCTGAAACTTGCATCGTTCAGGGCCAGCTTTTCGATCGCATCACGCAGGTCTTCGAATTCAGAGCTGTCGACCGGGAACAGGCCACAGAACACCACCGGAACAGAGGGTTTGAAGCCGGGCAGGGCCTGGGCGCAGGGCGCCTTGTCATGGGTGATCGTGTCGCCGACCTTGGTGTCGCGCACCTGTTTGATCGAGGCGGTGATAAAGCCGATTTCGCCGGGGCCGAGGCTCTCGACCTTTTCCATCTTGGGGCGAAAGACGCCGATCCGTTCCACCCCATGTACAGAGCCGTTCTGCATCATGCGCACCCGGTCGCCGCGCTTGAGCACGCCATCCATGATCCGCACCAGAACCACGACGCCGAGGTATGAATCATACCAGCTATCGACCAGCATCGCCTTGAGCGGCGCATTGGCATCACCCGTGGGGGCCGGAAGATGGGCGACAATCGCCTCAAGGGTTTCGGCAATGCCGACGCCGGTCTTGGCCGAGACCCGGATCGCGCCGCTGGCGTCAATCCCGATCACATCCTCGATCTGTTCGGCGACGCGATCACATTCCGAGGCCGGCAAGTCGATCTTGTTGAGCACCGGGATCAATTCGTGACCCGCGTCAATCGCCTGATAGACGTTGGCAAGGGTCTGGGCCTCGACGCCCTGGGTGCTGTCGACGACCAGAAGGCTGCCTTCGACGGCGCGCATGCTTCGGGAGACCTCGTAGGCAAAGTCGACGTGACCCGGCGTGTCGATCAGGTTGAGAACATAGGTCTCGCCGTTGTTCGCTTTATAGTCGATGCGCACGGTGTTGGCCTTGATGGTAATGCCGCGCTCGCGCTCGATATCCATCGCGTCGAGCATCTGCTCTTTCATATCGCGATCCTGTACCGTTCCGGTCGATTGGATCAACCGGTCAGCCAGCGTGGATTTCCCGTGGTCGATATGCGCCACGATCGAAAAATTGCGGATATGTGCAAGGTCTGTCATGGATTGGGATATGTATGGGATTTGGGGGTTGGTCAAGGTGAGATGGTGTGTGCCGGGTGCCGATTGCACCGTAAACGATGCAACCACGGCGTGGGGAACCAATTGTCATCACGCAAGCGGCCTCTGGACGGGGCCAAGGTCAGTGCCAGACGCGATATTCGCAGGATCGTGAAGGCAGGAGCGTGGGTTTCACCCACCCTACGGCATCACTCAAGCGGTGCGACGAGAGCCGTGGGGCCATTCCTTTCCGGCTTGCCCCCTCGCGCGCGCTGTCCTAAAACGCGGGCGTTGACAAACCCGGAGCGACATGATGCTGGACCTGACCTTTGAAGCGCCGAAACCCAAGGTGATCGCCGGGGCGAAACATGATTGGGAACTGGTGATCGGCATGGAAATCCACGCCCAGGTTGCCTCGAACGCCAAGCTGTTCTCTGGCGCCTCGACCAAATTCGGCGCCGAGCCCAATTCGAACGTCGCCTTCGTGGATGCGGCGATGCCGGGCATGTTGCCGGTGATCAACGAGTTCTGCGTCGAACAGGCGGTGCGCACGGGCCTTGGCCTGAAGGCCAGGATCAACCTCTGGTCGGCGTTTGACCGCAAGAATTATTTCTATCCTGACCTGCCGCAAGGCTATCAGATTTCCCAGCTTTATCATCCGCTTGTCGGCGAGGGTGAAGTGCTTGTGGATATGGCGCCGGGGATCGCGCGGTTGGTGCGGATCGAGCGGATTCACATGGAGCAGGATGCCGGCAAATCCATTCACGACATGGATCCGACGATGTCGTTCGTCGATCTCAACCGCACCGGCGTCTGCCTGATGGAGATCGTAAGCCGCCCCGATATTCGCGGCCCCGAAGAGGCCGCCGCATATGTTACCAAGATGCGCCAGATCCTGCGCTACCTCGGGACCTGTGATGGCAATATGCAGAACGGCAACCTGCGCGCCGATGTGAACGTGTCGATCTGTCGGCCCGGCCAGTACGAGAAATACATGGAAACCCAGGATTTCTCGCATCTTGGTACGCGCTGCGAAATCAAGAACATGAACTCGATGCGCTTTATTCAGGCCGCGATCGAGGTCGAGGCGCGCCGTCAGATCGCGATTGTCGAGGGCGGCGGCGAGGTGACACAGGAAACCCGGCTGTATGACCCCGACAAGAACGAAACCCGGTCGATGCGCTCAAAAGAAGAGGCGCATGATTACCGCTATTTCCCCGATCCCGACCTGTTGCCGCTTGAGATAGAGCAGGCTTGGGTAGATGGCATCGCCGCCAACCTTCCAGAGCTTCCGGATGAGAAAAAGGCGCGTTTTGTCAAAGAGTTCGGCCTGAGCGAATATGACGCCTCTGTGTTGACTGCCGATGTGGCCAACGCCGCCTTTTTTGAGGAAGCCGCGCAGGGGCGCGACGGCAAGCAGACCGCCAACTGGGTGATCAACGAGCTGTTTGGCCGCTTGAAAAAGGACGATCTGGATATCGCTCAAAGCCCGGTCAGCCCGGCGCAATTGGGCGGGATCGTCGATCTGATCGCCTCGGATGCGATCAGCGGCAAGATCGCCAAGGACGTCTTCGAGATCGCCTATACCACGGGGCGCGATCCGGCCGAGATTGTCGAGACCGAAGGCATGAAACAGGTCACCGATACCGGCGCAATCGAGGCCGCGGTGGATCAGATCATCGCCGACAACCCCGCGCAGGTCGAAAAGGCCAAGGCCAACCCCAAGCTTGCGGGCTGGTTCGTCGGGCAGGTGATGAAGGCCACCGGTGGCAAGGCCAACCCCAAGGCGGTGAACGAGATCATCGCACAGAAGCTGGGCCTTTAGGGCAGTGGCAACGCGTCCTGACGTCAGAGCGGCGTAGGCTCCGGGGCATTTTTCGTATAGTGCCAGGTGATCGTACCAGGGACTTATGCACTTGCTTCAGGTTTGGCGTTTGAACCGGCGCGCAAAATCAATACTCTTTCCCAAGTTACGACGCCGGGAATCAGGGAGCGCGCGATGGGCTGGATGAAGGATGAAACCGGGCTTGACCGGACCGCGGCCAATTTCGTTCCGCTGACGCCACTGTCGCATCTGCGCCGCGCGGCGCATGTGTTTGCGGATCGCGAGGCGCTGGTCTATCGTGGCTTTCGCAAAACCTACGGCGAATATTACGAGCGCTGCACGCGGCTTGCCTCTGGTCTGGTCAAACTCGGCATTGCACCGGGCGATGTGGTGGCGACGATCCTTCCCAATATCCCCGCCCATGCCGAGGCGCATTTCGGCGTGCCCGCCTGTGGCGCGGTTCTCAACACGATCAACACCCGGCTCGAACCCGATACAATCGCCTATATCCTTGATCACGGCGAGGCGCGCGCTGTTCTGTGCGATCCGCAATTCCTGCCCTCTCTGGCCGAGGCGATCGAGATCATGGACGGCCCCGCGCCGCATGTGATCGAGGTGGCCGATGATCAGGCCGGCGTGCATGGCGCGGGCCACTTCATGACCTACGAGGCGCTGTTGGCCTCGGGCGATCCTGACTTTGACTGGATCATGCCGGGCGACGAATGGGAAAGCCTTGCGCTGAATTATACCTCGGGCACGACGGGGCGGCCCAAGGGCGTGGTCTGTCACCACCGCGGCGCCTATCTGATGACTATGGGCACGGTCGTAAGCTGGGATTTGCCGCGCTACCCGCGCTACCTGACGATTGTGCCGCTTTTTCATTGTAACAACTGGAACCACACCTGGCTGATGCCGATGCTTGGGGGCACGGTCGTGTGCTGCCGTGATGTAACGGCGCGCGCGATCTATGACGCGATTGCCGATGAGGGGGTGACCCATCTTGGCGCGGCGCCGATCGTTCTCAACACCATCGTCAATGCCAAGCCCGAGGACAGGCGCAGCTTTGATCATATCGTCGATGTGTTCACCGCCGGCGCCCCGCCACCCGCCGCGACGCTGGCCGCGATTGAACCGCTTGGCTTTGCCGTGACACAGGTTTACGGGCTCACCGAAACCTATGGCCATGTCACCGAATGCCTCTGGCAAGACGCCTGGAACGACCTGCCTGAGGACGCGCGCTATGGCATCAAGGCGCGCACCGGCGTGCTGATGCCGATGATGGAAGACATTACCGCGATGGACGCCGACACCATGACCCAGATCCCGATGGATGGCACCGCCCAGGGCGAGATCATGATCCGTGGCAATTCGGTGATGAAAGGTTATCTCAAAAACCCCAAGGCCACCGCAGAGGCGTTTCGCGGTGGCTATTTCCACTCGGGCGATATCGCGGTGCAGCATCCCGACGGCTATCTGCAAATCGCGGATCGCGCCAAGGATATCATCATCTCGGGCGGCGAAAACATCAGCTCGGTCGAGGTCGAGGGCGTGCTGATGCGCCACCCGGCGGTGATGCTCTGTGCGGTGGTGGCGCGGCCGGATGACAAATGGGGCGAAACGCCCTGTGCTTTTGTCGAACTCAAAGACGGCGCAAAGGCCTCCGAGAGCGAGCTGATCGCTTTTGCCCGCGAGCGCCTCGCCGGGTTCAAGACGCCCAAGACGGTGGTGTTTCAGGAGCTGCCCAAAACCTCGACTGGCAAAATTCAGAAGTTCGAATTGCGCCAGATCGCCCGCGCGCTCTGATCGCTTGGCCCGTCGCTGGCGCGCCCGCACTCTTTCATCGTTCCATAAATACTCATACCCGGCCTGCACCGCCACATCGCTGGCCGTTTATCGACCGCATGCCCAAGCCCGATTGCCCGCCCCGCCCGGCTCGTGCTAATCTCATTGCAAAGAGGCAGGGCAGCCCCCAAATGACAGTGACAGCTCTCAGCAAATACCAGCGGCTTGAGGCGCAAGCCCTGTGGCGCGCGACGCCCGAGGCGCAGCGCGTTGACGTGATCGTGTCGGTGGGCGAGGCGACGCTGACCATCACCGATGGCCGCGACCGGGTCTTGGCGCATTGGTCCATTGCTGCGGTTGCACGCAGCAATCCTGGCGCCTATCCGGCAATCTATCACCCCGATGGCGACCCCGGCGAAACCCTTGAGGTGCCCGAGGATGAGGCCCAGATGATCGAGGCGATCGACAAGCTGCGCGCGGCGATTGCGCGCCAGCGGCCGCGCCCGGGGCGGCTGCGGTTTCTCGGGGTTCTGGTAAGTGTGGCGGCGGTGCTGGCGCTGGCGCTGTTTTGGCTTCCGGGTGCGGCGCGCAAACATGCGCTTGGCGTCGTGCCTGCGGTCAAGCGCGCCGAGATCGGGGCGGCGCTTCTGGAGCATCTGCAAAAGGTCACGGGCCCGGCCTGTCGCGGCCCCGGCGGCGCGGCGGCCCTGACCGAGCTGGCCAAGCGCCTGCCTGCGCCGCGGGGGGATGTTGCGCGCTTCATG
>JAVVFB010000017.1:0-25510 GCA_032251095.1 Roseovarius sp. | reverse complement strand
GGTCCAGTTTTCAATCGGCAGGACGCCGGGGATGATCGGCGCGTTGATCCCCGCCTTGACGCAGGCATCGCGGAAGCGGAAAAACGTCTCGGCCTCAAAGAAGAACTGGGTGATCGCCTCGCTGGCACCGGCGTCGATCTTGCGCTTGAGCCAGTCGATATCGGCCTGTTGGCTGGCGGCCTCGGGGTGTTTCTCGGGATAGGCGCCCACGCGAATGTTGAATTTGCCGGTATCGGCGAGGGCCGAAATCAGCTCGCAGCTATTGCCAAACCCCTGCGGATGCGGGGTAAAGCCGTCGGACCCCTTGGGCGGATCGCCACGCAGGGCGACGATTTCGGTCACACCCGCGGCGGCGAATTGGTCCGCGATTTCAAGGGTTTCCTCGCGGCTTGCATCGACACAGGTCAAATGCGCCGCAACGTTTAGGCCGGTCGCCTTGTGCAGGGTGCCGACCGCGTCGCGGGTCAGCTCGCGGGTGGTGCCGCCGGCGCCGTAGGTGACCGAGACAAAGCGCGGCTCAAGCGGGGCGAGGGTCTGGACTGTGTCCCACAGGCGAAAAGAGGCCTCGAGCGACTTGGGGGGGAAGAATTCAAACGAAATACGGGGCGTTTTCATTGCGGCAATCCTACTCGGGGTTATCTTGTTGCCCTCTTGTTGCAGGATGCGCTTTGTGAGACAACTTCATAAAATTCATGGTTTGAATGAGGTTCACTAATATATGCATATCGAGTTTCGGCATCTCAAGACGATCCGCGCCATCCAACAGGCCGGAGGTTTGGCCAAGGCGGCGGATCTGCTGCACATCACTCAATCGGCGCTGAGCCATCAGATAAAGGGCCTTGAAGATCAGGCCGGGGTCGAGCTTTTTGTACGCCGTTCCAAGCCTTTGCGCCTGTCGTCGGCGGGGCAGCGCCTGTTGCGGGTGGCCGAAAAAATCCTTCCTGAGATAGAGGCGCTTGAGGCCGAATTCGAGGGGCTGCGCGAAGGCAGCGCCGGGCGCTTGCATATCGCCATCGAATGCCACGCCTGCTTCGAGTGGCTGTTTCCGGTGCTGGAAGCCTTCCGCAAGACATGGGGCGAGGTCGATGTCGATATCCGCCCCGGTCTTGCCTTTGACGCGCTGCCGGCCTTGCAGAAGGAAGAAGTCGATCTTGTGGTGTCGTCCGACCCAGAGGATCTGCCGGGCATCATTTTCAAACCTCTGTTTGACTACGAGCCGGTTTTTGTCGCCTCAAGTCAGCACCCGCTGGCGCAAAAGCCCTATGTCGAGGCCGCCGATTTTCGCGATGAGGTGCTGATCACTTATCCGGTGGATCGCTCGCGTCTTGATGTCTTCACAGAGCTTCTGACCCCCGCCAAGGTCGAGCCGCGCAGCATTCGCCAGGTTGAATTGACGGCGGTGATCCTGCTCTTGGTCGCGTCCAACCGCGGGGTTGCGGTACTGCCGGATTGGGTGGTGCGCGAGGTCAAGACAAGCACCGATTACGTGACCCGGCCCTTGACCAAGAATGGCGTGACCAAACGCCTTTACGCGGCGATCCGTGAGGATGACGCCGACAAGCCATTCATGGCGCATCTGTTGCGGCTGGCGCGCGAAATTCCGGTGCGGTTGCAGCGCAGTTAACCAAGCGCTGCGCGCAGCTCCGCAAGCCGCTCGGGCAGGGCGCGCGCAGTGATATCGGCCTCGCGCAAGAGGTGGTCGAAATGCCGCGTCAGCGCCTGCACCCTTTCGGTATCGCGAAACACCATGTAATTGCGCCCGATATAGATCACCGCCAGAAGCGGGCCCAGAATGGTGACCGGCGCCGAATAGACCCGGCGCGCGTCAAACAGATAAAGCCGCAGGCTTGGGTAAAGCTGGGTCGTGACCGTGATCAGGTGATCAAGCTGCGCGCGTCGCAGATCAAGCGGAAGGTTGCGGTAATAGCCTTCGGCGCGGGCAAAGCTTTCAAGCTCGTGGATCGGCAGGGCAATTTCGTAATCCGAGCGCGCGGCGCGCATCCAGGCCATGCGATCCTCTGACGCGCCAATCGCCTGATCGGTGCTGCGGCCGAGATGCGGGGCGTATTCCCATTCCAGCATGGCGCGGGTCTTGAGCATATCCGGCAGGCCCGCGGGCACATGGCGGATCTTGTAGCCGGCGGCCTCTTTGTGCCACTGAAAAATCTGCTCATCCACAAGCGCACGCGGCGCCTCGGTCAGCGAGAGCGTGTTGGCCAGTATATCGGCGGTGGTTTCGGGCCGGTCGGTCAACCCCAAAAGCCAATCGGCCGAGACCCCAAGCGCGCTTGCACACTCTCCAACCACCTGGGCATTCGGAAGCCTTGCCGAGGGCCCTTTTAGGAGCTGCGAGATCGTCGAGCGATCCACCCCGATGGCGCGGGCAAGCGCGCTTTGGGTCGCGTCGCGCAGGCGCATCGCCTCGCCCAGACGAGTGCGGAACAGATCGGCACGCTGCCGTTTGTCGATTCTTTCGGCCATGTGGTGACTTTAATCACAGTTGCAGAGATTTGTTAACCATATCCGAAATGGTCAGCTTAACCAAATAGGACCAACTTTGGCGCAGAGTTCGCAAGGGAAAGGCCCGCTTATGGAGACGCGCAAGCGCACGGTTGTAAAGGCAGTGATCTGGAACCTGATCGGCTTGGTCGTGATGGCCGTGGTCGGGGTGATATTCACTGGATCATTTGCGGCAGGGGGCATGATAGCGGTGATCAATGCCGCAATCGGGCTAAGCAGCTATTTCCTTTACGAGCGTCTTTGGACGCGCATCCACTGGGGCCGCCGTCCTGGATAAGGCGCTTGATCCCCTGTGTTAAGTTTGTAAATCCCCAATCACGCCTCCTTCTGATGATCCGGTAACCAGCTAACTTGACCCGGCTCTGTGGCGTAATTTACTGCGATGGGGTCCAGAGGTCTTGCGGGCCAAAGACCCCGTTCCCCATCCGCTTTGGCCATGGCGCAGTCGGTGAGGCCGGGCAAAAATATTCCTCGAATATTTTTGGCCTAAGGTTTTTCGCCGAAAAAGCTTAGGCTCTGGTCATTGCGGAACATCCGGGGCAAGACAAGCTGATGGAAGCCTGGATACTCCTTTCCGTAGCGGCGGCAGCGTTTCAAACCCTGCGCTTCATGCTGCAAAAACGCCTGAGCATGGGGGCGCTTACGGCTGGCGGGGCGACGCTGGCGCGGTTTTTCTATTCGGCGCCTTTGGTGGTGGCCCTGACCCTTGGCTATCTTGCGCTGACAGGCGCGGGCATGCCCGGATTCTCGCCGCTGTTCTGGCTCTATGCGATGACCGGCGGGCTGACACAGATCCTGGCCACATGGTGCGTTGTGGCGCTGTTTGCCGAGCGCAATTTCGCCGTGGGCATCACCTTCAAGAAAACCGAAGTGGTGCAGACCGCAGTCGTCGGCCTGATTGTGCTTGGCGACCGCATCTCGGCGCTTGGACTTGGCGCGATCGTCTTGGGGCTTGTCGGCGTCTTGATCCTGTCGGACACGCCGGGCGTTGAGGGGCGCTGGTTGCGCCGGATCGCGAATCGGGCGGCGTTTCTGGGGCTGGCTTCGGGGGCATTCTTTGCCATTTCCGCCGTAGGCTATCGCGGCGCGACGCTTGAGATCGCAAGCCAGGACCCGCTCTTGCGGGCGGGCGTCACGCTGGCGGTGGTTACGCTGGCGCAGACCTTTGCGCTTGGTGCCTGGCTGATCTGGCGCGAGCCGGGCCAGATCAGCCGCGTGGCAGCGGCCTGGCGCAGCGCGGTCTGGATCGGGATCGCCGGCATGATCGGCAGCTTGTTGTGGTTCACCGCCTTCACCCTTGAAAACGCGGCTTATGTCTTTGCCGTGGGGCAAGTCGAGGTGATCTTTTCGCTCGTCGCCTCGGTGCTGTTCTTTGGCGAGAAAGTGACCCGGAAAGAGGCGTTCGGTATCGCGTTGGTCACCCTGTCGGTTATTGCGGTGGTTGCGTTCCGTTAAGCCGCAGGAACAGGCTCTCTTCATCGTCATTGCGAAAGAACGGCACCGACTGAGGTGGCGCGGGATCATAGGCGCGGGCAGAGACCTCGGCCAGAACCACCTCGGTGATGAACGGCAGGTCGAACTTGCGCGCATCGCGCAACGGCACCCATTGCAGATGCGAAAGCTCGTCACAGGCCTCGGAGAAATCATCAAGATCGCCTGCGATCTCATCGGCATCAACCAGGAAAAACCGCGCATCAAAGCGGCGCGGCCGCCCCGGTGGGGTGATGGCACGAAACACGAATTGCAGAGGATGGGCCACCGGCACATGGCCACGGGCCGCAAACCCGGCCCAATCGGCGGGCACCGCGCCCGGCCAGTCGCCGGGTTGTCCGAGGATCAGGCCGGTTTCTTCCCAAAGCTCACGGATCGCGGCGGCGGCAAGCGCATGCGCGAGATCCTCTTTGCTGTCTTCAAGCAAACGCGCGGCGCAGATCTCGGGCAGGGCGCGTGCCAGCGGCACCTCTGCATCGGCATCATCCACCGCCCCGCCGGGAAAGACAAACTTGTTGGGCATGAACGCCGCCTGTGCGCCGCGCTGTCCCATAAGGACGTGCGGGTCACCCATGCGGTCGCGCAACGCGATCACCGTCGCGGCGTTGCGAATGGCGGATTTATCCGGTGTCGTGCTGGTCATACTGGCCCTTTCATCGGCAAAAGGTCAGTGCTCACCTCCGAACCCATGCATGAGGCGGGCCCATTGGAAAGCAACAATCGCCCCTTTCAATCGCGGCAAAAGGTAGAGCGACAGGGTGATGGTGCCAATAGCGAATATGGTAAACAGCACAAGCGGCTCGGGGCGAAATTGCACGAATGTAATATGTAATAGCGGCGCCATCAGGTGCCCCACGATCAGAATCGTGAGATAGGCCGGGCCGTCATCGGCGCGGTTGTGGCTGAAATCTTCGCGACAGACCGTGCAGGTGTCACGCACCTTGAGATAGCTTTTCAGGAGGGGACCATTGCCGCAATTCGGGCATTTCCGGCGAAATCCTCTGCGAAGCGCGGGCCAGAGGGCACGGTCGGTACTGATGGTGGTCTGAATGGTCATGGCAATCCCCGAAGACGATCCGGCGAAGATGGTATAAATAAAACACAGATTAAAGGGGGCAGAGCGTCCTTGCGGCGCGATGTCGCAAAGCCCGGTTCGGTTTTCGACCCGCGCCGTCAAGAAAAACGCGCAGGGCGCGACGGAAATCGCGATTGCAGCCGTATCACTCTTCAGGAACGGTCGATATCGGCCGGGTTCCGCAGATCAACAAACGTTCAGACTGATGGAGAGAAAAGATGAAAAGACCGATATTGGCTTCAGGCATACTGGCCGCCGTGATTGCGGCGACATCGACATCTGTGATTGCCCAGCAAATGGGACAGGGCGGCATGCGCCATGGCCCCGCCTTTGATTTTGAAGAGCTGGACGGCGACGGTGACGGCAAGGTGACCCAGGAAGAAATGCAGACCCGCGCGCAAGAGCGCTTCATGGCGGCCGATACCGATGGCGACGGCGCGATCTCGCTCGACGAGATGACCGCGCGGATGCAGGCCCGCATGGCCGAACGTATGGCCGCAAGGGCGCAGGCGATGATGGAGGCGCGCGATACCGACAAGGATGGCAAGATCTCCATGGACGAAATGCATGCGGGCCGGATGGGCAAGATGTTCGAGATGCACGACAGCGATGGCGATGGCGCGATCTCGGCCGAGGAATTCGCCGATATCCCCAAAATGCATCAACGGGCGCAAAAGAAAGACGGCTCTGGCCGGTATGACGGCATGCACGGCGGGCGCGGCATGGGCCATCACGGCAAAAAGGACAGCCGCAATGACGGTCATGGCCAAGGGTATTATCGCGACGGCGGGCATCATTCCCATGACGATCACCACCATCACCACCACCATTGATCTTTGATCACGGTGGCCGCCGACAGCGTTAGCCCGCTGTCGGCCTTGTGGATGGTCCCGCCTCGTGTGCAGTATGAAACTTATGGAAAATGGACATGCCGCTGGACACCATGAGTGATGAGTCGGACGAGGTTTTGTTGGTCTTGTTTGCCAACGGGGATGCGTTGGCGGCGCGTGCGCTGACCGCGCGCCTGACGCCGCGTGTCATGGGCCATGCCTATCGTCTGCTTGGCAATCATGCCGAGGCCGAGGATGTCACCCAGGAGGCGATGCTGCGCCTGTGGAAGGTCGCGCCGGACTGGCGGCAGGGCGAGGCCAAGGTGACGACATGGCTTTACCGGGTGGTCGCGAACCTTTGCGCCGATCTGCGGCGACGCGCGCGGGGCGTCGCATTGGACAGCATCCCCGAACCCGAGGACGGGCGCGCCACCGCGGCCGAGACACTGCAGGATACCGCCCGCGCAGAGGCCTTGCAGAGCGCGCTTGATCACCTGCCGGACCGACAGCGGCAAGCGGTTGTGCTGCGTCACATCGAAGGGTTGGCGAACCCAGAGATCGCCGAGATCATGGAGATCACCACCGAAGCGGTGGAAAGCCTGACGGCGCGGGGCAAGCGCGCGTTGACAGCGGCCCTTTCGGGGCGACAAGAGGAATTGGGATATGGCGATGAGTGACAAAGACGATATTCCGGGGCTTGAGGTGTTCTTTGACGCCGCGCGCCGGCATGGCGCAGAGCCCTCTGCGGCCCTCATGGCTCGGATCGGCGAGGACGCGCAGGCGGTTCAGGCCCTTGCCCAAAGACCCGCGCCGCAACCGACCCGCCGCAGCACGCTGTCTAGTCAGCTCTACCGGCTGCTTGGCGGATGGCCTGCGGTGGCGGGGCTTGCGACGGCGGCGGTGGCCGGGGTCTGGCTTGGCATCAGCCTGCCCGAAGGGTTGCTTTTGGATGAGGGCGAAAGCGTCTATCTTGTTGATGTCGCGCCGGAATTGGCGTTTGATCTTGCCGGGGGAAATTTCTGATGGCGGCGCAAAATAACAACAACGGCGACAAACCGGCCACCGGGCTCAGCCCGCTTATGCGCGGGCTTTTCGTGGTCTCGCTGGCGCTGAACCTTCTGGTGATCGGTGGGCTCGGAAGCTGGGCCTTGCGTCACGGCGGCATGCATGTCGGGCATCATCCCTCGCGGCTTGACATGGCGGGGGGGCCTTTGACCCGCGCGCTCAGTGATGAAGATCGCCGCGAGATCGGCGAAAAGATGCGCGGTGCCTATCGCGATGGCGGGCGCACCCGCGCGGCGCAACATGCCGGTTTTGACGCCCTTGTGGCCGATTTGCGCGCGGTGCCGTTTGACCCGGCCAGCGTTGCCGCGCGAATGAGCGAACAGCGCGAGGGGTTTCGTGATCGCCTTGAGTTGGGTCAGCGGCTTTTGCTCGACCACCTTGCCACGATGAGCGACGCCGAGCGGGCCGCCTATGCCGACCGTCTTGAGGTGCGGATTGACGAGTATCGCGCCCGCCGCGCCCATAGCAAAGGTGACCGGGATTAACGCCGGCCACCCTCCAAGGGCCTATTCGTCAAGCGCGCCGTGGATCGCGAATTGCTCGATGCCCGCGTCCTGTGGCTCGATCGCGCGAAAGCTTTCGCGCACCCCCGCGTCGGTCAGATCGCGCGCCACCGTCAACAGGGTGTTGGCGGCATGCTCTTCGCAAAGCTCGACCATCTGCATGATTTCCTCAACGGCCACGGGCAGGGCGGCCTCGGCATCAGGCGCGCCGTAGATATCGACGAAATGCTGGGCAAGCGCGCGCGCCAGCGTGTCGATCTCGGCCTGTTCGACCTGGGTCACGGCGACAAAGGTCACCCGGCCAAAGGTTTCCACCCCAAGCCAGCCGTTGGCAAAGGCCTGTCGCGCCTTGCCGGTCAGGTCGGCCTCGCTCCAGTTGGAAAACTCGAAGCCGCCGGGCACACACCATTCACCGGTGCGCGCCGGGCTGTGATAGACGCGTTGATCGCTTTCGTCGAAATGGATGGCACGGGCAAGTTTCATTGCGGTGTCTCCAACAGGGTGCTGAGGGGGATAAGATGGGTGGTCTCGCCGGAGCGCAACAGCATGCCAAAACGCTCGTCGACGCCAAGGAATTTGCCCGCGATGCCGTTCTGGTGCACATCCTCGCCCATGTCATGGGCCAGTGGGCGCCATTCGGAATGCAGATCCTTGCCGCCGTCGTCTTCCCAACGGTTGATCCAGACAAGCGTATGACGCGCCCAGCTTTCGAGCAGGGTAACAGGGTCGACCTCGGCACAGCCTTCGTCATAAAGCGCGGTCTGGTCGGGGCGGTCGCCGGGGCGCTCGGTGATCTGCAACAGCGGCAGGTCGATCCCCACCACAAGCCAGCCGGGCAGGCCAGCGGGATCAGAGCCGCCCGCCGCCACCCGGAAATGCCCGCAGGCGGCGCCATTGATGCGGATGCCGCCCGGCCATTCCAGATGCACGGCAACCTCGGGCGGGGCGAGCGCGCCAAGCGCGTTCTGAAACCCCACGCCACAGGCCGGCAGCATCGCCATTGCCTCTTCAAGCGGCACCTCGGGGGCCATGACAAGCGCCGCCAGGAACCGGTTGGCGGTGATGTTGTGCACGATAAGCCCCGCGTCACAGCCAAGGCTGGCCATGGCGCAGGCCTTCTCGAACGGGTCGGTGGACCCGCTCACCGCCAGCCCCGACATGAGGGGGGGGAAGGCGGGCGTGCTCATGCGACGCCTGCCTTGATCAGTTGTCGCGCGATATCGCGGAACGCCTGTGCCTGCGGGCTGTCGGGTTTGGAGACCACGATCGGTGCGCCGCCATCCGCCGCCAGCCGGATATCCATATGCAGCGGGATTTCCGCCATCAGTGGCACGCCAAGCTTTGCGGCTTCGGCGGCAACGCCACCATGGCCGAACACATGCTCTTCATGGCCGCAAGCGGAACAGATATGCGTCGACATGTTCTCGATCATGCCCAGAACCGGCACGTTGAGCTGGTTGAACATGTCGATGCCCTTGCGCGCATCCAAAAGGGCGATGTCCTGCGGCGTCGAAACGATGATCGCGCCGTCGACCTGTGCCTTTTGCGCAAGGGTCATCTGCACGTCGCCGGTGCCGGGCGGCAGATCCACCAAGAGGCAATCCAAAGCGCCCCATTGCACCTGCATCAGCATCTGTTGCAAGGCCCCCATCAACATCGGACCGCGCCAGACAACCGCCTGACCTTCGTTGGTCATCAGGCCAATCGACATCATCGTGACGCCGTGGTTGCGCATCGGCAGGATGGTCTTGCCATCCGGGCTTGACGGGCGACCAGACACGCCAAGCATGCGCGGCTGGCTTGGGCCGTAGACATCTGCATCCAAAAGCCCGACGCGACGCCCCTCGGCGGCAAGCGCACAGGCGAGGTTGGCCGAAACGGTGGATTTGCCGACACCGCCCTTGCCGCTGGCAATGGCGATCAGGTGATTGACGCCGGGCACCTTTTCGGGGCCCTTGGGTTCGGCCTTGCGGCTGGGTTTAAGGTCGGGCGGCGCCTTGGCGGAATGCCCGGTTAGAACGGCCGACACCTCAGTGACACCGGCAAGCGCGCGCACGGCGGCCTCGGCGGCGTCGCGCACCGGGCCATAGGCCTCGGCCTTGGCCGGGTCGATTTCAAGCACAAACCGCACCGTGCCGCCCTCGACATTCAGCCCGCGGGTGACCCCCGCCGAGACGATATCAGAGCCGCTGACCGGATCGGTGATTTGTTTCAAGGCGTTCAGAACGCTGTCGCGGGTAAGGGCCACCTTAGTTTTGCCCCTTGATCGTACCGGTGACCACATGCTCGATATCGAGCCCGTCCACGGTAAGAACCACTTTGGCGCTGAACTCTTGCCCGGCGGTGTCGCCCGCGTTGCGCATGGCTTCTTCGATGGCCTGTTGCGAGGTCACGCCGACCTGTTTGAGGAATTTGCGCATCGACATGTTGAAATCTTCGCTCATGAGACTCTCCGTTTGGTGTTCAAGATGGTTGACGCAGATATGCGGCTGTTTCTAACGTGGGGCATGCAAGGATGGAACCCAAGCCCGAACCGTGTGTTGCGGATGATCGTTTTCTGTCTGGCGGCGCTCTTGCCCGTTAGCGCGAGCGCCGACGACCGCCTGTTTCGCCTGAGCGCGCCCGAGGCCCTGATCGCCAGCGGCTTGCTCGATTACCTGCGCCCGCGCTTTTCGCTCAAGACCGGGGTGCGGATCGAGATCGTGACCGGCGATGGCGAGGCGGATCTGGCGTTGGGCAAGACCGAGGGGCGCGCGGTTTTCATCGGCGAGGGCGCGACTTGGCGGATGCGCCTGCGCGGCACCCATGCGGGCGCGGCGCGGTTTGCCGAATGGCTGACCTCCGAAATCGGACAGCGCACCCTGACAGGCTACGAGGTCGACGGGCGCGCGCCGTTTTCCCTGCCAGAGGCCGAGGACAAGGCCGAAGTCGCGCTTGTGTTCGAGGGCGACGCGGTGGCCGGCAAGGGCCTGTCGCTGCGCCATTGCGGGCGCTGTCATGTGGTGGCCCCGGAAAACCGGATGAACGCCATCGGCTCGACCCCGTCCTTCGCGGTGCTGCGCGCGCTGCCCGATTGGGGCGCCCGGTTTCAGGGCTTTTTCGCGCTCAATCCGCACCCGGCCTTTACCCAGGTCGCCGAGATCACCGCGCCCTTCGCGGATCACCTTCCGCCACCCATCGTGCCGGTCGAGATCACGCTTGATGATCTTGAGGCCATCATGGCCTATGTCTCGGGGGTTGCCCCCGCCGACCTTGGCGCGCCGATCCAGCATCAGTGATCCTTGCGCTTGCTGAGGTAATCCTCGGTGGTGCGCACGCGCGGGCGCTCGGCCCCGGCGAAGGGGTTGTTCTTTGAATGATACTGGGCGTTTATCCGACAGCCATCGCACATCTGGATCATCTTGGCGGTGTCCGAGGTGGCGAACATCGAGTGCTTGCCTGCCAGCTTTTCAACCACCTTTTCGACGGTCGATTTCACCCCGAACAAGGCGCCGCATTCGATACAGGCGAACGGCTCTTCCTCATTGAGAACCACCTGCGTCAGGGCGGAATCGCCAAGGTTCATGCGCGGCTCAAGCGTGATCGCCTGTTCCGGACAGATCGTGGCGCAGATCCCGCATTGCAGACAGGCATCTTCCTGAAAACGCAGCTGTGGCATGTCGGGGTTGTCAAGCAAGGCCCCCGACGGGCAGAGCGACACACAGCTCAGGCAGAGGGTACAGCTATCGGTATTGACCAGAACCGCGCCATAGGGTGCGGCCTCGGGCAGGGGCAGAATTTCGTCGCCCGGCGCAAGCGTCTTGGCCGCAAGGCGCGCCACCTGACGGCGGCTTCCCATCGGCAGGATCGGATCGGCGCAGGGCACGGGAATATCAGCGGCGTCATAAAGCGCATCACAGAGCGAATCGGGATCGACGAGGTCCAGAAGGGTCACGCGGCCCGTGCCCGCCATCGCCTGCGCCAGCGGAATTTCCTGATCCAGAGCGTCACGCTCGGTGCGCGGCGACACGAGGATCGCCACCTCGGCAAAGCCCGAGGCAAGCGCCGCCAGAATTTCCGCATGGCCAAAGCCCGACAGCGCCTCGACCTCAAGCGGGATCACGTCGGCCGGCAATCCGCGCCCGTGGCGGGCCGCAAGGCTTATCATCAGGCCGCCGTGATCATGGTCACAGACCAGCAGGCGCGGCGCGGTTCCGCCTGCCTTGCGATAGGCCGAGGCCAGCGTCTGAATGCGCCGAAACGTGACATCGGGCGAGGGCGCATCATAGGTGATCGCCCCCGACGGACAGCGCGCCGCGCAAGCACCACAGCCGGCACAGATCATTGGGTCGATGGTGACGTGCTCGCCCATCGGCTGGATCGCCCCGGTGGGACAGATATCAAGGCATTTGCTGCACCCGGTCTGCTCGGCGCGGCTATGGGCACAGATGAGCGGCTCAAGCGCGACGTAAAGCGGTTTTTCGAAGGTGCCGATCATCTGCGCGGCCTCGAAAACAGCGTCTGAGACGGCCGTGATGCTGCCGGGATCGGCGCGCAGATAACCCTCGCGCTTTTGCGGCGCGGGGAACATCGGCGTGGCGCCGGTCAGGTCAAGGATCACGTCGCAAGCGGTCTGTCCGCCGTCGCGCGGCGCGCCCCAACCAAGCGCGCCACGGCCCGCCGGATTGACCTGTTGCAGGGCATCAATGGTCAACTCGAACTGCCCGAGCGCGCCCTTGGCATGGGCCACGTGACCCCGGATCGCATCAAAATCGCGGGTCTCGGGCGGGGTGCAATCATCGGTCAAAAGCGCCGTCACCCCGAGGATGGGCGCCAGTTTTTCCGCCGCCGCAAGCACCACGTCAGAGGCCCCGATGATCAGGCAAAGCCCCTCTGAAATCACGTCCAGCGTCTTTTCTCGTGGCGCAGGCAGGCTGGCCTCGGCCAGAAGCGCGGCCATTTTGGGTAGTTTCGAGGCGCTGTCATCGCTCCAGCCGGCCCGATCACGCAGGTCGACAAAAGCGGGCTCAGCGGCGCCGATATCGGCCGCCAGCTCTTCGAAAATCCGCTGTTCCTGACGGCAACAAATAATTGCCTCGCCGCCCTTGATCGCCTTGGCGGCCTGTCCGATTTCATCGGTGCAGAGCGCGGAATGGACCCGCGAACAACTTAAACCACTTGCCGTTGCAAGGGCGTCGCGGTCCAGTGTCTGAGTTCCGGAACAGTCGCACAAAATCAATTGCTTAGGCATTTTTACCCCAGTGTTTTCGCGATGTTGAGAAGAGCGCTTGTCGCGTCGATGCGGCGCCAGAGTAGGCATGATTCGAGCCGGTCGTAAACAGCAATTCGAATCGCACCCCCTGCCTCATCCGCCGACCAGCGGCACGGATTGATTCGTTTTCGACGGGCCGGTATGCGCAATTGCTGCAACGCGGCGAAACTGGCCCCTGGGTCAATCTGACCGCACTCGACCCAGGGGTGTGAAGATTTGGTCCAAAATGTCCTGTTCGTTCACTTGGTGGACCGTTGCACACAAAAAACGCTTTGAGTGGTCAGAAATCTGCACCAATCTGACACCAACCAGCCAAGGACGAGAACCAAGCGTGATCTACAATCCCAAAACCTATGCCACGATCCCCGTCGGGGTCGTCATCCGAAGGGCGCCCGGCGTGACCCGTTGGGCAGCATGGTCGTGGCGCGCCGTTTCGGTCCTACCGGGCGCAGCGGCGGCCGATTGGCGCGAATTGCGCCGCGATGGCGATACGGTGGATTATCATGCGGCCACCGCCCAGATGGATTTGCACGGCGCTGAAACCGAGGCCTATCTTCAGGGCATCTCGGCGCGGGTGCCCTCGGTCTACGTGGTGATGCGCCAGAATGTCGGCGCGGATGCTGCGACCAAGCCCTTTCATGTTGTGCTTGTGACCGCCTCGCCCTTCGAGGCCCAGGATTACGCCGATACCGGCGAGGAAATCGTCGAAAAGGTCGCCATGCCCGAGGGGCTTGTGGCCTGGGTGCGCGAATTCGTCGAGGAACATCACCAGGAAGAGGCCTTCAAGAAACGCCGCCGCGACAAGACCGATGTCACCCGTGTCGAGGATGGCATCGGCGATCCGCGCATTCACCAGACCAGCGATGTCTACCGCGCGCCTGCCACCGCTCGCAAGGGGAGGGTGCATTGAGCCGGGGGGATTTCTGGTCGCGCCGCAAGGCGCAGGTCGAGGCAGAAGCCGAGGCCGAGGCCCGCGCCAGCGAGGCCGAAGCGCTTGCCGCGCGTGACGCCGAGCAGGCCGAAAAAACCGACGCCGAGCTTCTGGAAGAGCTGAACCTGCCCGATCCCGATGCGATGGGGCCGGGCGATGATTTCCGCGCCTTCATGGCCAAGGCCGTGCCGGACCGGCTGCGTCGTCGGGCGCTGCGTCGCCTTTGGACGTCGAACCCGGCGCTGGCAAACCTTGACGGATTGCTGGATTACGGCGAGGATTTTACCGACAAGGCCAAGGTGCTTGAGCATATGCAGACCGCCTATCAGGTGGGCAAGGGCATGACCGCCCATGTCGAGGAAATGGCACGCCAGGCCGAGCTTGAGGCGAACCCGCCCGAGGAAGACGAGCCACTGGACGAAGAGCTGCTGGAGGAGGGTGAGCCAGAGGCGAGCGTCGCCATGGCCGAGGACGAGCCGGAAGAGGAGGCGACCACAAGCGCGGCGCAAGAGGCAAGCGCGCCCCCCGCCGAGGCGGCCACGCCAGAGGCCGACGAGGCCGCGCCGCGCCGCCGTATGAGTTTCGTATTTCAAGATCAGACCGGAGCATCGGTATGACCAACCAAGAGGCCCTGATGGAAAACCCAAGTCCCGCGCATGAGATCACCGAAGAGGATCGCCTGCGCGCCGATCTTTACGACTACCTTGGCGTGATCCTGTCGCGCCCGCCCGAACAGGCCATGCTGGATCAGACGGCCACGCTCACCGGCGGCGACACTGACCTTGGCACGGCGATTGGCGCGCTCGCGCGCATCGCGGGGCACAGCAAGGCGCGCGCCGTTGAAAGCGAATTCAACGCGCTGTTCATAGGCCTTGGCCGGGGCGAATTGCTGCCCTACGCAAGCTACTACCTGACCGGCTTTCTCAACGAAAAGCCGCTGGCCGGGCTGCGCCGGGACATGGCCGCGCGCAGCATGACCCGCGCCGAAAACGTTTACGAGCCCGAAGACAACATCGCCTCCTTGATGGAGATGATGGCCGGGATGATCACCGGGCGCTACGGCAAACCCGCCAGCCTTGCGGATCAGAAACAGTTCTTCGGCAAACACATCGGCCCCTGGGCCGGTCACTTTTTCACGGATTTGGAAGCCGCGACCAATTCGGTCTTCTATGCTTCGGTCGGCGCTGTCGGTCGGGTTTACATGGACATCGAGGCGCAAGGCTTCCGGATGAGCGCGGGCTAGCCCGCATAACCGGCGGGGCAACCCGTCATCACCCAAGGGAGGAACACCCTTATGAGCAAGAAGACCGAGGGCGACACCAGCCGCCGCGATTTTCTGAAACTGGCCGGCACTGCTGCGCCTGCTGCTGCGGCTTTGGCCGTTGCGGGCGGGACCGCTGCCGAGGCGGCCCAGCCTGACCTGTCATCCGACAGGATGCAGGACACTGCGCATACCCGCGCCTATCTCGACAGCGCCCGGTTCTAAACCGCCGGACGAGGTCAAACACCGCTGACGACTGGTTGCGATAGGCCCGACTGTCAGAGGAAACCGTAGTACCCAGCCCTTGAATGAAAGGGCTCAGGGAGGAGAGAGAAACATGCTTAGGAAAAAGACCAACGGGGTTGCGAGACGCCCCCAGCGGACCAGTATCCTGTCTGAGGTCGCCGAAAAGTCGGTCGACCGCCGCGCGTTCCTGCGCGGCTCCGGTCTGGCCATTGGTGGCCTGGCCGCAATCGGCGCCATGGGCGGCACAGTGACGCGCGCAAACGCGCAAAGTGCAGCCAATGAAGCCGTCGAGACGATCAAATCCGTCTGCACCCACTGCTCGGTCGGCTGTACAGTCGTCGCCGAAGTCCAGAACGGTGTATGGGTCGGGCAAGAGCCCGGCTGGGACAGCCCGTTCAACCTTGGCGCCCATTGCGCCAAAGGCGCCTCGGTGCGTGAACACGCCCATGGCGAACGCCGCCTCAAGTACCCGATGAAGAAAGAGGGCGGTGAATGGAAGCGCATCAGCTGGGAACAGGCGATCGACGAGATCGGCGACGGCATGATGAAGATCCGCGAAGAAAGCGGACCTGACAGCGTCTATTGGCTCGGCTCTGCCAAGCACAACAACGAACAGGCCTATCTGTTCCGCAAGTTTGCTGCCTATTGGGGCACCAACAACGTGGATCACCAGGCCCGGATTTGTCACTCGACCACGGTTGCCGGTGTTGCAAACACCTGGGGCTATGGCGCGATGACCAACTCCTATAATGATATCCACAATTCCAAAGCGATGTTCCTGATCGGGTCGAACCCGGCCGAGGCGCATCCGGTATCGCTGTTGCACATCCTCAAGGCCAAGGAACAGAACAACGCCCCCCTCATCGTCTGCGATCCGCGCTTTACCCGTACGGCGGCGCATGCGGATGAATATGTGCGTTTCCGCCCCGGCACCGATGTGGCGCTGATCTGGGGTATTCTCTGGCACATCTTCGAAAATGGCTGGGAAGACAAGGAATTCATCCGCACCCGCGTCTGGGGCATGGATGAAATCAAGGCCGAAGTTGCCAAGTGGAACCCGGAAGAGGTCGAGCGCGTCACCGGCACGCCCGGTGAACAGCTGCGTCGCGTTGCGCGCACCATGGCCAACAACCGCCCCGGCACCGTCATCTGGTGCATGGGTGGCACCCAGCACACCAACGGCAACAACAACACCCGCGCCTATTGCATCCTGCAACTGGCCCTTGGCAACATGGGCGTTTCGGGGGGCGGCACCAACATCTTCCGTGGCCACGACAACGTGCAGGGCGCAACCGACCTTGGCGTTCTAAGCCACACCCTGCCGGGCTATTACGGTCTGTCGGGCGGTGCCTGGGCCCATTGGGCCCGCGTCTGGGGCGAAGATGCCGACTGGCTTGCCGGTCAGTTCGACAGCATCAAGGACAAGGACGGCAAGGACACCTCCTTGCAGAACCTCAAGGGTATCCCTGTCAGCCGCTGGATCGACGGTGTTCTGGAAGACACGGAAAACATGGACCAGCCCAACAAGGTGCGTGCCATGGTTCTGTGGGGCCACGCGCCCAACAGCCAGACTCGTGGCAAGGAAATGAAGACGGCTATGGAAAAGCTGGACATGCTGGTCGTTGTTGACCCGTATCCCACCGTTTCCGCCGTCATGCATGACCGCACCGATGGCGTTTACCTGCTGCCGGCCTGTACGCAGTTCGAGACCCGCGGGTCGGTCACCGCGTCCAACCGCTCGCTTCAGTGGCGTGACCGCGTTGTCACACCGCTGTTTGAAAGCAAGCCCGACGAGGTCATCATGGCCAAGTTCGCCAACAAGTTTGGCTGGGGCGACCGTTTCTTCCGCAATATCGAGATGGAAGACGCGGAAACGCCGAATGTCGAAAGCATCACCCGCGAATTCAACAGCGGCATGTGGACAGTCGGCTATACCGGCCAATCGCCAGAGCGCATCAAGAAGCACATGGCGAACCAGCACACCTTTGATCGCACCACCCTGCAGGCCCGTGGCGGCCCCGCAGATGGCGATTACTACGGTATGCCATGGCCATGCTGGGGCACCCCCGAGATGAACCATCCCGGCACGCCCAACCTTTATGACATGTCCAAACCTGTCAGTAAGGGTGGCCTCACCTTCCGCGCCCGTTTCGGCGTCGAGCGGGATGGCGACAATCTTCTGGCCGAGGGCGTCTATTCTGTCGGGTCTGAAATTCAGGACGGTTACCCTGAATTCACCATGCAGATGCTGATGGATCTTGGCTGGGACGGCGATCTTACCGCCGAGGAACGCGCGTCGATTGATGCCGTTGCCGGCCCTGGCACCAACTGGAAAACCGACCTTTCGGGCGGGATTCAGCGGGTGGCGATTGCCCATGAATGTGCGCCCTTCGGCAATGCCAAGGCGCGGGCCGTCGTCTGGACCTTCCCCGATCCGGTGCCTCTGCACCGCGAGCCGCTCTATACGAACCGGCGCGATCTGGTCGTGGATTATCCGACATACGAGGACCGGCACGATTACCGTCTGCCGACCATGTATGCCTCGATCCAGAAGAACGACTTCTCGAAAGAGTATCCGATCATCCTCACATCCGGCCGTCTGGTCGAATATGAAGGTGGCGGTGACGAGACCCGTTCCAACCCATGGCTGGCCGAGCTTCAGCAGGACATGTTCGTCGAAATCAACCCGCGTGACGCCAATAACCTTGGTGTGCGGGACGGCGCGCAGGTCTGGGTCGAAGGTGCCGAAGGCGCCAAGGTTAAGGTCATGGCGATGGTCACCGAACGGGTGGGCGAAGGCGTTGTCTTCATGCCATTCCACTTTGGCGGTCATTTCGAGGGTAAGGACCTTCGGGCGAATTACCCCAAAGGGTCAGACCCCTATGTCTTGGGGGAAGCGAGCAACACCGCCCAGACCTATGGCTATGATTCCGTCACACAAATGCAAGAGACCAAGGCGACTCTTTGCAAAATCAGTGCAGCATAAGGAGATACTGACATGGCAAGAGCAAAGTTTCTTTGCGACGCCGAACGCTGCATCGAATGCAATGCATGCGTAACGGCCTGTAAGAACGAGCACGAGGTGCCGTGGGGGATCAACCGCCGCAAGGTGGTCACGATCAACGACGGTAGCCCGGGCGAGCGTTCGATCTCGGTGGCGTGTATGCATTGTTCAGATGCGCCGTGCATGGCCGTCTGTCCGGTGGATTGCTTCTACCAGAACGAAGAAGGCATTGTCCTGCACTCCAAGGACTTGTGCATCGGCTGTGGCTATTGCTTCTACGCGTGCCCGTTTGGCGCGCCGCAATATCCGCAGGCTGGCAACTTTGGCAGCCGCGGCAAGATGGACAAATGCACCTTCTGCGCCGGTGGCCCCGAGGAAAACCACTCCGCAGCCGAGTTCCAGAAGTACGGGCGCAACCGGATTGCAGAAGGCAAATTGCCGATCTGTGCCGAAATGTGCTCGACCAAGGCGCTTCTGGCGGGCGATGGCGACGTTGTGTCGGCCATCTACCGCGAGCGTGTCGTGGCGCGCGGCTTCGGCTCGGGCGCCTGGGGCTGGGGCACGGCCTACGAACAGAAAGGCGGCTGACCTTTGGTCAGGGGCGCACCCGAAACGGTGCGCCCAACCGCAGTTCGGATCGGGTGGGCGGCGGTATCGTCGCCCATCTTGCCGATGTTTGAAATTCCCAGACAGGATGACCCGCGATGACCCGCATTATCATGACACTTCTGGTGTCTCTTTTCCTGACGGTCCCCCTCGCCGCGCAAGAGGCGGCCGAGGTGCCGCAACCGGATCGCTCAGCAACCGGTGGGGCGCAGACACTGGACGATATCCTTGCCCGTCAGCGTGGCGAGAAGATTGACGATTCATTTCGCTCTGGCGCGACCGGGAACCCCGACAACGCCGCCGGGGTTGCAAATCAGCTTGGCACTTTGGGCGGGGCCTCGGATTCCGAAGTCTGGCGCGGCCTGCGCTATGGGCTCGCCGATGTCAAAGTCTCAAGCGGCGGTCCCGAGGCCCGCGTCCTTATTCAGGACGGCGGCATGAAATGGCTGCAATTCCGTCAGGGGCCGCTGGCGACTTATGGCGCTTACCTGCTGGGCGGCACAATCGTGTTGCTGGCGCTGTTCTTTTTGCTGCGCGGACGCATTCGCATTGACGGTGAAAAGACCGGCCGCACCGTCACCCGCTTTCAGGCGATCGAGCGCTTTGGTCACTGGCTTATGGCGGGCTCTTTCGTGGTGCTTGGCATCACCGGGCTGATCACGCTGTTTGGCCGCAAGGTGCTTATTCCCGCGTTCGGCCACGAGATGTTCTCGACCATGGCGATAGCGTCGAAATGGGTGCACAACAATATCTCATGGGCCTTCATGATCGGGCTGGTGATGGTGTTCTTCATGTGGGTGATGCACAACATCCCCAACAAGACCGATCTGAAATGGATCGCCGTCGGCGGTGGTATCTTCAAGAAGGGTGTTCACCCGCCTGCGAAAAAGTTCAACGCCGGGCAAAAGATGATCTTCTGGGCGGTGATCCTGTTCGGGGCCTCGATCTCGGTGACGGGCCTGTCGCTTTTGTTCCCCTTCGAGATGCCGATGTTCGCCAAGACCTTCGCGATCCTCAATCAGACCGGCCTGCCGCAGGCGATTGGCTTTGGCGAATTGCCGGTGATGCTTGCGCCGCATGAGGAAATGCAGCTTGCGACACTCTGGCATTCGATGATGGCCTTTGTCCTGATGGCGATTATTCTGGCGCATATCTATATCGGTTCGATCGGGATGGAAGGCGCCTATGACGCGATGGGATCGGGCGAAGTCGAAGAGCAATGGGCGCGCGAGCACCATAGCCTTTGGCTTGAGGAAATTCGCAAGGCCGACGGTCAAACCGAAGGCAAAGCGACGCCCGCAGAGTAACGATGCGCGGGCTTGTGACAGGCCTGTTGTGTCTTGGGCTGGTGGCGGTTGCGCCGCCGCTGGCCGCGCAGGATTTTACCACCCTCAAAGGACATGGCGGACCGATCATGGGCATTGCCGTGCAGCAACAGACCGGACAGGTGGCCTCGGCCAGTTTCGACAATTCTGTCGGGCTCTGGCAGGGGCGGATGCCGCGTTGGCTTGAAGGGCACCGTGCGGCGGTCATCAGTGTCGAGTATCTCGGCGAGACCCGGCTTGTATCGGGCGGCGATGATTTCGCGCTGATGATCTGGGACACTGAAAGTGGCAGCCACACCCGCCTTGAGGGGCACAAGGGCAAGATCGCAGCGCTTGATGTGTCGCCTGATGGCCAATGGATCGCCTCTGCAAGTTGGGACGGCTCTATCGGGATTTGGCCGCTGGCGGATGGCGCGCCACGGTTCCTTACTGGCCATGACGCCGCCGTCACCGATATCGCCTTTGGCGAGGATGGCGCGTTGCTTTATTCGTCGTCCTCCGATGGCACGCTGCGCGCATGGCACTGGCAAGAGCCGGACATGCGCCCTCGGGTGGTGATCAATCAGGGCTTTGGCGTGAACCGGATATTGCTTGGGCCGGATGACGCATGGCTTGCCTATGGCGCGGTCGATGGCGCGACGCGGGTGATCCGCCCCGAAACCGGCAAGACGGTTGCGGATTTCACCCTTGATCGCCGCCCGATCCTGTCGCTGGCCTTTCATGCCGGCACCGGACAGTTGGCGGCAGGCGACGGGCACGGCTATATCATGGTGATCGACACTGATGACTGGCGGATCGAACGCGATTTTCGCGCCATGCAGCGTGGCCCGGTTTGGGCGCTTGAATTCTCGCCCGATGGCGCGGTGATCTATGCCGGGGGGCTTAACGAGGTGGTCTATGGCTGGCCCGTGGCCCTGTTGAGCGAATATGACCCGGCGGGCGCAGGTGAACACAGCTTTTTGCGCGCGCCACGCGAGATGGGCAATGGCGAGCGGCAATTCATGCGCAAATGCTCGATCTGTCACGCGCTTACGCCGCCACCCTCGCGCAAGGCGGGGCCGACATTATACGGGGTCTTCGGGCGTGCCGCCGGAACGGTGCCGGGCTATGCCTATTCCGAAATCCTGACCGGATCTGATATCATCTGGTCGGACGATACGATCGACGCTTTGTTTGATCTTGGGCCGGATCACTATATCCCCGGCTCAAAGATGCCCATGCAACGGATCACGGCCCCGCAGGACCGCACTGATATGATAGAGTACCTGCGGAATGCCACGGCCAAACAGGAGAATTGAGAAATGAAAGCTATGATCACGGCCTTTGTCGCCTGCGCCATTATCGCCGCCGCCGCGCCCTACGCTATTGAAATGGCGGGGTTCACGACCGAAGGTCAACGTACGGGTGATGCGGTTCGCCTTGGTGACGCCGGGCAATGACACCGAAAGCGGTGCAAGGCAGGCCCGCGCAGGAAGAGCGTGACGATTACGGCGAAAACCTCGCGCTTGCCTCGGTCCTTGTGATCGACGACGAACCGGGCATGCGCAATTTTCTGGTCAAGATCCTTGGCCCGCGCTGTCGCCATGTCGAGCAGGCGCGCTCTTGCAGCGAGGCGAGTTATATCCTTGATCAGGTGCATTTCGATCTGGTGATCCTCGACAATATCATGCCCGAAAAGACCGGGCTCGATTGGCTTGAAGAACAGCGCCATGTCGGGTTTTTCGCCGATACCATACTGATCACCGCCTATGCGGATCTTGATACCGCAATCAAGGCCTTGCGGGCGGGGGTGACCGATTTCGTGCTCAAACCGTTTCGCGCCAATCAGATATTGAACGCGGTGGCGCGCGCCCTTGATCGCAAATATCTGCGGCGGGAGAATTACCTTTTGCGGCATGAATTGTCCGAGGGCGGACAGGCCGCGCGCGGGCGGCTTTTGGGCAATTCCGAGCCTATTCAGGCGGTGCGCGCGATGTTGGGCAAACTGGCGCCGCTGCCGACCTCGGTGCTGTTTACTGGCGCAAGTGGCACCGGCAAGGAAATCGCCGCGCGCACCCTGCACGGCATGTCGGATCGCGCGGAAAAGCCGTTTGTGGCAATCAACTGTGCCGCGATTTCCCACGAGCGGATCGCCGAAGAACTGTTCGGCGTGGTCGAGGGCGAAAGCCACCGCAAGGACGGGCTTTTGTTGCATGCCGATGGCGGCACCCTGTTGCTTGATGAGGTCGCGCAGCTTTCGGAAAATGTTCAGGCGGCCTTGCTCCGGGTGCTGGAGGACAAGCGGATCAGGCCGCTTGGCTCGGAACGCGAAATCCCGCTGAACCTGCGGTTTCTTTTTGCCACCAATGCCGATCTGAAACAGGCGGTTGCCGAGGGCCGGTTTCGCGCCGACCTGTATCATCGGATCAATGTGGTCAATATCGAGATGCCGCATCTGAAGGAGCGCAAAGAGGATATCGTCGAGCTTGCCGCGCTTTTCATGAGCGATTTTTCCAGAAGCCTTGGGACGCCCGCGCTTGAGCTGAACGAAGAGGTTCTGTTGAAACTGAGCCGCTATGACTGGCCCGGCAATGTGCGCGAATTGCGCAATCTGATTGAACGTTCGGTGATCCTTGGGGCCTTTCCGGATGAGTTTTCCGGCTCTGGTCGTATGACGGGGGCGCAGGCGATCGAGACGCTGGAACTGGTGGAACAACGGCATATCATGGCGGTGCTTGACGCCTGTGGCGGCAACCGCGCCGAGGCGGCGCGCCGCCTTGGCGTGGCACGCAAGACGGTGGATCGCAAATGCGCGGCCTGGGGGGTCTAGCGGCTCTTCGCGCCCTTGCGTGCGCGCCTCGCGAGGCCGGCACGTAAGGGCCGGAAGAGCGCTCAGGCGTCTTCGGGAAGCCAGACGGTGAATTCCGCCCCGCCGCTGGCCCGGTTGCGCACTGAAATCAGTCCCTTGGCCTGTTGGATCAGCGTCTGGCTGACCGAGAGGCCAAGCCCTGTACCCTCACCAAGCTTGGTGGTGAAGAACGGATCAAACACCGACGCCAGCTTGTCGGCGGGAATGCCGGGGCCGGTGTCGGCAATGACAAGCGCCACGCCGCTTTGCCCCGCCTGATCGCGCCGCATCAGGCGGATCGTCAAGGCGCCGCGATCCCCCATCGCCTGAACCGCGTTGACCACAAGATTGATGATCACCTGCTGCAATTCGCCGGGGTTTATACGCACAAGCGGGGCGTCCTCGGCCATCTCGATGGATAGCCGGATTTGCGCATTGGTGATCACGTGATCGACCAGCACAAGGCAATCCTTCAGCACGCCTGCGATATCCACCTGTTCCTCGAAGGTGCCAAATTCGCTTGGCCGGGCAAATTGCAAAAGCTTGGACACGATCGCGCTGATCCGCCCGACCTGTCGGTCGATCAGCGACAGCTCGGTTTCCACCGGTTCGGTGGCGCTGCCAAGGGTCTGGCGGATCACATCAACATTGCCTTGAATGACCGCCACCGGGTTGTTGATCTCATGCGCGACCCCGGCGGTGATCTCGCCAATTGAGGCGAGCTTTTCCGACATCACCAGTTGTTGATAGGTGGTTTCCAGCTTTTGATTGGCCTCGCGCAATTCCGCCGTGCGCTCTTCGACGCGGGTGTTCAACTCATCCGCCCAGGATCGCAGATCGCGGTCGCGTTCCTGCACCTGGTCCAGAAGGCTATCCAGATGCGCCGCCACCGTCCCGATTTCATCGCGTGAGCGCACCGGCCCGATGCGCGCGTCAAGCTGGCCGCCCTCGACCTTACGCATGGTCTGGGTCATCCGTTCCAGCGGCGAGAATATCCCGCCCGCAAGCCGCAGAAACAGCGGCACACTCAGCGCCAGAATGGCCAGAAAGGCCGAGAAGATAAGGATATAGGCGCTGCGTTTGGCGGCCGTGAACGGCGCCTCAAGGAACCCAACGTAGAGCATGCCGACGCGATTGCCAAAGCTGTCGGTCAGCGGCTCATAGGCCGAAATATACCAGTCATTGACCACGAAAGCGCTATCCAGCCAGGTCCGCCCAGCATCCAGAACCGCGCCGCGCACCGCCGCCGATACCCGCGTGCCAAGGGCGCGCTCGCCCTCAAACAGGCGCACATTGGTCGAGATGCGCACATCCTCGAGAAACAGCGTCGCGGTGCCCTGACGGTCATCGCTGGCGCCGGTGGTGCGATAGACAAGCGCGTTGATCGTGTCGATGAAATCCAGGTTCCGGTTGAGCAGAATTCCCCCAACCAGAACCCCGCTGCGCTCTGGTGTGCTGACGGCGGTGGCGGTATGCACGACCATGCCGCGATCCTCGGTGGTGCGCTCGGTGGGCACGGCGGCGCGGGTCTCGATCAAGGGCACGCGCGCGCGCGCGGCAAGGCCCGCACCACCGGGCAGGGCGGCCAGATCGGAGCCTGCAAAAATATCGATTTCCGTGGCCGACCCGCCGCGCACCGCCGCCGCGATCACCGGCCAGAGAGTGGCCTTTTCGCGCGCCTCGGGGGCCTGCAGGAAATAGAGGAAATCAAGCCCAAGGTCCGCGCGGTTATCCTGAAGGAAGCGGTTGAAGCGGTCCGAATTGTGCTGGCTCGCGCGGTTGAAATCAATCGAGCGCGCAAGGCTGCGCACGTCATTGCCGGTGGTGGTGAGGATGCGTTGCAGATACTGATCGGCAATGCGCAGATCGCTTTGCACATTGGTGATCAACAGGTTGTCGTAATTGGCCGACCAGCGGTTGACGGCCAGCAAAAGCAACAGCGGCATCAACACCATCAAGGGCAACAAGGCCAGGATCAGAAGTCGAAGCCGAACGGAGGTCATGAATATGCCGGGCCCTATGGTCTGGGCCCGACACTAGGATATTTGCTGACCCCGCGCAATTGTGCGCAGGCACCCTTGGGCGGCTTAGTTCCAGCCGACTTGATTGAAGATCGCCTGTGCCTCGGCGGCATTGCGGCTAAAGGCCGAGGTGTTGGTGGTGGTGTCGGCCTTGAAGCTGCCAAGCCGCGCCGTGCCCTCGTCACCGGCCATGCTGTCAACGACGGGGTATTCGTGGTTGTCGCTGGCAAACTGGGTCTGGGCAAATTCGCCGGTCAGGAATTCCAGAAGCGCGGTAGCTTCCTCGGGGTGGGGGGCGGCGGCGGTCATCGCGGCCACGGCCAGATTGACATGCGCGCCGCGTCCGTCCTGATTGGGCCAGACCCAGCCGATGCCCTCGATCCCCGAGGTCAGCCCGTCAACCTCGCCGTCAAAGCCGCGCAGGAACTTCTCTGCATTCTGCCCGCTGCGATCGGGCGCGTAGAAGAACACCACGCCGGGTGGGTCGTCTCCGCCCCAGCCCCGATCGTCCCGTGCGAGGGCCCAGAGGTATCCGGTTTTCGTTCTTCCTCGCC
>JAVVFB010000179.1:0-6925 GCA_032251095.1 Roseovarius sp. | reverse complement strand
GACCTGGCTGATATTCTCGATGAGGCGGGTGCGGTCAGGCCTGTGGCAGAGTGGCCATTGATCTGGCGGCAGGGCCTCGTTGCGGGTCTGGATGTTCATGAGGAATTGATTGAGGGCGAGAAGGTAGGACAGACGGTCAAGATTAAGCTGTCCGACCGGATCAAGCGGATCGAGTTGATCGGTAGACACGTCAATGTGCAGGCGTTTCGCGAGCAGGTTCACAGCACAGGGGCAATCAACTTGACTGTGAGCCAAGAGGACGCGGAACTGTGATACATGGCTACAGTGCAACTCACGCAAAAGCAAAAGGAGGCTAACACCCTTTTGGCAGGACCGGCCCGCAACATCATGCTGCGAGGCGGGTCTCGATCCGGCAAGACATTCATTTTAATCCGGGCGCTCATTCAGCGAGCGATAAACGCGCCAGGATCGCGTCATGCGATTTTCAGGTTTCGGTTCAATCACGCAAAAACTTCGATCTGGTCTGACACTCTACCAAAAGTTTTTAGTCTTTGTTTCCCCGGTCTAGGGGTGAGATTCAACAAGACAGACTTTTACGTTGAGATAACCAATGGATCACAGCTATGGATCGGTGGTCTGGACGATAAAGAGCGGGTCGAAAAGATTCTCGGGCAGGAGTATGCCACGCTCTACTTCAACGAGAGCAGCCAGATACCTTGGCCCTCAGTCGAGACGGCCATGTCGCGGCTTGCGCAAAGGTGCGAGTTGGCATCTGAGATATCGGCGGCAACCGGGCGGCAGTATCTAACGCCCAAAGCATATTTCGACTGCAACCCGCCATCGAAGTTGCATTGGTCCTATCAGATGTTTCGGTCCAAGGTGAAACCAGGCACGAAAGAGGCTCTGGCTAGGCCTGATGACTATGTGGAAATGCAGGTTAATCCTGCCGACAATGCCGAGAACTTGCCCGAGGAATATTTCGATGTCCTCGCCAGCATGTCCGCCGCCAAGCGGCTCAGGTTTGAGGCTGGTGAATGGGCGAGTGAGGTCGTCGGCGCTCTATGGGCGATGGATGACCGTAAAGCATCTGATGGCAAGGTTATGCCAGGCATCGACAGTCTGCGCGTCAAGGAAGCGCCCGCAATGCAAAGGATCGTGGTTGCGGTAGACCCTTCGGGAACGCGCGGCGATGGAGGCGGCGATGACATCGGCATCATCATTGCCGGTCTCGGCGTGGATGGCGAAGCCTACGTCCTCGATGACGCAACTTGCCAAATGTCCCCGGAGGGGTGGGGCAGGCGGGCCGTTGACGCGTATCACCGGCATGGCGCAGATCGCATCATAGGCGAGCGAAATTACGGTGGCGACATGGTGCGCTTTACCGTTTCTACCGCAGACAAGAGAGCGGCTTTCAAAGAGGTTGTGGCCAGTCGCGGAAAGGCCGTCAGGGCGGAGCCGATCAGCGCGCTATATGAGCAGGGGCGCGTGCATCACGTGGGAGATTTTCCAGATCTTGAGGATCAGATGTGCAACTTTACATCCGCTGGCTATATCGGGGAGGGTTCCCCTGACCGGGCGGACGCGCTGGTGTGGGCGATGACTGAGTTGATGATTGGCGGGTCAAGATATAGCTTGGAGGGTGCGCTTTGATATTTGACGGCCTGCAAAATGTTCTTGCCGGTCTTGGCACGTCGCGCGACAAGTCATCAGGCGCGTCTTATGCGCTTGATGTTCTGGACGCGCTGACACTCCACAACGCCTACATTGAATCCGCGCTAATTCGCCGGGCCATTGATTTGCCTGCAGAAGATAGCGTAAGGGAGTGGCGGGCATGGCAGGCTGAGGCGGATCAGATCAGCGCAATAGAGGCCGAGGAGGCGCGGCTTGGCTTGCAAGGTAAGTTGCTTCATGCGCGCAGGCTGGCGCGGCTGTTCGGCGGGGCGGCAATATTCATTGCAAATGGCGACGAGGATATTGCCGAGCCGATGGACTTGGACCGGATCGGCATCGGCGGGATTGACTACCTCACAGTCATGTCGCGAGGCGAGATACATGGTCACGAGGTTGACCTTGACCCAAGCTCGCAGACCTTCGGGCAACCCCGAATATGGCGGGTTGTCGGGTCAACGCGCGGCGCGGTGGATATCCACCCGAGCCGGTTGGTTGTTCTTCACGGCACCGCTCCCATGCGCCACGGCGTTTCGTTCCAGTCGGACGGGTTCGGGCACTCGACGCTTCAAGGCATGTTGCAGCAACTTCGCCGGGTTGACGAGGTTGCGGCAAATATCAATTCGCTGGTCTACGAGGCCAAGATTGACGTGGTGAAAATCCCGGACCTCATGGCAAACCTTGCCACGCGCGGGCCGGGGTTTGAGGCGGAAGTGATGAAGCGGATGCGCCTTGCCATGTCGTCCAAGAGTATAAACGGGTCGCTCATTCTTGACGGCGAAGAGGATTACCAGCAGAAGTCCGCCTCGTTCGGTGGATTGCCGCAGGTTCTGGACCGCACCATGCAGGTTGCATCGGCGTTCGCGGGCATTCCGATGGCGCTGCTATTCGGGCGGTCTGTCGGTGGTCTGAATGCGACAGGCGAGAATGACACTCGCGCGTATTATGACCGCGTGCGCGTCGAACAGACGATGAATATCGAACCCGCCTTGCGCAACTTGGATGAGGCAATCATCCGATCTGCGCTCGGATCACGCCCGCCCGATGTGCATTTTAACTGGCGTTCTCTCTGGCAGATTTCGGAAAAGGATCGCGCGGACATTGCGGACAAGCTCATGGCGGCGGCGGAAAAGCTGGACAGGCTAGAGGTAATCCCGCCAGAGGCCATCGGTCAGGCGGCGGTTAATGCGCTCACGGAAAGCGGCGCGTTTCCGGGTCTGGAATCGGCGGTTAATGAGGCTAACGAGGTGCGCGGCGATGATGAGGACTTTATCCCACCTCAGCGCCGCAACAGGTTGGAGGACCCGGTTTGACACGCATCAGTGACGCGGCGCAGCTTTCCGGCGTGCGGATGACGCAAGACGGGTATCTTGTAGCAGAGGCTTTCGCGGCCCGCTCGAATACAGCTATATCGCGGCGATGAGGTCGGATTGCCGGATGTTGATATTGTGCGCGTCTACCGTCCGGCGGATGAGGTTCGCAAACCAGAGAGCGTTCGGACTTTCTCGCACGCGCCGATTACGCTTGGCCACCCGCGAGAGCCTGTCACGTCTGAGACGTGGGACAATCTGGCAAAAGGCGAGGTCAGCACTGAGGCGGTATGGGAGAATAACAGGCTCAAGCTGCCACTAATCATCAAAGACAAGGCCGCAGTCGATGCAGTGCAAAGCGGCACGCGTGAATTGTCTGCGGGATACACTTGCGACTTGGAGTTTGTGCCCGGTGAAACGGCGGACGGCGAAAGGTTTGACGCCGTGCAGCGCAACATCAGGATCAATCACCTGGCTATCGTCTCAAAAGGACGGGCAGGACCGGAATGCCGCATTGGCGACAGTGCGGATAGTTGGGGCGCAGCCCCTATCAACCACCAGAGCAAATCAAAGGAGGATATCATGTCCGATGCTCTTATGACGGTGGTGCTGGGCGATAAGGCTGCAAAGGTTGCAGTCGCAGACGCCCCGCTCATCGAGGCTTTCAAGGCTGACGCCGCGAAGAAAATGTCAGACGCTGATGCGGCGCATGTTGTGGCGCTTGAAGCGAAGGACGCGGAAATCGCCAAGCGTGACGCTGAAATCGCCGATCTGAAAACCAAGGTGCTCACCGAAGATCAGATCGAAGCTCGGGCGCAAGAGCGATCTGAGGTTGTCACCAAGGCACGCAAGCTTATGCCGGACGCGGATTTCACAGGCAAGGCGCTTGCGGATGTGCGCAAGGTGGCGGTTGCTCACGCCCTTGGCGATGACGCAATCAAGGACAAGTCGGATGGCTATATCACCGGCATGTTCGATGCTCTTGCGGATCGTGGCGCGGTCAAGACCGGCGATACTTTCCGGCAAGTCGTTTCCGGCGGCATTCGCGCGCAGGATGAAACCGTAGTTAGCTGGGATCAGGCGCTTGTCGCCGCTGGCATGAAAAAGGAGGCCTGATCATGGCACCTGTCAACAAGCCGCTGGGGACGGCGGAATTTATCCTCTCCGAGGCAAACCATGCGCGCTCGCGCGATGAGGTCAGCGTCACGGCTGGGGCGAATGTCTGGGAATCTGGCACGGTCATGGGCCAGATCACCGCAAGCGGCGCGTGGGTTCGGCATGTTCCGGGCGCAACGAATGGCAGTCAGGTTGCCAAGGGCATCTTGTTCCAGAGTGCGACCGGAACGGTTGATCGCACCATGATCACGAGAGACGCCGAAGTAGTTGGCGCGATGCTGACTTACTCCGCTGGTGCCAGTGGTGCCGCAATCGCCGCAGCGAACGCCGAGCTGGCCGCTGCTGGCATCATTGTTCGATAAGGAGGCCGAAACATGGCTACTATGAACGCATTTGCTTCGAGCGTGTTCTCGACCACTTCGCTGAGCGGGGTTGTCAATAAAATCCCGTTCGTTCCTTCGCTTCTCGGCACGCTGTCTGCGGCTGGCCGCCCGCTGTTCGAGGCGCGGCCTGTCCGCACGCGGGATATTTTCGTAGACCGCAACGAGGGCAAGTTGCAACTCATTCCGCACTCTGCGGATGGCGCGCCGCCCGCGCCTCGTGAGAATGACGCGCGGTCTGGCGTAAGCCTTCGCACGCTTCGCCTCGCGGAGCGGTCGCGGCTGAACGCCCATGAACTGGACGGCATCCGCGCTTTTGGCAGCGAGAGCGAGCTTGTCGCAGTGCAGGCGGAGGTCGCGCGCCGGACGCAGAACCTGATGGCAGACATCGATCTGACGCACGAGCACCTTCGCCTTGGCGCTATTCAGGGCAAGGTTCTGGACGCGGACGGATCGACGGTTCTTTTCGACTACTTCTCGGAGTTTGGCGAGGCTGAACCTGCGGCGGTTCCTCTGGATCTGGATATCGCGGGCACCGAGGTCATCACGGTTGTTCGTGGCGTTGTCCGGTCCATGGCTCGGTCTGCACAAGGTTCGATGGTGCCGGGTGCGCGTATCATGGCGCTTTGCGGTGACGCCTTCTGGGATGCACTCACGACGCATCCGAATGTCGAGAAGTTCTTTCTCAACCAACTGGCGGCGGCTCAGCTTCGCGAGGCTCAGGCGTTTGATTCCTTCACCTTTGGCGGGATCGAATTCATCAACTATCGCGGGACCGATGATAACTCGACGGTTGCGATTGCCGACAATGAAGCGGCGGTGTTCCCGGTCGGTGCGCGCGATATGTTCTCGGTCGCGTGGTCTCCGCTCGAAAGCACCAGCATGATCGGTTCGGCGGGTCAGCCGTTCTTTTTGCAGACGGTGCCGGATCGCGACCGCAACTTCTACGTGGACATTGAGGTTTACAGCTATCCGCTGTTTATCTGTCAACAGCCGCGTGTTCTTCGCAAGCTGACGCTGACCTGATGATCTACCGCGTCTGCAATCCAACGGGCCGAGCCAAGGCCGTCAGAATACCGGGTCGATTGGTGACAGTCGCGCCGGGTTCCGATGCTGAGGTTGACGCCGATTGGAGCGCAGACGCTATCGCCCGCATGGAATTGGCGGGTCTTGTCGTTTCCGGGGTTCGGGAGCGGCAATCTGAGCGACGTAAGCGCGGACGCCCGCGCAAGACGTCTGTTACGGAGGGTGAGGCATGACCGCGACAGTCGCCGGGTGGATAGCCTATGCCGCAGAGCGTGGCGACACGATTACCGATGATGCTGCGTCTGCGGCGGCGCTCAAGCGCGGCGAGGATTACATCCGCGCGCGCTATGTGATCCGGTTCAGCGAGATGTATGACGGCACCGAGCCGGAAGTCGATGAGGCGACATACATCGCGGCTAAGGAAGAGCTTGCCACGCCGGGTTTCTGGTCAACCACGTTCACGCCTTCTGAGGCCAGAGTTTTGACGCGGGTCGATGCTATCCAGTGGACACCGGTTTCAAGCGGGGTTAGCGGGCGCGATGCTTTTGCGCCCGTCTCAACAATGATTGAAAACCTTCTATTGCCGTTCACGCGGGACGGTGCGCCAGCGGTGTTTGTGGCATGACACTTGCCTCTCAAATAGCGGGCGCGCTGGCCGAGGCCGGGACGGCGATTTCGGGCGAGGCATTGACTGCGGTGCTGGTCAAGACGGTTCAGCCTGGGGATAGCCCGTGGGATTTCGGCACAGCGTCCGAAACAGAGCATGAGCTTACCGCGATACTGCGAAGCTACACAGCACGGCAGGTTGACGGGTCGTCTATCCTCGCGGGCGACATTCAAGC
This sequence comes from Roseovarius sp., assembly GCA_032251095.1. GTDB lineage: Bacteria > Pseudomonadota > Alphaproteobacteria > Rhodobacterales > Rhodobacteraceae > Roseovarius. The sequence continues at coordinate 622 of JAVVFB010000179.1, read as the reverse complement.
GCTTCTGAGTGCAGTTGGTCAACGGCCGGAGCCGGGTGACAAGCTGACGGTCGGAGGTATGACATACCGCGTCATAACTGTAGAGCCGGTGGCACCTTCTGGCGTGCCGCTGCTTTACAAGGCGCAGATACGCCGCTGATGGTCACTCAACAGGAGGTCTATTTCAAGCTGTTGCGAAAGCATCGGCCAAGAATAGCCAATGCGTTCCGCGATGCCATTCTTGCCGCGCGGGGGGCCGTTGATCTTGCGGCGCTTGCGACGGCGATAGATGCGAATGATCTGGTAGAGGCGGCGAGGCTTTTGCGGATTGATGCGCGCACGCTATTTCCGGTCACTGACGCCGTGCGCGCTGCGTTTGTTGATGGCGGCATGTCGGCGGCTGACATTGTGCCTTCGGCTGCGGTGTTCGGGTTCAACGGCCAGCAGGATCGGGCGCTTGCCTTTTTGGCGCGTCAAGGCGGCGATCTGGTGCAGGGTATCACAGAGGATACGTTGCCCATGCTGCGGTCAGTGGTGAGCGACGGTATACAGCGCGGGCGGTCAAGTGCTGCGGTGGCACGGGACATAACGGGGCGGTTTGAAGCCGGGGCGCGCGTTCGAGTTGGCGGGTTTCTTGGCCTAG
>JAVVFB010000178.1:0-7044 GCA_032251095.1 Roseovarius sp. | reverse complement strand
GAACGCCTGAACGAAGAGTTTCGTCGAAGGATCAAGACCCAGACCGTGCTGCCCTGCGCCGAAACCGTGCCGATGCTCCTCTGGGCGCTGCTGGCCTCCGGCCAGATCACCATGCGCAAAGTCGACGGATGGCAAACCGCCGCTTCCCGGCAGATTTCAACCGGGACACCTACAAGTGGCGTCACCTCATCGAGAACTTCTTCGGAAAACTCAAGGAATACATAGGGATCGCTATGTGCTGCTGCAAGGCCGACACAAGCTATGGCGCATTCATTGCCATCGCAGCCACCATCATGCGCTTGAGGTAAACGTCAACAGACCCTAGTCCCCCGAGGCCTTCTGCGCCTCTTTCTCGGCCTTGAACTTCTTGAGTTTTTCAATCAGGTAAGCGCGTGCCTTTATGTTCGCGCGGCGCACCCGAACAGCCGTCAGAAAGGCCTCTTCAGCGGTTTGTGACCCGGCCCCCAGCACCTTTTGGATATCAGCGACCAGATCCTCGTCGCCGGTGGCCTCGATGGCCTTGATAACATCACGGGCAAGCTCGTCGGCAAGATCTTCGGTGACACCCATCGGATTGGCCCCTTAACGTGAATTCTCGGTCAGGCGGCGCTTTACGTAAGAGGTGACGCTGCCAATCATCGGGTTCATATGCGGATCTTCAAAGAAATGACCCGCACCCTCGACCTCTTCATGGGTGATGGTGATGCCCTGCTGTTCATGCAGTTTATTCACCAGTGCCGTTGTATCGGCGGGGGGGGCCACGCGATCATTGCTGCCGTTGATGATCAGACCCGAGGCCGGGCAGGGCGCAAGGAACGAGAAGTCATACATGTTGGCAGGCGGGCTGACCGAGATGAAGCCGGTGATTTCAGGGCGGCGCATCAAGAGTTGCATGCCGATCCAGGCGCCGAAGGAAAAGCCGGCCACCCAGCAATGTTTGGAGTTGTTGTTCATGGATTGCAGATAATCGAGCGCCGAGGCCGCATCCGACAATTCGCCAACGCCCTGATCATACTCGCCCTGGCTTCGACCGACACCGCGAAAGTTGAAGCGCAGCACTGTAAATCCCATGTTGTAAAAGGCGTAATGCAGGTTGTAGACGACCTTGTTGTTCATGGTGCCGCCAAATTGCGGATGCGGGTGGAGCACGATCGCAATCGGGGCGTCTTTTTCCTTTTGCGGATGGTAGCGGCCTTCGAGCCGACCTTCTGGGCCGGGAAAGATTACCTCGGGCATGTGTTCCCTTTATCCTTGCTGAGAGGTGCGCGCGACATTCTTGACAAAATCACTCAAGCACCTTAGAACTATTCTAAATTGCGACCAGGGCCGCTATGGCTCATTGGCAGATAAGCCTTGCAATGCGTAAGGTCAATCTGTTCGCGTGGGAGAGAGCCAATGAAACTGAGCACAAAAGGCAGATATGCCATGGTCGCCCTGGTGGATATCGCCCTTCAGCCGGAGGGCGCGGTGGTGACTTTGGCCGAGGTGTCGCGCCGCCAGGATATTTCCCTGCCTTATCTTGAGCAGCTTTTCGTGAAACTGCGCCGTGCCGGGCTTGTCGCGTCGGTGCGCGGGCCGGGGGGCGGATACCGGCTGGCGCGGTCGGCCTCCGATATCCGCGTGGCCGATATTCTGGCGGCGGTGGATGAAACGGTGGATGCCTTGCACAAGGGCGCCGGGGCTTCGGGCGGGGCGTGCGGATCGCGCGCGCAATCGGTCAGCAACCGCCTTTGGGAAGGGCTGAGTGCGCAGGTCTATGTGTTCCTGCACCAAACCCGGCTTAGTGATGTGGTCGGCAACACGCTTGCGCCCTGTCCGGCGGTGCCGCATCTGTTTTCGGTGGTGGACGAGGAATGAGTGCCTTGCGCCGAGGGATTGCGCCGCCTTTGGCGTCGCGGCAGAGCGCCCTGCCGGGCGCTGTTGGAAAAGATGCCCTGCTGGGCGCTGTAATGGGCCTGCGGCGCGAGTATTTTTGCCAAGAAGAAGCCAGGGGGGCTGCGTAATGGCGCGGGTCTATCTGGATTACAACGCGACGGCACCGCTCTGCCCCGAGGCGAGGGCGGCGATGATCGCGGCGATGGATGTTGTGGGCAATCCGTCCAGTGTGCATGCGGAGGGGCGCGCGGCGCTTGGGCTGATCGAGCGGGCGCGCGCGCAGGTGGCGGCGGCCTTTGGGGCCGAGGGGGCGGATGTGATTTTCACCTCGGGTGCGACCGAGGCGGCCGCGCTTGCCTGTGCGGGACGGGGGCTTGTCGGGGCGGGTGTTGAGCATGATGCGGTCGGGGCCTGGGTGAGCGATGAGCTTGAGGTTGACGAGGACGGCCGTGTCGGTGTGGGTGATCCGGCGCGCTCGGTCTTGCAGATGGCCAATTCCGAGACCGGCGTAGTTCAGGCCCTTCCCGAAGGGCTTGCGGTCAGTGATATGACGCAGGCCTTTGGCAAATTGCCGATAGCGTTCAACTGGTCCGGATGTCAGATGGCGCTTGTTTCGGCGCATAAGCTTGGCGGGCCGAAGGGAATTGGGGCTCTTGTGGTCAAGCGTGGTACTGATCTTGCGGCGCAAATTCGTGGCGGTGGTCAGGAAATGGGGCGGCGGGCAGGAACCGAAAATGTGATTGGCATCGCCGGATTCGGGGCGGCCGCTGAGGCGGCGACGCGTGATCTTGAGGGCGAGACCTGGGCGCGGGTCAAAAAACTTAGAAACATTCTAGAATCAACTATTGCAGAGTTTACAAATAAGACTATTTTTGTCGGGAAAGCTGGAGAGCGCTTGCCCAACACCAGTTGTTTCATTACGCCGGGCTGGAAAGGCGAGACGCAGGTGATGGCGATGGACCTTGCCGGGTTTGCCATTTCGGCGGGCAGTGCCTGTTCCAGCGGCAAGGTGCGCGCCAGCAAGGTTTTGCGGGCGATGGGATATGACGAGGCCAAGGCGAGTTGCGCGGTGCGCGTCTCACTCGGGCCCGAGACGACAGAAGATGAGATCATGCGCTTTGCCGAAAGCTGGCTGAAGCGCTGCCAAAAACATCAAGGCCGTATGGCCTGAGAGGTTAGGAGATAGGAATGGCTGTTTTGGACGACGTTCAGGTCAAGGAAGGCGTAGATCAGGAAACCGTCGATGCCGTGCGCGAGGTGGGCGGTGCCTATAAATACGGCTGGGAAACCGATATCGAGATGGACTACGCCCCGCTCGGGCTTGACGAGGATATCGTCCGTCTGATCAGCTCGAAGAACGAAGAACCCGAATGGATGACCGAATGGCGGCTTGAGGCCTATCGCCGTTGGCTGACCAAGGAAGAGCCGACCTGGGCGATGGTCGACTATCCCAAGATCGACTTTCAGAACCAGTATTACTATGCCCGCCCGAAAAGCATGGAGGTCAAGCCCAAGTCATTGGACGAGGTCGACCCCAAGCTTTTGGCGACCTATGCCAAGCTTGGCATTCCGCTCAAGGAGCAGATGATCCTTGCCGGGGTTGAAGGCGCCGAGGATATGCCCGCCGAGGGCCGTAAGGTGGCCGTGGATGCGGTGTTTGATTCCGTCTCGGTCGGCACCACCTTTCAGGCCGAATTGCGCAAGGCCGGGGTGATTTTCTGTTCGATCTCGGACGCGATCCGCGAGCATCCCGAGCTTGTCAGGAAATACCTTGGGTCGGTCGTGCCGGTCAGCGACAATTACTATGCCACGCTGAATTCGGCGGTCTTCTCGGATGGCTCGTTTGTCTATGTGCCGCCGGGCGTGCGCTGTCCGATGGAGTTGAGCACCTATTTCCGCATCAATGCCGAGAACACAGGTCAGTTCGAGCGCACCCTGATCATCGCCGACAAGGGCAGCTATGTGAGCTATCTTGAAGGCTGTACAGCGCCCAAGCGGGACGTGGCGCAGCTTCATGCCGCCGTGGTCGAGATCATCATCGAGGAAGACGCCGAGGTGAAATATTCCACGGTCCAGAACTGGTATCCGGGGGATGAGAACGGCAAGGGCGGGATCTATAACTTTGTCACCAAGCGCGCCGATTGCCGGGGCGATCGGGCCAAGGTGATGTGGACGCAGGTCGAAACCGGCTCTGCCGTGACCTGGAAATACCCCAGCTGTATCCTGCGCGGCGATGGCGCCCAGGGCGAGTTCTACTCCATCGCCATCGCCAACAACTATCAGCAGGCCGATACCGGCACCAAGATGATCCATCTGGGCAAGAACACCCGCTCGCGCATCGTCAGCAAGGGGATCAGCGCGGGCCATGCGCAAAACACCTATCGCGGGCTTGTGTCGATGCACCCCAAGGCCAAGGACAGTCGCAACTATACCCAATGCGACAGTCTTTTGATCGGCGGAAATTGCGGGGCACATACGGTGCCCTATATCGAGGTCAAGAACAATTCGAGCCGGGTAGAGCATGAGGCGACCACATCCAAGGTGGATGACGACCAGATGTTCTATTGCCGCTCGCGCGGGATGGACGAAGAAGAGGCAGTGGCACTTGTGGTCAACGGATTCTGCAAGGACGTGCTTCAGGCCCTGCCGATGGAATTTGCCATGGAGGCGCAGCAATTGGTGGCGATTTCGCTTGAGGGATCTGTCGGGTAAGCGTGGGTTTCACCCACCCTACGGATGAACGATAGGAAGGCTTGAAGGCGATGATCATCACCACCACCCAAAGCGTCGAAGGGCGACCCATTACGGAGTATCGCGGCATTGTTGTCGGCGAGGCGATCATGGGGGCCAATATCGTGCGTGATTTCTTTGCCCAGATCACCGATGTGGTCGGCGGGCGCTCTGGCGCCTATGAAACCAAGCTTGCGGATGCGCGCGACGTGGCGCTGAGCGAGTTGGAAGAGCGCGCGGCGGCGCTCGGGGCGGATGCGGTGGTTGGGGTTGACCTTGATTACGAGGTTGTCGGCGAGTCGATGCTGATGGTTTCGGCCTCGGGAACTGCGGTGGTGCTGGGCTAGGATGCAAGGCGCGACGACCATAGAGCGCCCCGAGCTGACCCTGCCAGAGGCAGAGGCGGCGGCGGTGCGCGCGGCCTACGATGCGGCCGTGGTGATCCTGGAGTACGGATCGGGCGGCTCGACGGTGATGGCCTCGGAAATGCCGGGCAAACAGGTGTTTAGCGTCGAAAGCGATCAGGACTGGGCGCAGATGATGCGCGGCTTTCTGGCGCAGAACCCGCCCGCCGAGACGACCGAGGTCGATGTGATCTGGTCCGATATCGGGCCGACCAAGGAATGGGGGTTTCCACGCAACAACAGCGGCTGGAAGCGCTATGCGTCCTATCCGCTTGAGGTCTGGGATCTGCCCGAGTTCCGCCAGCCCGATGTGGTGCTGGTTGACGGGCGGTTTCGCACCGGCTGTGCGATGGCGGTGGCCTTGCGCACGACCCGGCCGGTGAAGGTGTTGGTTGACGATTACAAACGTCGCAAACAGTACCATCAGATCGAACAGTTTCTGGGCGCGCCGTTGCGCCTGCATGGCCGCATGGCCGAGTTTGACGTCAAGCCGATGGCCCTGCCGGCGGATCGGCTTTTGAAGATAATCGAGATGATGACCCGGCCCTGAGCCCGGTTTGAACGTAACATAGGCTGAGGACATAAAATGTTGGAAATCAAGAACCTGCACGTCGATCTTGAAGAAGAGGACAAGACCATCCTGAAGGGTGTGAACCTGACCGTCGAGGCCGGCAAGGTGCATGCGATCATGGGGCCGAACGGCTCTGGCAAATCGACGCTGTCCTATGTTCTGTCGGGGCGCGATGGATATAGGGTAACCGAAGGCAGCGCCACGTTGGAAGGCGTCGATCTGCTTGAGATGGAGCCGGAAGAGCGCGCCGCGGCGGGGCTTTTCCTGGCCTTTCAGTACCCGGTTGAAATCCCCGGCGTGGGCAATATGACCTTTCTGCGCACTGCCATGAACGCACAGCGCAAGGCACGCGGCGAGGATGAGATTAGCGCCGCCGATTTCCTCAAGCTGGTGCGCGAAAAGGCCAAGACCCTCAAGATCGACGCCGACATGCTCAAGCGTCCGGTCAATGTCGGCTTTTCGGGCGGCGAGAAAAAACGCAATGAAATCCTTCAGATGGCGATGCTTGAGCCGAAGATGTGCATTCTCGACGAAACGGATTCCGGGCTTGACGTGGATGCGATGAAACTTGTGTCGGAAGGGGTGAACGCCCTGCGCGATTCGGGTCGCGGCTTTCTTGTGATCACCCACTATCAGCGGCTTTTGGATCATATCAAACCCGACGTGGTGCATATCATGGCCGATGGGCGTATCATCAAGACCGGCGGGCCGGACCTCGCGCTTGAGGTCGAGAAGAACGGCTATTCCGATATCCTGTCGGAGGTGGCATGATGGCAGAGCCGCAGGCAAAAATGACCGCCAATCAGGAACGTCTTGCCGCCCTTTCCATTGTCCAAGGGGGCACATGGGCGACGGCGGCGCGCGGCGCGGCGCTTGACCGGCTGCGGGCCATGGGCCTGCCGGAACGGCGCGATGAATACTGGAAATTCACCCGCCCAGACAGCCTTGTTCAGGCCGAGGCGCCGAAAGCGGCGCTGTTTGACAATGGCGACGAGCCAGAGGTATTCGGCGGCGTCGAGCGCCTGAAAATCGTCTTTGTGGACGGGGTGTTTGATCCCGAGGCCAGCGATGACCTGACGCTTGAAGGGGTGCGGATTGAACGCCTTGCGCAGGCCGCACAAAGCGATATCCACTGGGCGAAAGACACCTATGGCTTGCTCGAAGAGCGTGGCCAGACCCCGGTGGCGCGCCCGCTTGCGGCGCTGAATACCGCCCTTGCAACCGATGGCGTGCTGATCCATGTGACGGCGGCGGCCAGCAAGCCCGTAAACCTGATTTATGTCCATAAATCAGAGAGTTCTGACGCGATCTTGCACCATGTTGTCAAGCTTGACGCCGACAGCGCTCTGACCGTTCTTGAAAACGGTCCGGCGGCGGCGCGGTTCAACAAGGTGATGGAGGTCGAGATTGGCGATGGCGCTACCTTCCACCATGTTCGCACCCAGGGGCGCGATCACGAAAGGC
>JAVVFB010000177.1:0-7065 GCA_032251095.1 Roseovarius sp. | reverse complement strand
CACCAGCAACAACGCCTATATCGTCAAGGGCAACAAGATCATCACCCGCGCCCTGTCGAGCGATATTTTGCATGGCATCACCCGCGCCGCCGTTTTGCGCTTTGCCCGCGAGGCACAGATGGAGGTTGAGGAACGCAATTTTACCATCGACGAGGCGAAATCGGCGGACGAGGCCTTTGTCACCTCGGCCAGCGCCTTTGTGATGCCGGTGGTGGAAATCGACGGCGCATCGGTTGGCGACGGCACACCGGGGCGCCGCGCCGCGCGCCTGCGCGAGATTTATCTTGAGGAAAGCCTGAAGGCGGCGATCTAAGCCACCCTCGCATTTTTGCACAGAACCTGGGCAGATAACGGGAATTGAGCGTTTAGCGCGCAATGTCATAGTTTAGGGGCAGATAACGAAAGGCCCCTGACCATGACCCCCGTTCACCCCCAGACCAGCATCGGCCATGTCCACCTCAAGGTGGCAGACCTTGACCGCGCGATCGCCTTTTACCAAGGCGTTCTCGGGTTCCAGCTTCAGCAGAAATTCGGCACACGCGCGGCGTTTCTGTCGGCGGGTGGCTATCACCATCACCTTGGCCTTAACACCTGGGAAAGCCTCGGGGGGACACCGGCACCCAAGGGGCATACAGGACTCTATCACACCGCGTTTCTTTACCCTGACCGCGCGCAATTGGCCGATGCCCTGCGCCGCGTGATAAAGGCCGGTATCGCGATAGAGGGCGCGGCGGATCACGGGGTCAGCGAGGCGATCTATGTCTCTGATCCCGACGGCAACGGGGTTGAGCTTTACCGTGACCGCCCCGAGGCCGAATGGCCGCGTGACGCGCAAGGCAACCTGACCATGGTCAACGATCCGATTGACCTTGAGGCGCTTTTGGCCGACGCCCCGCCAGAGCACTAGACGCCAACGCGCGCCCGGCCTACCCTGCGGCCAAACCAAAGGGAGAAATTGCAGATGGCCACCGGCACCAATATTCGAACCTATTTTGACGGGCGCTGGCACGACGGCGATCTGGCGGTTATTCGCGCGGCGGATCATGGCGCCTGGCTTGGCACAACGGTGTTTGACGGGGCGCGCTTCGTCGATGGGATTGCCCCGGACCTTGACAAGCATTGCGCGCGACTCAACGCCTCGGCGCGGGCCTTGATGATCACTCCGACGGTCGAGCCCGACAAGATCGAGGCGATCATCCGCGAGGGGCTTGCGGCCTATCCGGCTTCGGCGGCGATCTATATCCGGCCGATGTATTGGGCGCTGGATGGTGGCGATCTTGGGATTATCCCGAAAGAAGGCTCGACCGGGTTCGCGATCAGCCTTGAGGAAATTCCAATGCCCCCAGAGGGGTTTTCCACCACGCTCTGTCGTACCCGGTTTCGCCGTCCGGTGCTTGAGGATGCGGTGGTCAATGCCAAGGCGGGCTGTCTTTACCCCAACAACGCCCGGATGTTGAAAGAGGCGCGCGATCGCGGCTTTGGCAATGCTTTGGTCGCCGATGCGCTTGGTAATGTCGCCGAAACCGCCACCGCCAATGTCTTTGCGGTCAAGGATGGCGAGGTGTTCACGCCGATTGCCAATGGCACGTTTCTGGCCGGAATCACGCGGGCGCGCCACATCCTTAACCTGCGCGCGGCGGGGATAATGGTGCATGAGGCCGTCATGACATTCGACGATTTTCACGCGGCGGATGAGGTGTTCCTGTCGGGCAACCTGATGAAGGTCACGCCGGTTTCGGCCTTTGAAGACACGCAATATCGCCCCGGACCGATGACCGGAAAGGTACGGCAGATGTATTGGGATTGGGCGCAAACACCGGGGTAAGGCGCGTGGGTTTCACCCACCCTACGGGCAACGGACAGGTTTCGGAAGCGCCGCTAAACCACCACCTCCAAAGCCTCTTGATCGCCGACCCCGAACACCCGTTTATAACGGGCGATTTCGTCGGTAGGGCCCATGGCCTTGCGCGGGTTGTCGGAAAGTTTGACGGTCGGGCGGCCATTGGCCGAGACCGCCTTGCACACAAGAGAGAACGGCGCGAGGGCATCGTCGGCGGTCAGGCCGCGGAAATCGTTGGTCAGCAAAGTGCCCCAACCAAAGGAACAGCGCACACGCCCCGAAAACTGTTTGTGAAGCGCGATGATCTTGTCCACATCAAGCCCATCGGAAAAGATCACCATCTTTTCACGCGGGTCTTCGCCGCGCTCTTTCCACCAGCGGATTGCGGTTTCAGCGCCGGTCGCGGGATCGCCGCTATCAATGCGAACGCCCGTCCATCCGGCAAGCCAATCGGGAGCATCGCGCAAAAAGCCCTCGGTGCCGTAAGTATCGGGCAGGATGATGCGCAGGTTGCCGTCGTGTTCCTCGTGCCAGTCGCTGAGCACGTCATAGGGCGCACGCTTGAGCGCCGCGTCATCCTCGGCCAGCGCCGCGTAAACCATCGGCAATTCATGCGCATTGGTGCCAATCGCGGCAAGGTCGCGGTTCTTGGCGATCAGACAATTCGAGGTACCGACAAAGGTATCGCCAAGCCCCTCGGTCATGGCCTGCACGCACCAATCCTGCCAGAGAAAGGAATGACGGCGGCGGGTGCCAAAATCGGCGATCCGAAGATCGGGGATATCGCGCAGTTTCTCGACCTTTTCCCAAAGTTTGGTCATCGCGCGCGCATAAAGCACCTGAAGCTCGAATTTTTTCATCGTGTTGAGAACGGCACGCGAGCGCAGTTCCATCAGCACGGCAAGCGACGGGATTTCCCAAAGCATCACCTCGGGCCAGGAGCCCTCGAAGGTCAGCTCGTATTGCCCGTCGCGCTTTTCAAGGTGATAGGGCGGCAGGCGCAGGGTTTCGAACCAATCCATGAATTCAGGCGTGAACATCTGGCGTTTGCCGTAAAACGTATTGCCACGCATCCAGGTGCTTTCGCCGCGCGACAGAGACAGCGAGCGGATGTGATCAAGCTGTTCGCGAAGCTCGCCCTCATCGACCAACTCGGCCAAGCGGATGGATTTGGTGCGATTGATCAGCGAAAACCTGACCTGCGTGTCGGCCTTGTTGCGAAACACCGATTGGCACATAAGCAGCTTGTAAAAATCGGTGTCGACAAGGGATCGCACAATCGGGTCGATCTTCCATTTATGATTATGAACACGGGTGGCGATATCGACCATTGGCGCGGCTCCGGTAAGACTGTTTCGCCGGTTAAATCAAAGGGGGCGCAGGCGCGCAAGACAAGCGCTCTGTTTAAGGCCAAGTTTGGTGGTCTGCTGGCGCATCACAAGGGCCCTGGCGAGGCCATTTTGACACCAGCGCCCTGGGCATAATAGCCCACTTTCAAAAATACCATGACAAAGCTTCATAACTTTCAGGCCGCTTAACGTCTTGTCTTGGCGTTCAGTCGCGACTTGATAGGGTGGAAGATAATTTTTCAAAGGCGGCAGGATGAGCAAGAGAACCTATTATGCACCGACGGGCGGATTGCCGCCTCAAACCCAACTTTTGACCGATCGCGCAATGTTCACCGAGGCCTATGCCGTCATTCCCAAAGGCACGATGAGCGATATCGTAACCAGCTTTCTGCCCTTCTGGGAGGGTGCGCGATTCTGGGTTCTGTCACGCCCGCTTTCGGGGTTTGCCGAGACATTCTCGCAATATATCGCCGAGGTAAAGCCCGGCGGCGGAAGCGAGCGGCCAGAAACCGAGGCCGGTGTCGAAGCCGTGCTTTTCGTGGTCGAGGGCACCATGACCCTTTTGATTGACGGCGCCCCCCATTCGATGTCCGAAGGCGGCTATGCCTTTCTGCCGCCAAGTGCCACATGGAGCCTGCGCAACGAGGGCAGCGCGCCGGTGCGCTTTCACTGGATCCGCAAGGCCTATGTCGCGGTTGAGGGGCTTGATATGCCCGAGGCCTTTGTCACCAATGAGGCCAAGGTCGCGCCAACAGAGATGCCCGGCACAGACGGCAAATGGGCGACTTCGCGCTTTGTGGATCCAAGTGACCTTCGCCATGACATGCATGTCACGATTGTGACGTTCCAACCCGGTGCCGTCATTCCCTTTGCCGAAACCCACGTGATGGAACACGGGCTTTACGTGCTTGAGGGCAAGGCGGTCTATCGGCTCAATCAGGATTGGGTCGAGGTCGAGGCCGGCGATTACATGTGGCTGCGCGCCTTTTGCCCGCAGGCCTGTTACGCGGGCGGGCCGGGGCCGTTTCGCTATCTGCTTTACAAGGATGTGAACCGGCATATGCCGGTTGGGCTTACTCAAACCTGATTGGGCCGAAACAGACCCTGAAAAGCCAAAGGGGGAAGGGGCATCATACCTCTTCCCCCATTTTTGTTAACCACGGTCCCTTTAAAGCATGTTGCTCAAAAGTGGGACCCGATTTTGAGCGATCCGAACATGCGAAATCAATAAGTTAGAGCATATCGCGTGAATGCGAATGAACGCGACATGCTCTAGTCGGTGGAAAGCGACCCCTTGCTGTGACCCGCCATGCCGCCAGACACCTCTTCGGTGGCCTCATCCGAAAGCTCTTCGGGAAGCACAAGGTTGAGCACGATCGCGATCAATGCCGCCGGCAACAGGCCAGAGGTCATCAGGATGCGGATCGTCTCGGGCAGGTACCTGACCGCGTCGGGCTCAAGCTGAAGCCCGAGGCCGACACTTAACGCGATGGCGAAAATCACCATGTTGCGGCGGTTCCATGCCACATCGGACAGCATCGAAATACCCGCCGCCACAACCATGCCAAACATCACGATCACACCGCCGCCAAGAACCTCGATCGGAACGGTGCGAATGACCGCGCCCACCTTGGGCACAAGGCCACAGATGATCAGGAACACCGCACCACAGGTCACCACGTGGCGGCTCATGACGCCGGTCATCGCAATCAGGCCGACATTCTGGCTGAACGAGGTATTGGGAAAGGCGCCAAAGCAACCGGCAAGCGCCGTACCCAAACCATCGGCATAGGTCGCGCCTTGAATTTCCTTGTCCGTCGCGTCGCGCCCGGCACCACCCTTGGTGATACCGCTGACATCACCAACGGTCTCAATCGCCGAGATGAACGCCATCAGACAAAAGCCGATAATCGCCGCGCCGGATAACTCGAACCCGTATTTAAAGGGCTGCGGCAGAGCAAAGGCAGCAGAACGCGCCCAGGATCCGGTAATGTCATCGACGCTCAGCATGCCCATCATGATGGCATAGACATAGCCGACCAACAGGCCGACAAGCACCGCCGAGATCGCCAGCATACCACGGGCAAAGAACTTGAGCGCGAGGGTCACCGCGATCACGATCAAGGCCGCGGACCAGTTGAGAAGCGATCCGTATTCCGCCGCGCCTGACATTTTCGCGGGCACACCGCCGGCGGCATACTGAATGCCGACCTTGACCAGCGCCAGACCGATCATCGTCACCACAAGCCCGGTCACCAGAGGCGGAAGCGCAAAGCGGATTTTCCCGATGAACGTGCCAAGCAGGGCATGGAAAAGCCCGCCAAGGATAACCCCGGTGAAAAGGGCGGCAAGCGCATCAACACCCTTGCCCGCCACCAGCGGGATCATGATCGGCAGAAAGGCAAATGACGTGCCCTGAACAATCGGCAAGGCCGCGCCAATAGGCCCGATGGTGAGCGTCTGCATAAGCGTGGCAACGCCCGCAAACAGCATCGACATCTGGATAAGATAAAGCAGTTCCGGGAAATCCGGAGAGTTGGAGCCAAAGCCAAAACCGGCCGCCCCCGCAACAATGATTGCCGGTGTTACATTAGACACAAACATGGCCAAAACATGCTGAATTCCCAAGGGAATGCCCCGCGCCAGACCGGGAAAATAGTTGGGATCGCGAAGCTGTTCCGGCGTCCCTATTGAAGTATCAGCCATGATCATTCCTCCTGTCGTAGCTGTCCGCGTTATGCCTCTGGTTCTTTGCGCCAGAGTGCCTGGTCAATGGACTCGATGATAAACGGATTATCGAACCAGTGTTCTTCAAGATTGGGTCCCTCACCGATGCGATCGACCACAATGTATTGCCCCGCTGCGCCAATCGGGACCAGAACCCCGTGCCAGACACCGCGATGCAAATTGATGGATTGCCCCGGTCCGGTGATAAAGGCCTTGAGGTTCACCGGCACGCCGCCCTCGTCATCGGCCACCACCACAAGGAAAGGCACCCCGTTGAGAGGCACGAAAGCCTGGCTTCCATCGGGGTGACGCTCGACCATATCCACAACATGCGGCAGGTGGCGGGCGCTTGCGTCAAACAGGCTGATCCCGGCGCGCCCGTCCGAGAAATCAAGCGTCGCCAGATCATGATGACGGCCACACATGCCTTGATTGATCATCTTTGTGGGTTCATCGCGCGGCTCGATGATGTCGCCATAGGGCGCAAAGGCCTCTGGCGTCAGGGGCGTGAGAGCGAGCGGGCGGGTCATTGCGGCAACATATCCTTGAGACGCCATTCACCAATCCGCTCGACCTGCTTGCAGGCCTCGGCAAACTCGGCCTCGCTATCGTGGGTGATCCGGCGTTCAAACGCAGCTTGGATCGACGCCTTGGTGTTGTCACGCACCGCGATGATGAAGGGAAAGCCGTGCTTGGCGACGTATTCGGCGTTCAGCGACTGGAACATCGCGCGTTCGGCATCGGTGAGCATATCTAGCCCCGCGCCGGCCTGTTCCGAAGTGCTTTCGGCGGTCAACTGCCCTGCGGCGGCAAGTTTGCCGGCCAGATCGGGGTGCGCCGTCAAAACGCCAAGCCGTTCGGCATGCGATGCAGAGCGGAACATCCGGCAGAGCGCATGATGCAGACCCGTGGCGCAATCATGGGCCGGGCCAAGTTCAAGATCAAAGGCGCGCTCGGCGATCCAGGGGGAATGCTCGAACACACCACCAAAAGCCGCGACAAACGTCTCTTTGGTCATCTCTGACGGGCGTTCAAACGCCACTTTCGGGTGATGCTCATGCCAATGGCGGGCAATCTCGATCCGGCGTGCGAACCAGACATCCGCATGCCCTTGGGCGTATTGCATGAAACGACGCAGAGCCATGATCC
>JAVVFB010000176.1:0-7271 GCA_032251095.1 Roseovarius sp. | reverse complement strand
CGGTGGTGACGGCGTCACGCCCCAAGCCGGTCGCGCAGCGCATACCAGGTCATTGCCATGACCAAAAGCGGCGCGCGTATCGCGCTGCCGCCGGGAAAGCTCGGGCAGGGCACGCGCGCCATGGTGTCAAACCCGGCTGCCTCGCCCAAAATGGCATCTGCCATCAATTTTCCCGCATGGGTCGCGCTTCCAACGCCATGCCCGGAATAGCCCGATGCCGACAGCATATTGGGCGCCAGTCGTGCCAGATAGGGCATGCGTTTCATGGTAATCGCCAACGTGCCGCCCCAGGCGTAGTCAAACTCGACATCGCGCAGATGAGGGAAAATCTCGACCATCGGCTTGCGGACGGTGGCCGCAATGTCGCGCGGAAACTTGTAACCATAGCTTTCGCCACCTCCGAACAGCAGGCGCTTGTCATGGCTCAGGCGAAAGTAGTTCACCACGAACTTGCTGTCGGCCACGGCGATGTCACGGGTCAGAACGCGGGCGGCTGCCTCGCCAAGCGGGCGGGTGGCGGCGATGAAATTGTTGATTGGCATCACCCGCGCGGCCACCTTGCGATCAAGCCCGCCAAGATAGCCGTTGCAGGCCAGAATGACGTGATCGGCCTCGATGGCCCCGGCATCCGTGGCCACCCTCACGCGCGCGCCGCGGGTGATGTGATGCACCGCCGACCCCTCGTGAATGCGCACGCCCGCCGCCGCCGCCGCGCGCGCCAACCCGATGGCATAGGACAAGGGGTGCAAATGCGCCGCCCCCATATCCAGACTGCCACCCTTATAGGCGGGCGAGGGACAGATCGCCTGCATTGCATCCCGGTCCAGCGCCTCGATCTGATCATAGCCATATCGCCCGGCCAGATGCTCGGCATAGGCATGCTCATGTGCCACTTCGCGGGGTGAAAAACAGGCATGTGCCACGCCGGGTTTGAGGTGACAGTCGATCGCGTGCTTCGCCACCAGCGATTTGACGAGGGTCTTGGCCTCTTCGGCCAACCCCCAGAGCTTGGCGGCATCGTCGCGCCCGACCAGACGCTCAAGCCCGGTCTGCTCCATCCGCTGACCGCTGCCCAACTGCCCGCCATTGCGCCCCGAAGCGCCAAAGCCGACGCGCTGCGCCTCCAGAAGAACGACATCCATGCCCGCCTCGGCCAGATGCAACGCCGCCGAAAGCCCGGTATAGCCGCCACCAATCACACAGACATCCGCGCGACCGCGCCCCTTCAGCGACGCAAAGGCGGGCAGCGGAGTCGCGCTCGCCGCGTACCAGCTTTGCGGATACGCGCCGCGACGGTCATTGGCATAAAGCAGGTTCATGGGCTTCTTCTTGGCTCAAATACTCTCGCCGAAGGCGCTTAGACGTTCAGCAACAAATGCTCGCGTTCCCAGGGGCTGATGACCTGTAGGAATTCCTCGTACTCGGTGCGCTTCACGATGCCGTAGACGCGGGCGAATTCCGGCCCGAGAATGGCGTGCAGGTCTTTGGCCGCTTCAAACATGTCAAGCGCGGTGCCCATGACGTTGGGGATATCGCTATCCCCGGCATAGGCGTCGCCCTTGAATTGCTTGTCGGGGCGCTCTTCGTTGATGATGCCCAAAAGACCGCAGGCAAGGCTTGCCGCGATGCCAAGGTAGGGGTTGCAATCCATCCCGGCCATCCGGTTTTCCACCCGACGCGCTTCGGGCCCCGACAGGGGCACGCGGATGCCGGTGGTGCGGTTGTCGCGCCCCCAGGCAAGGTTGATCGGCGCGGCGTGATCCTTGACGTAACGGCGATAGGAATTCACATAGGGCGCCATCACGGCGATCGCCGAGGGCAAGTGCAGCTGCAATCCGCCGATAAAGTGGAAAAACGCATCTGTCTCGCCGCCCTGCGGCCCGGCAAAGATGTTGCGCCCGGTCTCGATATCCAGAATCGAGTGGTGGATATGCATGGCGCTGCCGGGTTCGTCCTCGATCGGTTTGGCCATGAAGGTGGCAAAGCAATCATGGCGCAGCGCGGCCTCGCGGATCAGCCGTTTGAAATAAAACACCTCATCGGCAAGCTTGATCGGGTCGCCGTGGCGCAGGTTGATCTCAAGCTGTCCGGCGCCGCCCTCCTGGGTGATGCCGTCAATCTCAAAGCCCTGCGCCTCGGCAAAATCATAGATGTCGTCGATCACCGGGCCGAATTCGTCGACCGCGGTCATCGAATAGGCCTGACGTGCGGCGGCGGGGCGGCCAGAGCGGCCCATCATCGGCTTGATTTCCTGCGCCGGGTCAATGTTGCGTGCCACGAGGAAAAATTCCATCTCGGGGGCGACCACGGGTTTCATGCCGCGATCATTGTACATCTGCACCACCCGGCGCAGCACGTTGCGCGGCGAAAACGGGATCGGCGTGTGATCGCGGTCATAGGCGTCATGGATCACCTGAAGCGTCCAATCGGCGGTCCAGGGCGCGGCGGTGGCGGTGCTCATGTCGGGCTTTAGGATCATGTCACGCTCGATAAAGCCGTCTTCGCCGGCCGCCTCGCCCCAGTCGCCGGTGATGGTCTGGAAAAAGATCGAGTCGGGCAGGTGAAAATAATCCTGGCGCGCGAATTTCGAGGCCGGCACCGCCTTGCCCCGGGCAATGCCGGGCAGGTCGGAAATGATGCATTCAACCTCGTCAAGACGGCGGCCCTCAAGATATGCTTGGGCGGCGGCGGGCAGGGAATTGGTGATTTTGGACAGATCGGCCATTTCAGGCACCTCGTTTGAAAAATGTCGCCATGCGGTTGGCAATTTCGGCATTTGCCGTCGGTTGTTCGAGCTTGGCGGCGGCCTCTTGCAAAAGCGGGTCCGGCACAACGCCGGGGCCGCGGTGATGGATCAGGCGATCCACCATGGTGGCGGTGAATTCGGGGTGGGGCTGGATCGTATAGATGCGATCACCATAGACCAGCGCCGCATTTTCGCAAAACGCACTTGTTCCCACCACCTTTGCCCCTACGGGCGGGGTGGTGACCTGATCCTGATGCCAGGCATTCAGCGGCAGGCGCGTGCCCTCGATCTCGTATTCGGTCACGCCCACCGACCAGCCGCCGTCGAATTTCTCGACCGTGCCGCCAAGCGCCTGCGCGATGACCTGATGACCGAAACAGACCCCGACAAGCGGGCGACCATCGGCGTAGATATCGCGGATCAGCGACTCGAGCGGCGCGATCCAGGGCAGATCGTCATAGGCGCCATGTTTCGAGCCGGTGATCAGCCAGCCATCGGCGGCCTCTGGCCCGGTGGGAAAGTCGCCATCGACCACGTCATAGGCGTCAAACTCGAACCCGTGTCCGGCCAGCAGATCGGCAAACATCACCTCGTAATCGCCAAGCTCGTCAAGCACGATATCGGGGGCGTGGCCGGTTTTCAGAATTCCGATCTTCATGGGGTCTCTCGTGATTTGATCAAATTTTGTCGCGACTATCCGGGGCAGGCTATACCGTATCGAGATAGGTCTTCCAGTGGTGTTCTTCGGGGATTTCCGCCATCCGCGCAAGCTCCTGGCGTTTGGTCATCACCAGATTGCGGATAAGTTCCGGCTCGAAGATCCTGGCAATCATCGGGTCGGTCTCGAAAATATCAATCGCGCTTTGCCAGTCGGGGGCAAGTTGCGGCAGCTCCACCTCATAGGCATTGCCGGTGATCGGCGGGGGCGGGGTCATGCCCTCTTCAATCCCGGTGATCGCGGCGCCAAGGATCGCGGCAAAGCTAAGATAGGGGTTGATGTCGCCACCCGCGACGCGGTGTTCGATGCGCCGCGCACTTGGCGGACCACCGGGAATGCGGATCGCGACGGTGCGGTTTTCATAGCCCCAGCCCGCGCCGGTGGGCGCATGGGCGCCGGGCACAAGCCGGGTATAGCTATTGGCATTGGGCGCGAAGATCAGGCTTGAGGGCGGCATCGCCGCAATACAGCCCGCCACCGCCGCGCGCATAAGATCGGTGCCCGCCTCGGTGCCGTCGTTGAAGACGTTGCGCCCCTCTGCGTCGAGAACCGAGAAATGCATATGCATGCCGTTGCCGGTATCATCCTCGAACGGCTTGGCCATGAAGGTGGCGACAAAGCCATGTTTGCGCGCCAGGCCCTTGATCATGGTCTTGAAAAGCCATGTATCATCGGCCGCGCGCAACGCGGTCTGGTGGTGCAGGGTAAGCTCGAACTGGCCGATCCCGGCCTCGCTCACGGCGGTTTCAACCGGGATATCCATCTCGGCGCCGGCGGAATAGAGCGCGCTCAGGAATTCGTCAAAGGCGTCCATCTGGCCAAGTGACAGGATGCCGGGGGCCGACATGCGCCGCCCGCTTCGCGGGTCGCGCACGGTCTTGAGGCTGCGCCCGCTATCGTCGACAAGGGTGAATTCAAGCTCGGTTGCGGCATCGACCGTCCAGCCGCGCGCGGCAAAACGGGCAAGCACCCGTTCAAGCGCGTGGCGCGGATCGCCCGCAAACGGCGTGCCGTCGTCATTGTGAAGCACCATCGGCACAAGGCCCTGCGGCACCTCAAGCCAGGGCAGGGGCACGGCGCCGCGATTGGTCGGCATCAGGCGACCGTCGATATCGCCGGATTCAAACACCAGCGGCGAATTCTCGATATCGGCGCCGAAAATATCGACGTTGAGCGACGACAGCGGCATGCGCACGCTGCCATCCTTGAGCTTGTTGGCGTGGCTGGCGGGAAGGCGCTTGCCGCGCATGCGACCGTTAAGATCACAGGCGGCCACGCGGAAGGTCTGGAACTGGGTAAGGTCCATTTTAGAAACATCCTGAACATGATTTGTCACAGCCTAGCCGCTTGGCCGGGGCTTTGCCAAGATAATTTGATCAAAAATCTGCGTCGGACGCAAAAGCAAGGGATCTGCCGCTATTTCACCGCATTCTGCCAGCGGTTTTCCAGCTTTTCGATTGCGGCGATCCGCTCGCTCGTCTTGGGGTGGCTCAAAAGCCAGGCCGGCATCACGCCGCCGGCCCCTTGGGTCAGCGCATCAAGTTTTTTGAACAGCGACTTTTGCGGCGCGGTGCCAATCCCGGCCTTGGTCAAAAGCGCGGCGGCATAGGCGTCGGCCTCGTATTCATCGCCGCGCGACAGGCGCGCCGCCAAAAGCCGGGTCAGCCCGGTGGCAATCCAGGCCCCGATGCCCGGCAAGAACCGCGACAGCACCATGGCAAGCGCGGTGCGCAGGGCATTTTGGCCGGAAAAGTCGATCATCCGGCGCCGAGAATGGCCAAGCGCCACATGGCCCAACTCGTGGGCGATTACGCTGGCCATCTCATCGGCGGTGACTTCGCCGGTCTGAAACTTGCGGTAAAACCCGCGGGTGATGAAAATCCGCCCATCCGGCGCGGCCAGACCGTTGACCGGATCAATCTCATAGATATGCACCCGCACGCGCGCGATGTCGAGCGCGCGCGCCATCCGGTCGGTCATATGCTTGAGCATCGGATCGGCAAGCTCGGTGGATTGCGCATCAAGCTCCCGCGTGGTGCGCCAGACCGAAAAGCGATACATGACAAAGGCGTAAAGCACCGCCAAAAGGATGGGTGTGAAACGGATCATGAGGGATATATGGGGCAGGGCGCGCGGCCTGACAAGCGTGGCCTGACCGCGCCCGAGCCTATCCCGAACAGCTCGCCCCGCCCAAAACGCAGAACTTGGCGCAATGGGGATGGTTGAGGGCGACGTCACGCTCGGCCTCGGCCAGGGTTTCGCCAAGCTCGAATTCGGGCGCATAGGGCAGCAGGGTACAGGCCAGAACCGTCGGCCTTTCGGCGCCCTTGCGTTTCACCACCATGCGCGACGAGGCGCACATCGGTTCGCTCGGGCTTTTGCCAAGGATGTCCCAACAGGCGGTGGTGATCTCGGGCACCTCGGCGGTTTCATCCATTTCCGGGAAAAGCACCGTGGCGGCGGGGCTGTCGGCGTCGATGTCAAAACCATGCTCGGCGTAAAGGCGGCGATAGCCGTCGCGCGATTGCGCATCGCTCTCGCCCCAGAGGGTGCGCCCGGCGACGGTCATGGTAAAGCCGTGATCGCGCAGCCAGTGCATGCCCTCGATGGTGCGTTTGAAGGCGTCCTTGCCGCGTTCTTCGTCATGGCGCGCTTGCGACCAGTGATCGAGAGAAATCCGCAGGGTGATCTTGTCGCGCCATGTCCTGGCCAGATCAAGCAGGCCCGCGCGCATGGTCTTGCGCATCATCGGGCGCATGGCATTGGTCAGGATCAAGACCTCGTGACCGGCCTCTAGCGCGGCGCGGGTCATGCCGATCATCTCGGGGTTCATGAATGGCTCGCCGCCGGTAAAGCCGATCTCATGGATCGGCCATCCACGATCGGTGATTTGTGCCAGATACTCGCGCACCTCTGATTCGCTAAGGTAAACCAGCGCGTCATTGGTGGGCGAGCTTAGGATATAGCAATTGGCGCATTCGATATTGCACAGCGTCCCGGTATTGAACCACAGCGTTTCAGGATGGCTCAGCGCCACGCTGGCGCGGGTCTGGCCATCGGCGGTAACGTTCGGGTCCTGAAATTTGCCCGAATTGGCCGGGCCCGTGACAACATCTTTCATACTGTAATCCGCTTTCTGTTTGCTTTTTGTCGCCTATCTGCTGCGAACTGGCAAGTGAAGGGGCCTGAAGTCGCTTGACGCCATTGTGAAGGCCCCACGACATGTTAGAGTTGTCAGCGATGGCACGTCATCCGAAAACATCGGATACGGCAAAGCAGGAGTGGTCGTCATGGCGTCGCGGGTGATTCCGGTAGAACCCTTTGATCTGGTGATTTTCGGCGGCACGGGCGACCTTGCCCGCCGCAAGATATGGCCCGCCCTGTTTCGCCGCTTTGTTGCCGGGCAGATCGAGGGCGACGTGCGCCTGATCGGGGCCGCGCGCAGCGAGATGGACAGCGCCGCCTTTCGCGATTTCGTGGCCGAGGTAATTGGTGAATTCGGCGGCGTAGAATCCGGGCGCACAGACGATTTATCGTCCTTTCTCAAGATGTTGCACTATGTCACGCTGGATGCGCGCGGCGATCAGGGGTGGGTCGAGCTGTCCGGGTTGATACGACGCGATCGCATTCGGGCGTTCTATTTTTCGGTGGCTCCTTCGCTGTTTGGCGATCTGGCAAAGCGGCTGCACGCGCATGGCATGGCCGATGACACAAGCCGCATCGTGGTTGAAAAACCGTTCGGGCGCGACCTTGAAACCTCGCGCGATCTTAACCGGGTGCTGGCGCTGCATTTCGATGAATGCCAGA
>JAVVFB010000175.1:0-7311 GCA_032251095.1 Roseovarius sp. | reverse complement strand
GGTTGCTGTGCCATGATGTTTCTCCTTTGTGGCAAAATACCAAGTCAAAGGAGCGGAACAATTCCGTGACAGGTCCAGTGGACCGTCCAGCAGAATGGGCGGTATGCGCACACCAGGATCGCCAGCTCTTACGGATCGGCGCATCGCGTGCCAGACGATCTCAGTGGCCGGCGCCATCCAAGGGAACTCTGCATGGAGGGCAGCGGCCAGCTCATCAGCATGATGTTCAGAGGAGACCTGCGCCAGCCGGACCCCCTCCCTGAGGACCTCGATCTTCTTTGCGTCGTCAGACCTAAGGTGCGCAATACCGGTCGCAGCTTTGTGGCGTTGGCTTATGGTCTCGGCCCTCCGACCTATCTTTTTCTGATCGCTCCAAGTGAGGTCGATGTCATCCAGCAGGTCCTGCCAGCTTTTGTTGTCCAGCGTGCCGTCTTCGTTCAATGGATGCTGCCACCCCTTTCTGGCGGCCAGCAGGGCACGTCGGTGAGACGTAAGCCGATTTTCGACCTTGTCTCTGGAAAAGGATGGGTCGGGAAACCGGGCGTGAATTATGCGAAAGCTTGTCATGGTGAAAATCTCATTGAATATAGGGCAACCGTCGCTGGAACGGATTGGCACGAAGGATGGCCTTCACTTAGATGATTGACGGTTTTCGCGTCTGTGACGACGTGATGTTCCGCCAGTCGATACCCTCGAAAAGGGCATCGAGTTGCACCTTGGTGAGATTGATCGGCCCGGACTGCGGTTTGGGCCAGATAAACCGCTTGCCGTTCAGCCGCTTCATGATGAGCACAAGTCCTGTGCCATCCCAGATAATCATCTTTAGGCGATCAGCCCGCCGAGACCGGAATACGTAGATCGCCCCGTCAAATGGATCGAGATCGAAATGTGAGGCGACATATCCGGCAAGGCCATCCATCCCTTTGCGGAAGTCCACCGGCTCAGCAGCAAGAAATACGCGAAAGTTGCCTGCAGGGGTGATCATTGCGATGCCCTCACTGCACGCAATAGTTCAGCTAACTGAGCTATCGGAAATCCAGGTTGAACGGTCAGACGGACGTCACCGAGATGAATCTCGCACGATCTGAAGTCGGACCCGGATGAAGCATTCGGTCCGGCACCGTCCAGCGCGATTACTTCGACGAAAGCACCGGTTACCGAACTCTCCTCGCCACCCTTGCCATGTGCATATACCCATTTCGCCACAAGAGATTTGTTCGCGTCAATCTCTTGCGCAATGGCACCAACCTTCTCTCCGGCAAGAACCCGTTCGACGGCTTTGACCTTGATCGTATCCGGCCACTGATACCTACCACTCGCATGGCGCAGGACAGGGATTCCCCAGACCATGTGACCCGCATTCTGATCTTCGTCCGACACAATCATCTCCTCATGATGAACGTGCCAGTTATCGCATTTCCCTTATTTTATTGAAACATGGGGTCTATGCACCGCTTACCGACAAGCCGACACCGGCGCCTATAATTCTCTCTCAGCCGCCTCAAGCGCGCCCATCAAATGCCGCTCGGGTAACCATGGGTTCAGCTCAAGCGCCGCGCGCAGGGCAAGCACCGCTTCTGCCGGACGCTCCAGCGCCATAAGCGTCAGGGCCTGCCCCGACAGCGCCGCAATGTGGCGCGGGGAAAGCGCGATCGCGCGCTCAAGATCGGGCAAGGCCGCGCTGTAATCCTGACGAATGAAATTGACAAAAGCGCGCTGATTATAGCCCTCGGCATAGGCCGGACAATACGCCACAAGCGCATCAAACGCCGTGATCGCCCCCTCAAAATCATAGGCGGCGCGGCGGGTCATGCCCTCGTCCAGAAGTCCCTGGGCAAAATCATCGGGCGCATCGGCCCAATACTGCCACATCTCATTTGAAATGATCCGGCCTGTGATCTCATCCGGGGCAGATTGTGCCGACGCGATAAGGGCGTCTATTTGCGCGCCATGATCGGGGGCCTCGGGGCATGTCTCGCCCGCAAGCGGCGTGCCCGCAAGCCCGATCATGCCAATTGCCAGAACCAGATGCTTCATGATCCAATGATATGGGGTACACCCCTGATTGGTCAAATCACATCGGAAAGAGCGTTTTCCTTGACCGCCTGCATTGCCACATAGGTCGAGGTATTGGACAAATGCGGCAAGGTCGAAATATGCTCCGCAAGAACCCGGCGATAATCGCTCATGTTCTGGGTGCGGATTTTCATCAGATAATCGAAATTCCCGGCGATCAGATGCACCTGTTCGATCTCGGGGATTTTCGCCACCGCCGCATTGAACTCCGCAAGCGCCGCCTCGCGGGTGTCATGCAGGCGGACCTCGACGAAACTGACATGATCAAGCCCAAGCCGGATCGGATCAAACAGCGCCCGATACCCGGTGATCACCCCGTCGCGTTCAAGTCGGCGCAACCGTGCCTGCGTCGGCGATTTCGACAGGCCGATTTCGCGCGCAAGCTCGGTCACACTGATCCGCCCGTCGCCCGCCAGAACCCTTAGAATCGCCCGGTCGAACCTGTCCAGCTCACTCTGTTCGCTTTGGTCCATCTTTCGCTCCAATATGATGCGTTTGACCTGAATTTTATTTGTAATCGGGAAAAGTAACTTAATCAATCATGCTATCGTAGGCCATCTTAACCAAGGGGATCATCCATGCCATATGACACCGACATTCGCCGCGCCATTGATCTGGCAACCTATGCCGACGAAGGTGAAACCCTTGCCCGCCTGACCGGAATTGCCGCACTGTCCGAAGCGGACCGCAAGGCCATCTGTGCGCGTGGCGCGCAATTGGTCCGCGATATCCGCGGTCAGTCGAACCCCGGCCTTATGGAAGTTTTCCTTGCCGAATACGGGTTGTCAACCGACGAAGGCATTGCCCTGATGTGTCTGGCCGAGGCGCTGTTGCGGGTGCCCGACGCCGAAACCATCGACGCCCTGATCGAGGACAAGATCGCGCCCTCGAACTGGGGCAAGCACATGGGCCATTCGACCTCGTCGCTGGTCAATGCCTCGACCTGGGCCCTGATGCTGACCGGCAAGGTCCTCAAAGAAGACGCCCCCGGCCCCGTCGGCCATCTGCGAAGCGCGATCAAACGTCTGGGCGAACCGGTCATTCGCACCGCCGTTGCCCGCGCCATGAAGGAAATGGGCCGCCAGTTCGTTCTGGGCGAGAACATCCGCTCGGCCATGGATCGCGCCACCAACATGGAGAAAAAGGGTTATTCCTATTCCTACGACATGCTTGGCGAGGCCGCGCGCACCGATGGCGACGCCACCCGCTATCATCTGAGCTATAGCCGCGCGATCACCGCGATTGCCGATGCCTGCACCAATGCCGATATCCGCGACAATCCCGGCATCTCGGTCAAGCTTTCGGCGCTGCATGCCCGCTATGAAGAGGCCCAGCACGACCAGGTGATGGAAATCCTCGTGCCGCGCCTGCGCAGCCTCGCCCTGCTGGCGAAATCCGCCAGGATGGGCCTTAACATCGACGCCGAAGAGGCCGACCGTCTGTCGCTCTCGCTCGATGTGATCGAAGCCGTGCTCGCCGAGCCCGCCCTTGCGGGCTGGGACGGGTTTGGCGTCGTGGTTCAGGCCTATGGCCACCGCGCCAGCCACGTTCTTGACCACCTCTATGGTCTGGCCACCCGGCTTGACCGCAAGATCATGGTCCGCCTCGTCAAGGGCGCCTATTGGGACACCGAGATCAAGCGCGCCCAGGTCGAGGGCATCGAGGGCTTTCCGGTCTTCACCTCGAAGGCCGCCACCGACGTGAGCTATATCGCCAACGCGCGCAAGCTCCTGTCAATGACCGACCGGATCTATCCGCAATTTGCCACCCATAACGCCCATACCGCCGCCGCCATTCTGGAAATGGCCAGTGACAAATCGACCTTCGAATTCCAGCGTCTGCACGGCATGGGCGAGGCCCTGCATGACATCATCCTCAAGGCCGAGAAAACCCGCTGTCGCATCTATGCGCCGGTTGGCGCGCATCGCGACCTGCTGGCCTATCTGGTGCGTCGCCTTCTGGAAAACGGCGCCAATTCAAGCTTCGTGAACCAGATCGTCGATGAAGAGGTCGCCCCCGAAGTGGTCGCCCGCGATCCGTTTGACGCGGTCAACGACCCGCCTGCCGATCTGGCCACCGGCCCTGACCTGTTTCAGCCCGAGCGCCCCAATTCGCGCGGCTTTGATCTTCACCACCGCCCGACGCTTGACGCGGTGATCAAGGCGCGCGACGCCTTTGCCACCCATGAATGGGCCGCAACCGCCCTTGTCGCGGGCAAGGCAAAGGCCAACGCGCCGACCCGCGTTGACAACCCCGCCGACCCTGCCGACAGCCCCGGCACCGTCGCGGCGGCAAGCACCGCCGAGATCGAAACCGCCCTGTCGTCGGCGCGCCCCTGGGATGCGCCCCGGACCGAGCGCGCCAAGGTTCTCAACAAGGTCGCCGATCTTTACGAGGAAAACTTTGGCGAGATTTTCGCCATCCTGTCGCGCGAAGCCGGCAAGTCCATCCCCGATGCGGTGGCCGAACTGCGCGAAGCGGTGGATTTCCTGCGCTATTACGCCGCCAACGCCCCCGAGGCCGCGGCGGTGGGCACCTTCACCTGTATTTCGCCGTGGAACTTCCCGCTGGCGATCTTCAGCGGCCAGATCGCGGCGGCGCTTGCCGCGGGCAACGCGGTTCTCTCGAAACCCGCCGAGCAAACCCCGACCATCGCCCATCTGGCGATTTCGCTGATGCACAAGGCCGGTGTGCCCAAATCCGCGCTTCAGCTTCTGCCCGGTGCGGGCGATGTTGGCGCGGCGCTCACCTCTGACGCGCGTGTCGGCGGGGTGGCCTTTACCGGCTCGACCGGCACGGCGATGAAAATCCGCGCTGCCATGGCGCAAAACCTCGCCCCCGGCGCGCCGCTGATTGCCGAAACCGGTGGTCTCAATGCGATGATCGTCGATTCCACCGCCTTGCCCGAACAGGCGGTGCAGGCGATCGTCGAATCCGCCTTTCAATCGGCCGGTCAGCGCTGTTCCGCGCTGCGCTGTCTTTATGTGCAGGAAGATATCGCCGAGGATTTCATCAAGATGCTCAAGGGTGCGATGGATGTGCTCTGCGTCGGCTCGCCCTGGCATATCTCGACCGATTGCGGCCCGGTGATCGACGAAACCGCGCGTTCTGGCATTGCCGATCACATCCAGAAGGCCCGCGCCGAAGGCCGCCTGATGCACGAGCTGATGACACCGAATGTCGGCACCTTCATCGCCCCTAGCCTGATCAGTGTTGGCGGCATCGAGGATCTAGAGCGCGAAATCTTTGGCCCGGTCCTGCATCTGGCCACCTTCAAGGCCAAGCATCTGGACCGGGTGATTGATGCGATCAACGCCACCGGCTATGGGCTGACCTTTGGCCTGATGACGCGGATTGATGACCGCGTGCAACACGTGACCGAGCGGGTGCATGCCGGCAACATCTATGTGAACCGCAACCAGATCGGCGCCATCGTCGGCAGCCAACCCTTTGGCGGCGAAGGGCTCTCGGGCACCGGCCCCAAGGCCGGCGGTCCGCATTACCTGACCCGCTATACCGCGCGCCCGGCACCATTGGTCGAGGCCGAATGGCCCGGCGCAATGACCACCAAGGACGCCCAGATCGCGCTGGATCGCACCAACTCTACCCCCGGCACCCCGCGTCAGGACATCGTTCTGCCAGGGCCCACCGGCGAATCCAACCGTCTGACCACCCGCGTGCGCCCCGCCCTGTTGTGCATGGGGCCGGGGGCAAAGGTCGCCGCAGAACAGGCCAAGGCGGTCACCGATCTCGGCGGCGTCGCGGTAGAGGCCACAGGCGCGCTTGACCCCTCGGCCCTTGTCACCCTCAGCGGCTTCTCGGGGGCACTTTGGTGGGGTGATGCGGATACTGCGCGCGCCTATGCCCTCGCGCTGAGCGAACGCGAGGGGCCGATCATGCCGCTGATCACCGGCCTGCCCGACACCGGCCACGCCCTGCACGAGCGTCACGTCTGCGTCGACACAACGGCGGCGGGCGGCAACGCCGAACTCTTGGGCGGCATGGCTTGACCTTGACACGGCATGGGGCCAACCTGGCCCCATGTTCCCGATCCGCGACCATAACCCCTCGGGGCGCACGCCCTATGTGACCTATGCGCTGATTGCCCTCAACGTGGTGATCTATCTAGGCTATTGGCCGCTGTTCAGCGATGCGCGCGCGCTCAACCAGTTCTTCTTTGACTGGGCCATGATCCCGGCGCGTGTCACCCAAATGGGCGGGTATTCGGGTCTTCTGACCTCGATGTTCCTACATGGCGGGGTCATGCACCTTGTCGGCAACATGTTGTTCCTGTGGATTTTCGGCGACAACATGGAGGACCGGATGGGCCACCTGCCCTATCTCGCCTTCTATCTCGCTTGCGGTGTGGGCGCGAGCCTTGCGCAGGTGGCCTCCGACCCCGCCTCAATGGTGCCCACCGTCGGGGCCTCGGGGGCGATTGCGGGGGTGATGGGCGGCTATCTTTTGCTGTTCCCGCGCGCGCGGGTAGATATCCTGATCATCTTCATCGTGTTTTTTCGTATCATCACCATTCCCGCCGCAATCCTTCTGGTGCTCTGGTTCGCAATTCAACTCTATAGCGGCATCGGCGCAGACCTGAGCATGGGCGGCGTCGCCTATTGGGCACATGCGGGCGGTTTCGTGATCGGTGGTGCCCTGACCCTGCCTTTGTTGCTTCGCCTTGGCGGGCGGCGCTTCTGGGACATGACTGATGGCAAACCGCCCCATCCGCAGGCCGATTGCATCTATCGGCGCACATCCATTCCCCACGTGAGGCCCCGAAAATGACGCAAACACACAAAGCCACCTGCCACTGCGGCTCCGTTGAATTGCGCGTGACGCTGTCGGATGGGCTGAACACCGCGCGCCGCTGCGATTGCAGCTTCTGCCGACGACGCGGCGCGGCGGCGGTTTCGGCCCCTCTGTCAGGAGTTGAGATCATCAAGGGGACAGAAAACCTGACCCTCTATCAATGGGGCACGGGCACCGCGAAACATTATTTCTGCAAGACCTGCGGAATTTACACCCACCATCAACGCCGCTCAAACCCGAACGAATACGGCGTCAACCTTGGTGCATTGGAAGGGATCAATCCGCGCGACCTCGGCAACATCGCTTGGGTCGACGGGATCAATCACCCCTCCGACACCTAGAGCATGTCGCGTTCATCCGCATTCACGCGACATGCTCTAACTTATTGATTTCGCATGTTCGGATCGCTCAAAACCGGTTCCC